>CAZHCP010000018.1:0-25038 GCA_964531015.1 uncultured Muribaculaceae bacterium
AGTTGTTTCTGACGGTAAAACGTTATGGGCTGATGATTTCTTATTTTCCAATAAGCTGGTAGGGTGCAATTTTTTGCACCGAAATTATTTATATTCAATTGAATTAATTTTCAATTCTAAATGATTTTTGTTATTTGTAAAAAATTAAAAATACCCCTCTACGGCGGGAGAGGGGTTGGGGGTGAGGGTTTGCCGATATTAATAAATAATATTAATTAAACAACCTTGTACTTACAACATCTTGTTGTTAAAAAAATAACATACAAGATATTGTTTTTATATAACCAAAATACATTTTCTTGTTTAGTATTTATATTTTTTAGTCAACCCTCATCCTAACCTTCTCCCGTCGGAGAAGGAACTTAATAAAATTTAGGTTTTGAAAACACATAAAAATCTGCCTCAAAAATTTGATTTCGAGACTATTGTTTTCGAGAGAAAACACTGCGTTGAAAAATTAAATTTTGAGGCGGGTTGAAAAGTTTTATTTATTTCTTGTGTGTATAAAATTTTTAATAACAATTATTAAAATTTTATATCAACCCTCACCTAAATCCTCTCCCGCAGGAGAGGACTTTGTAAAATTTTTCTTATGCAGTAAAAGTTGATAAAGTTTTTATTTCTCAAAATTTACCCTCATCCTAACCTTCTCCCGAAGGAGAAGGAACGTGACAAAATTTCGCTTATTTATTTACATTAAATCAACCCTCACCTAAATCCTCTCCCGTCGGAGAGGACTTTGTAAAATTCTTTGTTTTAATAAATCATCGGTGCAAAAAATTGCACCCTACGGCTTCGTAGATTGCAATTCTTTACACCCTACTGTTCTTTGTTTCTATACCTACAAAAGGGAAAAATCGGCATGTGTGCAATAAATTTTTACGGTTATGTACGAAAGAAGGGCTTGTTATAAAAACAAGTCCTTCTTCTTTTACATGATATATTGTTTGGAAAATTATTTTACTTTTCTTGATGATTCAAGAATACCTAAATTTTGCGTATAGAAATTTGCATCCATTTTATCTTTAACAAGATTTAAAAGTGACATTGTATCATTTAATGATAAATCCGGATTATCATAGTTTGCTTCATATAAACGTTGTATTCCGTTTCCGAAATCTTCCGTTTTTCCTGCCGTATTTAACAATTTTTGTATTGTTTCGTTTGTTTTTTTCGGCAAAATCTGGTTTCTTATAAAATCGGCATTTGTTTTGGGATTGTTTGAGCAACCGTAATTGCTGCAAATTTCTTCAAAAGATTGTTTGCCCGGACCTAATTCTTTTAAAATTTCAGCTTTTTTAAAATGACCTTGCTTTTCAAACATTGCCGGATTTAAAAAACTGTTTCTGACAATTCCCGATAAATTAACCGCATCTTGTGCCAATGGCGATAATTTTGCCATTTTAAACGCAGGTGTTGCTTTTACATTGTTTGTTTTTACGGCGAAATTTTGTGCAATATTCCCTATTTTCATAATTACCTTTTCCCTATTACTGACTGTTGTCATAAAACTCATAAATTTTATTTATTGACAAAAAAGGGGAATTTATTAAGTTTTGTTAAATTTCTTTTTCCCCGAAACAAACTCTTCAACCGTATCACCGTTGCCGAAAAGTTTATATTTATATATCGTTAACCCTTCCAAACCGACCGGCCCTCTTGCGTGAGTTTTGTTTGTTGAAATACCTACTTCCGCACCAAAACCGTATCTGAAACCGTCGGCAAATCTTGTTGAGATGTTTTGATATACGCCCGAAGAATCAACAAATGTCATGAATTTATCGGCATTGTTTTTGTTTTCCGTAATAATACAATCCGTATGCCCCGAGCCGTATTTGTTTATGTGGTTAATTGCTTCATCAAGATTTTCGACAACTTTTATTGCTACTTTTTTATCACCGTATTCCGTTGCCCAATTAATGTTTTCATTTTCAAAAATAATTTCGACACCGTTTTTTATAAGTTCCTCTTTTAAAACCGGCAACACCGTGCTTACGACATTTTTATTTATGATTATTGTTTCAACGGAGTTACAAGCACTCGGATATTGGCATTTTGCGTCGACACATATTTTTAAAACCTTATTCAAATCGGCACTTTCGTCGATATAAATATGACAAATTCCGTCAGCATGCCCGAGCACGGGAATTTTTGTATTTTCTTTTATGTATTTTACCAGTGATTTTGAACCTCTCGGTATAATTAAATTTACATATTCATCCGCATTTAAAAGTTCTTTAACGTCATCTCTTGTAAAAATCAAGGAAATCATGTTTTGCGGGATATTGCCCGTTTCGCACAGTGCTTTTATTATTATGTTATAAATTTCTTTATTTGTATTTTCTGCTTCTTTTCCGCCTTTTAAAATTACGGCATTAGATGATTTTAAGGCAAGTGAAGAAATTTGACTGATAACATCGGGTCTTGCTTCAAAAATAACACCGATTACGCCTATCGGGCAGGAAACTTTTTTTAATGTAATGCCCGTTGCAATTTCTTTTTCCCAAATGATATTATTTACGGGGTCTTTCAGGCTTACAATATCTTTTACGCCCTGAATCATATCTCTTAATTTATTTTCATCCAGTTTGAGTCTGTTATAAACAGATTGTGTGATTTCTCCGCTTTCCAACAATTTAGCGGCATTTTCAAGGTCTTTTTTATTTGCCGAAAGAATTTTATCTGCATTATCTTCAAATGCTTGTGCAATATTTGTTAATGCCAAATTTTTTACATCGTTTGAAAGTTGCAATGCTTCCGTTGCAGCTTGTTTTGCATTCTTTGCAATTTCCTTAATATCGTACATTATATCCCCTTATATAAATGCAATGTTATCTTTTGTAATTATTGCGTCATAGTTTTTATGTCCGAGGGTATTCAAAATACTATCGGAGTGCAAACCGATGATTTTTTTGCAATCAACCGAATTATAGTTGGCAATTCCTCGTGCGAACTCAAAATTATTTTCATCAAGAATTGAAATAACATCACCTTTTGCAAAATTTCCGTTAACGGTTTTTACACCGACGGCAAGAACGCTTTTATTTTGTTCCGTAACCGCTTTTTTTGCCCCCTCGTTAATTATAATTTGTCCTGTTATGTTTGTTGCATAAGCTATCCAGCGTTTCTTTTGAGAAAGCTGTTCAACAGGATAAAATGTTGTTCCGAGTTTTTCTTTATTAAACAATCTTTTAATAATCTGAGGTTCTTTTCCGCAGGCAATTATAACGTGACCGCCCGAGTGCGTTACGATTTTTGCAGCCTGCAATTTTGTTTTCATTCCGCCACGTCCTCCGCTTGAAGCGTCCTGTCCGTAACTTTCGATTTCTTTTGTTATTTCTTTTACATCAGTTATTAATTTTGCATTCGGGTTTGTTTTCGGGTTATCGTCATATAATCCGTTAATGTCGGACAATATAACGAGTAAATCGGCTCCCATTTTACTTGCAACAAGTGCCGACAATTTGTCGTTATCCGCAAAACTTACTCCGTATATCGGTGTTGAATCATTATCAGGATAAGGTGTCGAAACCGTATCATTTTGGTTAATAACCGGAATTACGTTTAAACTTAACAGTGCATTAAGTGCATTTGTCAAACTTAAATATTTTACTCTGTTTGAAAAATCATCTTCCGTTAGAAGTACTTGTGCCGTGTTGATGGAATATTTATGAAATCCGTCTTCGTATATGGACATCAATTGGCATTGTCCGACCGCCGCACATGCCTGCTTTATTGACAAACTTTCCGAAGAATTAACGTTTAGCGTTTTTGCCCCTAAGCCGACGGCACCCGATGTTACGATAATAATTTCCATTCCCTGTCTGTGCAGTTTTGAGATTTCTTCAATGAAAGAGTAAATTCTCGATAGAGAAATTTCTTTATCGTCATTTCTCAGTACGTTTGTTCCGAACTTAAATACTACACGTTTTGGCTTTTTCATTTTTCCTGCTCTTTTAAAATAAATTTTAATTAATATTCTATATTTGAAAGTATATCATTTATAAACTGTCTTGCAACTCTCGGAGTCATTATGCCTTTTTGAATTGAAAATGCTACCGATTTTTTTGCCAGTTCGTCATTAAATTCAACGCAACAATCGTTTGCAATTTTCTTAACAATGTCAAGGTATTCGTTTTTGTTCAGTGATGAATATGTTAATATTATTCCGAATCTATCCGACAATGACACCGTTTCATCGATTGTATCGTTAAAATGAACATCATTTCCTTCCCTTGCCGAAAAAGTTTCTTTTACAAGATGAATTCTGTTTGTTGTTGCATATATAAGCACATTATCGGGTTTATTGCAAAGCGAACCTTCCAAATTTGCTTTGATTGAGGAAAAATTCGTATCATCTTCGCTGAAAGATATATCGTCCGCAAAAATTATGAATTTTAACGGCATATTTCCGATTTTTTCATATAATTCCGGTAAAGTAACAAATCCGCCTTTATAAACCTGTATCATTTTTAAATTATATTCGTTAAACTCGTTTAAAAGAGCTTTAACGCTTGATGATTTCCCGCAACCTCTGTCGCCGTACAACAAAATGTTATTTGCTTTTTTGTTGTTTAAAAATGCAAGCGTATTTTCTTTTATGACGTTTTTTTGATATTCATAGTTTTTTAAATCTTTGAACGAAATATCATCAATACGTTTTATCGGGATAATTTCACCCTCATCAGTGTATTTAAACGCTTTATAACAAGAGAAAATTCCGTATCCGTTCTTTTGATATTCGTTTGTAATTTCGTTTATGTAAAAAGACTTCGCACCGTCGTTTTTGTATACGGGCAAGTGGTCGGTTATTTCATCACTGTTCGGGAACTTTTCTTTGAAGGTTTCTTTAATCAATTCAAAGTTCGTTGCCGCCAGTTTACTCAGCAATGTAAGTTCATACTCCGCAGTCGAAAGCAAAAAATCATTCTGTTTTGCACAATCGACACAACCTTTTGAAATTATGTTTTCATCCGTGTAAATCAGGTTTTTTATGTGCAGGTATATGTTTTGATTTTCATTTGTTTCATATAAACTTATGATAAAGTCTGTATATGATTTTAAAATCATTTCAAAATTATCATTCTCTTTTAAAAGTTTCAAAAATGTTATAAACAATTCAACGGTTTTATCTTTTATAACGTTCTTGAATATAGAAATAAGCAGTAATGAACTCGGATTAAATTTCATTATTTATTCCCCGAAAAAATTTTAGAAATTTTATTTTTTATGCGTTCCGCAACCGATATATTAAAATTCGCAAAATTTTGTTTAAAATTACAATTTAACATTCGGCAATACATTTTACAAGATTTTGTCATAGCTCTGCATTTTGCTGATTTTGCGTTTTCCCAGATTTCTTGCGGTAAATTTTCTTTTATGTTTCCGACAGGTTCCATATTAAAGCATAATCTTACATCGCCGTAAGGGTCAATTGCGTAATTTGTTGAACCCACATCACAAATAATGCTTTTTAAAATATCGTCGGGATTATTAAAAAATATTTTCATAGCTTCCAATTGTTCATAAGAATTGTAAATCGAATGCCCTGCCTGTTTCATTTCAATTAATCTGTTAATTATTTCAATTGCACGCTTTGACATTGATTTATATTTTTCTCTTAAATCTTTCGGCATAACATATCCCGTTGTATCGCAACCTTTTTGATAATGATAGCCGTGGAAAGATTCTTTGTCATCCAACAATTGAAACATTATACCGTTCAGTTTATTTCTTGTAACAAATTCAACAAGAGGTATCGCTTCTTCCAAATTTTCGGGAAAAAGTATTGTCGCTATGTTTATTCCGATATATTTATTTTTTTTGTCTTTGAGCTTTTTTAACGACATAATCGCATCCAAAACTTTCTCAAATGAACCTTCTCTTCCTCTTGATTCATCGTGAATAAGCGGATTTGTAATTGCATTAAGAGAAAAATTCAGCGATTCAATCGGGGAATCTATAATTTTTTCATACAGATTTTGAATACTAAACGCATTTGTCATGGACGCAACTTTAATTCCGAGTGAATGTGCATAATCCGCAAGTTCAAATATATCCTGTCTTAAAAAAGGTTCTCCGCCGGAAAAACAGAACCAAAAACCTTCGCCCAACCAATTTCGTAAATCGGAAAGAACTTTTTTCCAATCATCCGTTGTTAATTCTTTATTTATTACGTCAGCCGACACTGTTTTCCATTTTGAGCAGGTTACGCATTTTAACTGACATCTGTCCGTAACGTCAAACGTTATTTGTTGCGGTTTTTCCAAACATTCGCTCATTATATAAATTCCTCTTTCTGCTTTATTATTATGGTATATCAATTATATATTAATTGTAAAGTATTTACCCCGCATTGTTAAAATATTCAAAAACCAGTTGTGATTGACTTTTTGACAACAAAAGCATTAATTCTTCTTTTTTCAGTTTTGAAATTTTATTTACGCTTCCGTATTTCTCAAAAAGAATTTTTTTTGATTTTTTATACAGTCCTTTTATTTCGTCAAGTTCCGAGTGCAGTGCTTCTTTATCTCTCAATTGTCTGTGAAACGTAATCGCAAATCGGTGTGCTTCATCTCTTATCCGCTGAAAGAAATACAATGCCTGAGAGTTTGTAGGAAATAAAACAGGTTCCGAATTATCCGGAATAAATACTTCTTCTATCCTTTTTGCAAGTGAAACTATGTTTTGATTTTTTATACCGAGTTCCCTTAAAATTTCAACCGCACTCGAAAGTTGTCCTTTTCCGCCGTCTATTATTATCAGGTCGGGAAATTCGGCATTCTCTTTTAACAAACGGGAATATCGCCTTGTTATAACTTCTCTCATTGATTGAAAATCATCGGGTTTCCCTTTTTCCAATGATTTTATTTTGTATTTTTTATATTCGCTTTTCTTTGGCATTCCGTTGTAAAAAGAAACCATTGAAGCAACCGTATTTGTTCCCTGAATGTGTGATATGTCAAAACATTCAACTCTGTGCGGAAATTTGCTTAAACCGAGTTTTTCCTGTATATATGACCCCGTTTCGTTATAATTATTCTGTATTTCCTGCAAGGTTTTAATTTTCATTTCCTGCAAGTGATAATCGGAATTTTTCAGTGCAAGTTCAAGAATTTCTTTGTTCTTTTTTGTAGCACCGGGGTTTATCGTTACGCTTTTCCCCCTCTTTGAACTTAACCATTTTTCATAGATTTCTTTATCTTCGGGCGAAATTTTTTCGGAAAATATAATTTCCGACGGTATATCTTCTTCACTCGTCATTTGATAGTATTCTTTTATAAAATACGAAATAATTTCTTCGTTATTATCGTAATCCGATTTCGATATTTCAAAATCTTTTTTGTTTGTAAGCCTGCCGTCACGAATTTGCAAAACAGATATTGCCGACAAAAATTCGTCACTGTTTATTGAAATAATATCCTGATTTATTTTTGTATTTTCATAAACTACTTTTTGTTTTTCGATTGTTTTCAAAACGTCAAAATAACTGTCCCTGAATTTTGCCGCTTTTTCATACTCTTGACTTTGTGCGAATTTTTCCATCATTTTTTTTAACTCGTCAACAAGTTGCATTTGTTTCCCCGAAAGGAATAATTCAACATTTTTTATCTGTTTTTGATAATCTTCGGGCGAAACAATTTTCATGCACGGTGCCAAACATCGCCCTATTTGATAATATATGCAGGGGCGGTCTTTAAATTTCGGTGTTTTACATTGCTTCAACGGAAACAATTTCTTTAATAAATCCAATGTCGTGTACATTGATTTTATATTTGTATACGGTCCGAAATATTTACCTTCTATCGGATTTTTATTCCTTTTTCGGCATACCAAAATTCTCGGATATTCTTCTTTTGTAATTACAAAATAGGGAAATTTTTTATCATCTTTCAACAGTACATTGTATTTGGGTTTGTACTTTTTTATCAGGTGCGATTCCAATATTAACGCTTCGATTTCGGAATTTGTAATTATAAATTCTATTCGCTTAATTTTAGGAACCATAACATTAAGTTTCGCACTGTCGTGCGTTCTGTTGAAATAGCTGTTGACCCTTCTTTTTAAATTTTTTGCTTTCCCTATATATATAATAGTGTTTGTTTCGTCAAAAAATTGGTATGAACCGCTTGCTTCGGGAATAAGTCTTAATTGTTCTTTTATATCCATATAATTTATTTTACAATACATTTTCTTCTTCGGGTATAATATTAAGTGTATGTTTAAAAAATTTTTTTATAAATATGTTTTACGCAGAAAATATTACAGATACGGTCATTGTTTAAGGTGCGGTGATTGTTGTTCAAAAATTTATGTTAATCATTGCGGAAAAATTTTAAAAAATGTTGCTGATTTTGAAAAATTGAAAAAATTACATCCGTTTTATACATATATTGAAATTGTTGACAATGACGAAAACGGGCTTGTTTTCAAATGTAATAATTTTGATAAGGAAAAACATATTTGTAAAATACACAAATCACGCCCCGGCATTTGCAGAAGATATCCTTCGGAAAGAATTTTAAATATGAAAGCCGTAATGTCCGAAAATTGCGGTTTCAGTTTTAAACCGATAGAGTCTTTTCAATCGGTTCTCGAAAAGATGAAAAAGAAAAATTGATTTATTTTCTCTTTTTTAATAATTCTTTTTTTGTGATTAAATATCCGCACTTTGAACAGGAAAGAGTTTCTCCCGTTGAATCTATCGGCATAAAAGTATGTTTGCACGTGTAAACATCTTCCAATTCATAATTATCGTCAATGTTTGGAATTACAATTTCATTTTCTTTATTTTTAAGTTTTTTACAAAGTTTTATTAATTTTTCTATTATGTACATTAAATTAATTTGTCCGCAATAATTGATATCCAAAGCAATATTGTAAATGTCGTAAGTAAATTTTGTACTACCAAAAACATTGTTAAAAATTTTTTCTGTTCAACGGGAGCTTTATTAACGGGTGTCATATTGCCCATTAATATATTGTATTTTATTTCTGCGTTTTTATCTTCAATATATTTTTTTACCGTTTTATATAATATTAAGAATTGCGGAATTGAAAGCAACGATATCAGGTAATAATAACTCAGCTTATTTAATAATGTGAAAATTATAAGGTTTAAGTATGCCAATGAAATTATTAAGATTAAAAGATAAAAAGAATTTCTTTCATTACCGCAAATTCGGCAGAGAGTGATTTTCCCGTTTTTACTGTCATATTTGTAATCAAGCAACATGTGATTATGAAGAACCGAAATTGTTAAAAGTCCCGTTGAAATTGAAATAATAAAAATTTCGGGAGAAAAGCTCTTTGTCATTACGAAATAAACACCCGTATATAACATCGGTGAAAATACGACACCGACTATAATTTCACCTAATCCCACGGAACCGGTTAAAGGATATGTTAAAAATAAAATCCCCGCAGGAATTATGATGTAAAGAAGCTCTTTTCCGCAGTTGTGGAGAAAGAAAAGACCGATTGTAAGTCCGATTAAAAAAAGTATGCCTGCTATAAGGTAACATGTTTTTAATGACATTTTTTTATTAATGATATAGGCACATTTTCCTTCTTGGAGATTGATTTTATCCTTATGACCCCTCTTAACGTCAATTATTTCTTTTGTATAGTCAATCGCATCATCAAAAATATTCGTTGCATAGTGCAAAACGACTATTCCGAATAATGCCAATAATCCGTAAAATATATTTCCGCCCGAAAGTGCCGCAAACAGGAAAGGAATGCTCCAAGACATGACGGAAATTGCAGTAGTATAAGCTCTGCACGCCGTAAAAAACAAAATCAAACTCCCCTTAAAACGAGCAAACAACGCAAATCCCTCCAATATATTACAAGCATACAACAAAAAAACAAAAAAAATATTAATTTTTGTTACAAAAATTAGCCGGCTATATTTGAAAATGAGATAATGTTATAAAAACAATTATCACGAAATTTGCAGAATTTAAAAAAAATGGTTTTAAAGTTTAAAAAAATGTGTTACAATGATATAACAAACATAAATTAAGTGTCGTTTATACATTTAAAAATTAATAAAAGTTAATATTATATAAAAAATCGGCAATTATTTTATAAAAAAATATTTTATATATAAGTGAAGGTAAGTAAGTAATTTTGTCGGAGGAAGAATGACAATAAGTGTGAACTCTAAAAAGAAACAGGCAAAGAAGTCTTTTGATGAATTGTTACGTGATTTGAGAACAAGTAACTCTGAAAAAGTAAGATATAATGCTGCTCGTGTGTTGGGCGAAATGGGTGACGCAAGTGCCGTAGAACCTTTGATTGATGTTTTGAAAAATGACAGAAACGGCTCCGTTCGCTTATACGCTGCTCGTGCGTTGGGTGAACTCGGCGAAGTTTCCGCTACAATCCCTTTAATCGAATCTTTAAGAGAAGACAGAAACGTTGATGTCAGAGTACGTGCTGCACGTGCTTTGGGTCGTTTGGGCGGTAAAGAAGTTGTTGAACCCCTTGTAGAAGCATTAAATGACGAAAATCCTCAAGTTTGTATTACGGCTACCGATGCCCTTATTGAAATCGGTGATGTCGCTACCGATTCTTTAATTGAATCTCTCGACAGCGAAAAAGTTAACGTAAGATGTGATGCTACCCGTGCTTTGGGTGAAATCGGTAACCCTAAATCGGTTGATTATATTATCAAAATGCTTAAAGATGAATGGGTTAACGTTAGAATTTATGCCGTTACTTCTTTGGGTAAATTGAACGATACAAAAGCTGTTCCTGCTTTAATCGAAGTTATGAAGAACGAAAAAGAAAACGATCTTGTCAGAGCAGGTGCTGCGGCAGCTCTCGGCGTCCTTCGTGACCAACGTGCATTATTGCCGTTAAGAGAATTAATCGTTAAAGCGGAAGAATTGGGCGAACTTGAAGATACGGCTTTAAAATCTTTCAAAAAAATTATGGCAGCAAATTGGGTTCCCGTTAACGAAGCCCAAGCAAAAAAAGTTAATGCATAATCATACTTAATTTATTAAAAAAGAGGAAGTTTTCGCTTCCTCTTTTTTGTTGTTGCTTATTATTAATTTCTTTGACACGAGGCTTTTTTTTATTTAAAGTATTATTATTGAGATAGGGGTATTAAGATGAAAATAAGAGCCGAAAATCTTGTCAAAATATATAATGACAGAACCGTTGTTAACGATATTTCAATTGAAGTAAACAAAGGTGAGGTTGTCGGTCTGTTAGGTCCTAACGGTGCCGGTAAAACAACTACGTTTTACATTGTTGTCGGTCTTGTTCGCCCTAATTCCGGTAAAATTTTTATTGATAATACCGACCTTACCAATATGACAATGAATTTAAGAGCAAAACACGGTATCGGCTATTTGCCTCAGGAATCATCAATCTTCAGAAAATTAACCGTTGAGGAAAATATTAAACTTGTCTTGGAACTTAACGAAAAACTTACCGTTAACGAAAAAAAAGCTAAACTTGAAGAACTTTTGGATGAATTCAGAGTTACAAAATTAAGACATTCTCCTGCAGTTGCATTGTCCGGCGGTGAAAGACGTCGTGTCGAAATCGCAAGAGCATTGGCGGCAAGCCCGGAGTTTATTCTTTTGGACGAACCTTTTGCAGGCATTGACCCTATTGCAATCGGTGAAATTAAAGATAATATTAAAATCCTCTCAAACAGAGGCTTGGGGGTTTTAATTACCGACCATAATCCCAAAGCTACTTTGTCAATTACCGACAGGGCTTATGTGATTTTTGACGGTCAAATTAAAATTCAAGGTTCAAGAGATGAAATTGCAAATAATAAAATTGCTCGTGAATTTTATTTGGGAAAGGATTTTATACTTTGATTAAATTAAAATTACTTGATAAGTATATTTTCTCTCAAATATTTTTTGCGTGTTTTGCCTGCATTTTTGTCTTTATGATTGTTTGGATAATGCCGGAAATTCTCTTAAAAACCGTACAACGCACAATTGACGGAACATACACATTACAAACCGCCTTTTCTGTTCTATTGTATGAACTTCCGAAAGTTTTAAATATTGCATTGCCGGTTGGTATGTTATTGGGTACAATTTTAACTTTTGAAAAATTAAGCAAGGATTTTGAAGTTACGGTTCTTCGAAGTTGCGGTATTTCTTTTTTCAGAATAATAGCACCTGCGATAATATTAAGTATTTTTGTTTCCTGTTTTACGTTTATCGTCGGTTCAAAATTTTTGCCGTATTCTGCCGTAAAACTAAAAGATATAAAAGGAACAAGCCGTTCTTCTCAGTTTGTTTTCCCCGTTAAAAATCCTGATTCTTCAATGAAAAAAATTATTGTAGTGCCAAAATTCGACCAAAATAATATTAATGATGTTATTGTTCTTGATTTTTACAATGACAGTGAAAAAGGGTCAAGTTTGCTGTCGGGAATTTTAGTTTCCGATTTTGTACGTTATGACGGCAATTCGTGGAAAATTAATACTGCAAAAAAATATTTGATTTCGGAAGACGGTATTTTCAATCAAATTGACAGCGTAACTAATTTGGATATTTTGCAAGGTCAGGTTGCCGTAAATGCTTATAAATTGATGAAGTATTCAATTCACCGTGACAGAGAATTAACAAATTCTCAAATTTCGGAATACATAAGTTTGTTGAAATCCGAGTGCATGGACGATGAATATCGCTTTATGTTAAACAAATATATTCAACGTTACACTCATTCGTTTATGTGTATTTTATTTGCAATATTGGGTTGTTTGCTCGGATTTTCACAGCCTCGTGAACAAAAATTTATCGGTATGTTAATTGCCGTTTGTGTAATTTTCGCATATTACATTACCGTTCCGTTTTTTGATTTGCTTGCGGAAAAAGCAATTTTGCCTCCGCTTGTTACATCATTGGTTGCTCCCGTTGTTGTTGCAACATTAATTGTTATATTTAAAAAAATGAAGGATTTATAATGTTAAAAAGAATTTTATCGGTAATTTTATCACTATTTTTATTTTCGGGCTTCTTTTCGTTTGAGGCTGTTGCCGGCGAAAAAAAACAACCTTATGAAATTATAAATGATTCCGACGGAATATATGTCATCCGTGTTAATTCAGAGAAAGCAAAGAAAAAACTTGTTCCTTATGCGGTTGACGAATTAACGGTAAATTCCGATATTTATGAAAAAACGGGTGCTAAATTTGTTGTTAATGCGGGATTTTTTGACCCCAAAAATTCTAAAACCGTTTCTTATGTAATTATTGACGGCAAAGTTGTTTTAAATCCGATGAATAACGATAAATTGGTGCAAAATAAAGCGTTAAACCCTTTTCTCGGCAAAATTTTAAACAGAAGTGAGTTTAGAATTATAAAAAATAAAAAGGGTGAAATATATTTTGACATTGCACCTCATCATGACGGACTTGAAAACGGAGATGTCCTTAAACATTCAATTCAAGCCGGCCCTATGTTGGTTCCTTCTTTACGTTTGGAAGAAGAATTTTTTATATTAACGGATAACGGAAAAGTAATAACCGAATCGGCTTCCGCATTGCACAAACATCCTCGCACCGCTATCGGTATAAAAAACAATGAGCCTTATATTTTTATTGTTACGGATAAAGCCCCCATGACATTAAAAGAACTTTCCGAGCTTACAAAAAAATACGAAATGGAAAAAGCAATGGCATTTGACGGCGGGGGGTCAACTTCTTTTGATTGCCAAGAATTACATATAATTTCGGATAAAGATGACACGGCAAGAAAATTAAAATCATTTTTGATTTTAAAATAACGGATTATTTACGGTAATCGTTTTCGATTATTTGTTTCATCGTTTGTATGTCGCCTTGTTTCTTTATTTCGGATGAACTTCTTACTTGTGAATTTGCCGTTTTAGCATTTTGTTTTTCATTAATTTCTATTTGGTTGTCGCAGCATTGCTTTAAATTCTTCAATAAATTGAAATCAAGCTGTGGAGTCAATTTGTCGTCAAATCCGAGTTCTTCGATTGTCGGGAATTTTGTTCTTCTTTTTTTATTCCCGGGGATATCATGTTGAGAAAGATATAATTTATATGTGTACTCGTCAAAAACATCTTTGTTTTCTTTTGTCCAATATTTTGTAAAATGGTCTTTAAACGGTTTATATTCCGCTTTAATTGCGTTTTTCTTATCTTTTAATTTGTAGCACAAATCTTCAACTTCTTTAAGTTGAGCAACGTCACGACCGATAATTTGGATTTCTCCGCTGTATCCGTCAAATTTTCCGTCATAATATTTCGCAAGCAGCGGGTGCGAAAGGTCAACATTTATATGTATTGCCTGATATCCGCTCGGAGTTTCGGTTGTCATTAACTCGGCACCTGCCGTATTCGCCAATTTTTCTATTATCCTGTATGGAGCATAAGAATAATTCTCCGGCGAAACACCTTTCGGTAATTTATCAGGGCTTGGAATATTATTTTGTATAGACGTAATTTTCAATTTCCCGTCTTTAACAGCTTCACCGAGAGCATTTAAAACTTTTGTAGTGTCATCGTGATATGAGTTTTTCATAATTATTCTTGCACCGACTATGTCATTTGCATAGTATTTTACACCTTTTTGGCAGGTCGGCTCAATTTCCGTTTTATTTATATATTGCTCTGAAATTGTTTGTAATTTCTCAATAATTTCATCATTTATTTGATTTTGAACATTTTGAGGAAAATCGTCAAAATTGAAGCAATTATTTTCCTTCATTATATCAAGCATTTTTTCAAAATTATGTCCGTAATTTTCGTATAATATTGTACCTTTCGGATATGAATCTTTTGTATCCGTTGATTTTTTTATGATTTTTAAAATATCTTTTTTTGTATATTGAGGATTTATTTTATAGTTTTCATCAAGTTTGTCAATAATTGTATTTGCAAAACTTTCAAATTCTTTTCGGCATAATTTTGTGTATTTTGTTACAACTTTTTCTCTAATGCTTACGGGACTTTTAATTCTTGATTCTATTTTTAATACAGGTGCATCTTCATCTTTTGAATTACCGCTCTGTTTTGTGAGCGGTTTCAAATATTCATCCAAAACCAAAGAGAGGTAATAGTGTGCGGGGTTTGCATTTTCAGAAGTCGTTTTGCAAAGTTGATTGCTTGGTGCATAAACCATTGTTTGTGCAATCAGTTCGCTTTTTCCGCTAAAACTTACCGTATCTTTTGCAAGAGGTTTAAGATTGTTATTTATTATATTAGTTGCAAAAGGATTTACTTTTTTTGTACTTTTTAATACATAGTTATTTATATTGCAAAAATTTATTTTCATAATTTTATAAAAACATTTCCTTTTATTTTTTTGATATTCGGAACAAATTTTTTTACATAAATTTATACGACTTTTGTTAACCCGTCAGGTTTATCAATGTTGCGTTTTAGCAATTTTGCACATTCAAAAGCAAGCATTTGAAACAAGACAAGAGTTCCGAACAGAAATTCAATATCATTGCTTGTATCAATTGAAATAACATTGTTTTTATTAATTGATTTCAATTTAAAAGCAGAAATAACCAAACAATCCGTGTTATATTCATTTTGAATTTTTTTTAGAACATTAACCGTAAATTCAACATTTTTATTGTTTACTACTGATATAACCGCACATTTTTTATTCAAAATTGCTATATGACCGTGCAAAAATTCTCCCGTCGGATATGCCGTAGTATTTATGTACGAGGTTTCTTTTATTTTCAGCGAACCTTCTTTGGCTAAGGGATAAAACATGCCCGAAGCCAATATTGCCGCATTATCATATTTAACCAATTCATTTGCAAAATTTTTAATTTCATCTTTGTTGAAAAACATACTTTTTATAATTTTAGGAATATTTTTCAATTCGTCAATCAAAGAATTAATCGGCATATCTTTTTGTTGCATAAGTTTTCCGGCAATTAAATAAAGGCAAAATATTTGAGCACACATAGCTTTTGTCGAGGCTATTGCTTTTTCTTCGCCGGCAAATATTTCTGTTTTATATTTTGCATTATTATATAAATTAGAGTGTTTTGTGTTTGTAATTGCAAGAGTTTTGTTTGTTTTTTTGTTAACAAGTTCAAGAGCTTTATTTGTGTCGGTTGTTTCTCCCGATTGTGAAATAAATATATACAGCGTGTTCAAGTCAATTGATTCCGGGGCAAAAAGCGTAAATTCGCTTGCATAAAAGGATTGTGCTTCACAATATGCGTTATTTCTGAAATAATTTGCAGCTATTGTTGCACTGTGATAGGATGAACCGCTTGCGATTAATGCAATTTTTGTTATATTGTCGGGTAAATCTATTTTAATTTCGCCGTTACCGCCAATATATTTCTTAATTAATTTTTTTATAATGTCGGGTTGTTCCGAAATTTCTTTTTCCATATTCGTTTTTGCTCTGAAAAATTCGTTTATTAAATCCGTAATTTTATTTATCATTTTTATTCCTCGTAATATCCGATTTCGTAGTTTCTTAAAGCATTCTTCGGACTTAACAGTCCGACGTCAAACAGCAGATTGGTTTGTGCTTTATTATATGTTATCATATTTTTTATTAAATTTATATTCGCCTGTACTTTTAAATTTTGCGATGAAATCAAATCAATAAAAGTTGCTTCACCTGCTTTCATGTTTGCAAGCGAAAGTTCGGCACTTATGTTTGCGGCTTCCGTTTCGGCTTGTGAAGCGGCAATTTTTCGCAATGCATTTTCTGAATCATAATATGAATTTAATATATCCTCTTTTATGCTGCGTTTTAAGTTGGTCAATTCAAGTTTTTTTGCTTTTAAAACTTCATTATCGGCTTTTATTTGCGTTATTGTTCCCATTAATGCATTTTTGCCGAGATATGTTCTTAAATCCATTGTTATACTGTTATGCGGATTCATTCCGGCTTTTTTTGTTCCTACGTATCCGTTTTGATAAGAAAAAGTAATTGATGGAATAATATCGGAATAGTTTGAACTCCTCTTTGCACGATACGCATTTATCTCTGCCTCTTTTGCTTTTATGTCCTCACGGGAGCTTAATGCGTGCTTGTACAGCTCTTCAATAGAACATTCCGGTTTTACCAAAACCCGTTTTTGAACATTTATTTCAAAGGGATAAATCGCATCTGTTATTTCCAATCCCATCAGGTTTGCAAGTGCGGCTTGCCTTAATCTCAACGAATTGATTGTTTCCGTTTTATCCTGCTCGGCTTTTGCAAGTTCTGCTTCGGCTCTTTTAACGTCGTATAATGTTCCTATTCCTATTTCAAATCTAGCTTTTGTATATCTCAGTTGTTCGACTCTTTCAAAAAGATTACGTTTTTGAACTTCAACTTCAAGTTTTTTTTCAAGAACGTCATAATAAGCAAGAATGGTATCTCTTATTATTTTTTCTTTCGTAAATTCTAAATTAAAGGCGGATGATTCAAATAAATTACGAGTTTGAGCCCGCAAGAAAAAATATTTGCCCTGATTTATTGTTGACCATTCGATAACCAACAGGCTTTGTATAGGCACTTCGTGTGTTGTTGTTGCAACAATACCTCCGACCAAATATTGACCTTCCAAATTTTTTACGTTGTAGTCATAATAAATATCCGGCAGAATTTGAAAAATTGCGTTTTTGTATAGCCAATAATTTTCTTTTTTGTATTTATCCTCAATCCTGATTTCGTAGTTTTTATTTAATGCTATTTTTATGCAATTTGCCAAATCAACATATATAAATCTGCTGTTTAAATTGTTTTCGGTTTCTCTATCCAAAATAAAACTTTTATCTATGCCTGATTTTATTGACTCGTTTTTTATTTCATCTCTGAAAATATTATAGCTTTCACTCTCCATACAATCTTTTATTGAATTTTCAATGTATGTTAAGGTATCTGCACCGCAAATATTTATACTTATGCTTAGAATTATAAATATAATAATAATTTTCATATTAAAATTATCATATATTTTTTTATGCTTTTATCTTAGACAATACGACAATCCGATATAACTATTTACTTTCAAGTTTTTTTGTTCGGACTTGTACATCTTCTATCAGTTTTCTGTTAATAGCCAATAAGTCGGCAAGAATACCGAAAATGCAGGTTTGAAAACCCGTAATGATTAAAATTGATGATATAATTAAGGATTGAATGTGTCCGCTGCCCATATCGGTAAAATAGAAAAATAAAAATCGTCCGAGCAACGCAAGACCCGTCAAAAGAATAAAACCGCCTATCAGGGCAAAAAATCTGAACGGTCTGTATATTATAAACATTCTGATTATTGTAAATGAGTTTTTTTGAATATAAGTAAATATATTTTTTACGAGTTTTGATTTCCGATATGTCGTATTAACCCTGATTGGTACTGATAAAATATGCAAACCTTTTATCTTTGATTGAATAACGGTTTCTATCGTGTATGTGTAATTATCAAAAACATTTATTGCAAGTGCCGCTTCACGAGAAAAGGCTCTAAAACCGCTCGGGGCATCGTCGGTTGCGGTTGCACTTAACAACCTTACAACTTTTGAACCGAAATATTGCAAAAATTTCTTAAATTTTGAAAATTGTTTTATATCTCTTATCGGTCTTGCACCGATTACTATATCCGCACGCTTCTCCAATATCGGTTTTACAAGTTTTTCAATATCATCGGCACAATATTGGTTATCGGCATCGGTATTTACTATAATATCCGCACCTTCTTCAATTGCTCTTTGTAAACCCATTGTAAAAGTTTTCGCCAAACCTCTGTGATGTGTTGTCGTCACAATGTGTTTAACACCGTATGATTTCGCAATTTCAAGCGTTCTGTCGTTGCTTCCGTCATCAGAAATTAATACTTCAATTTCGTCTATACCTTCAATTTTCTCCGGTAATTGCGACAGTGTTACCGGCAGTGCGATTTCTTCATTATAACAAGGTATTTGAATTATTAATTTCATACTTCCCTTTTTTGATGATAATATTTATAATATTACCATACTATTTTATCATTTAATATTTATTTTTCATGAAATACAATACATTTTTTAAACTGTTTTTAATATTTTCATTGTCCGTAATGTTGCGAGCTTGGTCGATAGACAAGCCGGAGGGGCTTTGGAACGATGAATATGTTTCCTGGGCAATAGCTTCAAAAGATAATTTCAATGATTTTTTCGAGGCATTTTGGTCTAATTGTCATGCACCATTGTATTATTTATATTTGAAACTTTGGCTTTTACTTTTTCCGGATACGGATATTTCTTTAAGGTGGTCTTCTCTTTTGCCTTCCGTAATATCCTGTTATCCGATGTTTTTAATCGGTAAAGAATTAAAGAATAAAACTTTCGGCTGTTTGATTGCTTTCTTTACTGCCGTAAGTTCGTTTTTGATATATTTTGCACAGGAAGTCAGATTTTATTCACTGTTGTTTCTTTTTTCTTCCTTTGCGTGTTTGTTTTTTATTAAATCGGCAAAAAATCCCGAGAAAAAAAATATTTTCATATTTATTGCCTTAAATGCGTTGATTTCAATTACGCATTCTATAGGGTTTATTTTTTCTTTCTTTTTGATTTTCTTTTTATTTCTTTATTTGTTTAAAAATTTTGATGAATATAAAAAAATATCATCAAAAATTGTTGATATTATAAAATATATTTCTCCGTTTTTAATTGTTTTTTTGTTATTACTTCCCTTTTTGATAAATTTATTTTTCTCTCATAATCTTTCTCAGTTTTGGTCGTCTTTTTCTTTTTCAAAATTGTATTTTAATTTTTCGGATTATTTTTCGCCAATGCAAATTAATATTATAAATTCGCCGAAATCAGTTGCGGAGTACCTATACCATAACGGCACATTTAATTTTAAATTTTTTATTTTCTCGGTTATACCTGCTCTGATTGCACTTATTTTTATCATTTCAGCTTTATTGAAAAAAAACAAAATTTTAAATTATATGTTTTATGCAGGAATGCTGTTCTTTTTGGTACTTATTATATTTTCGTTATGCGGTCGACTTGTTTTGTCGACAAAATATTCAATTGAAATATATCCGATTTTGATTTTGCTTTTTCTTTTCGGTTTTTCGACTTTTAAATTAAAAAAAGTATCTTATTTCCTCTTAGCGGTTTATTTTATTTTAAATTTTTATTATTTGATTTTATCAAATGATTCCGCACCGAAATTATCACGCCCCGAAGGAAATAAAGCTGTTGTCGCATTGCTTAAACATTCGGCTTTAAAACAAAACGATAAAGTTATTTTGACATATTATGACGTTGATAAGTTTAAACGTTATTTGGATGAAAATTCTCAATACAGGTTTTATTCAATTAATAAATTCAATTTTAATTATTCCGTTTTTAATAACGATAATTATTTTGATGTTTTAAAAAACGGTAAATACGCATATCGTGACTTATTCCTTGAATTCCCGAATAAGAACTTGGAAAAATATTATAAAAGTAATTATACTTTTGATATGAAAAAAGGCGAAAAAATCGGCATAGTTTTTCTTGATTCGGTTTCTTTCATTTCAAACAAAAAACTTCAAAATATAGTGAGAGATGATAAAGAATATAATTCATATTCATTTATATTTATTGTTTTTTCAACAATAAAAAACAATTTTATTTCGGTAATGTCGCAAGAATTTAAACTATATTCCGCAACACAACTCGGACATTGGACATTATTTGTTTATGAAAAAAAATAATTTTTAATCAGGAGCAATAAGGCTGTCTGCTTCACCCAATTCCGATTTCAGGTATTTGTTTAATTCATCGCCATATTCGCTTTTGGGCGTATTTAAAATAAAATTTTTAGCTTCTTCTCTTGCCTGTTCAAGTATTTTTATATCTTTTGTTAAATCAGCAAGATGAAGTTCTATTATTCCGCTTTGTTTCACCCCTAAAAATTCCCCCGGCCCTCTTATTTCCAAATCTTTTTCCGCAATTATAAAACCGTCCGTTGTTTCAACCATAACATTTAAACGTTTAATTGTGTCTTCGTTTTTTGTAGAAGAAATCATAACGCAATATGATTGCAAGGAACTTCTGCCTACACGTCCTCTTAACTGGTGAAGTTGTGATAAACCGAACCGTTCTGCATTTTCTATTACAATTACGGTTGAATTAGGAACATCAACGCCGACTTCAACAACGGTTGTCGATACCAAAATATCATATTTTTTATTCTTAAAATCAGACATTACGATGTCTTTTTCTTCATTAGACATTTTACCGTGCAAAAGTCCCACTTTATAATCTTTAAAAAATCCCGTTTGCAACGCTTCCGCTTCAATTGTTGCTGCCTTTGCCGACAAGGTTTCCGATTCTTCAATAAGCGGAAATACAATATATGCCTGATGTCCCAGGTCTATTTCCGATTTTATCAGTTTTAAGGCTTCTTTCCTTTTTGATGAGGGTAAAAGAGCCGTTTTTACGGGTTTTCTTCCTTTCGGAAGTTCGTCTATTATTGTTAAGTCCAAATCGCCGTGCATAGAAAGTGCAAGCGTTCTCGGAATCGGCGTAGCTGTCATTGTCAACATTTGCGGAATTTCCGCCTTCTGTTTTAGAATGTTTCTTTGTTTAACCCCAAAGCGGTGTTGTTCGTCAATTACTATTGCACCCAAATTATTAAATTCCACATTATCCTGTATAAGAGAGTGCGTTCCGACCGCAATGTTTATTTGACCGTTTCTTAAATCTTTTTCAAGTTTTGTTCTTTGCTTTTTTGAATTTGAAGATGTGAATAAGCCAATACTGATTCCGAGCGGAGTCAGCCAATTTATAAAATTATTAAAGTGCTGTTGTGCCAATATTTCGGTCGGTGCCATTATTGCGGTTTGAAATCCGTTTTCTATTGCGGCAAGCAACATAATACAGGCAACAACGGTTTTTCCGCTTCCCACATCGCCTTGAAGAAGTCTTTGCATCGGTTTGTTTGAATTTATATCATTTAATATTTCGTTTACGGCTTTTTTTTGTGCGTGCGTCAACTCAAACGGAAGGTTCTTTATAAATGTTTTTACAAGTCCGTCCTCTTTTATTTCAAGGTTTACCGTCTTAATATTTTTTGAATTGCTTTCTCTTATTAGCAGTAATCTTAACTGCAAAAGGAAAAATTCTTCAAAAACAAGAGTGTATCTTGCTTTTTCAAGGTCATTTTCATCATTTGGAAAATGAATAATTTTTAACGCTTTTGCTTTATCGAACATACCATATTTTTCGATAAGATTTTGAGGAAGAATGTTTTTTATATTTTCGGAATGAATTGTAAGTGCATTATTGATTACTTTTCTCAATGCTTTTATGTTCAAATTTTCAATCAAAGGATAAACCGGAACAATTCTTGCAAGGTTTAAATTATCCGTTTCATAAGAATTTTCGCTTGTTATTTCATATTGCGGTTTATCAATCGTAATTCCGCCGGTGTAATTATCTCGTTTTACGGTTCCTGATACAACAATTGTTGAATCTTTCGGGAATTGTTGTTTATATCGTTCAATTGAATATCTGTTGATTTTTGAATAAAAGAAATTCAGTTCAAGCGAAGCGGATTCATCGGTAATTAAAACTTTTATAATCGTAAGATTATTTTTGGTCGTGAAAGTTTTAACGGCAGAAATCTTGCCGTATATTGTCGTGTTCGTATCAATTTTTAAATCTTTTATAAGACATCGTGAAGAATAGTCCAAATATTTTTTCGGGTAATAAGTTATCAGGTCATAAACAGAGAAAATACCGACTTTATTCAGCAAATATCCGAATTTCGGGCCTACACCTTTTAACATAATCACGTCCGAATTAAATATATTATTTCCGGGTTTGAGATTTGTTTCATTACCTTCATTATTTTTTGTATTTTTGTTTAAATCTTCCTTTAAAACAGAAATAAATCTGCTTATTGTTTTTTTTCGTTGAAGCATATTTTCTTGTGAATAATGTTCAAATGCTTCAATAATCGGCAACCATTTTACGTCCTTATTTGAATATTTATATATCAAATTAAGTTGCTTTATCATAAATCGGGAAAAGTTAACTTCTCGCCCCGTTATATTAATGTATTTATATTTTTCTTCAACTTTAACGGCACGTCTTATTTGTTCAATATCAATATTTTTCAAATAGTTGTCACTCATTTTTTAATTTTAACACTTCATAAATGTCAATGGGTTTTGATTTGCCTTTTATTTTAACTTCGCTTAATTTTACGACATCAATTTTATCTTTTAAATACTCATAAGTATATTCGCTTATTAAAAATTGAGTCTTTAAAATTTGATTATATGATTCAATCCTGTATGCAAGATTAACGTTGTCACCGATAACGGTATATTCAAACCGCTCTTCAGTACCGATGTTTCCTGCAAAAACTTCGCCCGTATTAACGCCTATTCCTATATCAATTTTCGGTTTTCCTTCCGATAATAATTTTTCTTTAAGTATTTGAACTTTTTTAATTATTTCAAGTCCGCATTTAATTGAATTTAATGCATGTAAATCGTTTTTTATCGGTTCTCCAAACAAGACCAAAGCTCCGTCGCCCATGTATTTGTTTATAATTCCGTTGTATTTCCCGATAATCGGTTCAATAACCGAAAAATATTCGTTTAATACTGAGGTAACTTCCTGGGGGGGTAATTCTTCGGCAATTTTTGTAAAATTTCTTATATCAACAAAAAGTATCGTAACAACGGATCTTGTTCCTCCGAGCTTTAACTTGTCCAAATCGGATAATACTTTTTTCATAACGTCCTTTGAAACATATTTCCCCATAGCCCGTTTTAACATTTCGTTTGTTTTGTCCGTCGTTAAAATCGTATATATGTTTTTGAATATTGTAACCGAATATATTGTAATTATCGGAGTAACCGGGGATATTACGTTTCCTGCCGTCAGTTCGGTTAAGTAATATGCAAAATAAATTAAACAAAGCAGGCTTGCCAAAATTAAATTATATTTGAATTTCTTAAATCCGAGTATTATAAATATCGAAAAGATTACCGTTATAGCGATTGTAGAATTAAAATCCTTTTTTTGAATAAAATCGGAATTAAGCATGTTATCAAGTGCGGTTGCCTGAATGTCAATATCTGCGTGACGTTTTAAAATCGGAGTTTCGCTCATTTGTTCCCAAATATTTTTATCCGCAAGTAATCCGATTATTACATTTTTGTCTTTAAACTCGGCAGGCGAAATCAACGGAGTTTCTCCGTTTTGCATTGCTCTGTATGATTTGATTATGTCAACTGCCGAATATGTTTTATGCGTGTAATTTCCTGAAATCGGCATATACCAACTGATACCCGAATATATACCGTTAACCGTATTATCAAAATAATCTTTTGTTTTCTTATGTATAATCGGAATTTTTAATGATTTGCAATTATCAACGGAACAAAGAAAATCATCCGTTAATTCAAATTCATTTATGCCCTTTATCAGTGCATAAGCACTCAATGCCGTTGAAGGGTATATTTCATCGTTAAATTCTATTGCAGGCATGTAGCTTCTTAAAATTTCGTCTTTATCTTCGGATAAAATTGAAGCACCTAAAATTTTAACATTATTTATATATTCTTTCGGCAGGTTTAAAATTCCTTTATATGTAAAATTATCTTTTTTTGTTCTTTTATCCGTAATTATTACATTTTTCTTTTGTGAGAAGAGTTCATAATATTCGCTCGGTAAAATGTCGCCTGCAATATTAGAATTTACCGGAAAGTAGCCGGCTATCAGTTTTTTATTTTTCTTGATACTTTCAAAAAAAATAAAGTCCTTTTCGGGATTATAAGTATCGGGATGTAAAATTAAATTTTGAAAAACAACTGCATTTGCATTTCCTTCAAATTCAACAAAATTAAAAATATCCGAAAATAAATCTCTCGTCCAAGGCCATTTTATCTCTTGCGTCGATTTTTCGTCTATTGAGATAATAACTGTATCTGCCGGAGCTTTTTCATGTTTAATCAGAGTCATAATTTTAGTGCTGAAATCGTTTACTTTATCATCAATATAAACATAAGAAAAAATACCCGTAATTAATGTAATTGCGAATAAAGTAAAAAATATTAT
>CAZHCP010000019.1:0-23342 GCA_964531015.1 uncultured Muribaculaceae bacterium
CGCTATCAGAGAAGGCGGACGTACAGTTGGTGCTGGTGTTGTAGATAAAATTACTCAATAATAAATTTTATTTATAAGAAAAAAGAGAGATTTTAAAAATCTCTCTTTTTTTATTTCTTTATTCTTTATTCTTTGTTTTGTCTTGATGATAGCGGTTTTGAGTTTCTTTTTTATTCGAATGTTTTTATCAAAATCATTTGATATATATTTGTAATTTTTTTCAAATTACCGGCAAAAAATTTTTTTTCGTGTTTTTATTTCGACAAGAGTATTATCATCAGGTTTAGGGTATTTATGTTTATAAACAATATTAATATATTATATAATTCCGGTTTGAAATCTTTATATAATGCGGGATATGTTGCAAATTCGTGTGTTAAAGCTCCGCTTTTATCACCTTTACAAGCGGATACGGTTTCTTTCAAAGGCAAAAATTATGATTCTTCTTCAATTAAAAAACCGACAGGGCATTGTGCTTATTGCGGTGCAAAGGTTTATTCACAAAAACAGCTTGACGCAATTGCCGAGGAATTATTAAAATTTAAAAATTCTGAGTTGGAAGGTAAAATCCGCAGTGTTTTGGAAAAATTGGGCGGTTCTTCCGATAATGCTTTAATCAGAAAAAAAAGTGAAATTAATGCTGAAAACATTGAATTTTTTGAAAAATTCAGAGATTGTGTTTCCGCAAATTCAAGTTTATCCGGACAGGCTATTTTGCAAAAACATTTTAATCTCTCACGAGAAGAGGCGGGTTCGGTTTTAAAATCAAATCTTTCGCCTTTATTGAAAACAATTGACCATGTAGTACCTCAACATCTTGATATTGATAATGACAACACTGATTTAAACCTTGTAGAATCGTGTTTTACGTGTAATTCTAAAATCAAAAACGGTGATTCTTTTGAATCTTTTTATTATATGTATCCTTCGATAAAAGATACCATGCCGAAAGAAAAATTTGAGTTTGCTTCTGTCGGTCTGCTTGAAAAATCTCCGCATTTGATTGCTCTGAAAATGACAAGTGAAGAGCTTTTAAAAGTATTGGATAATTTATTTTCGGAAGAAAATTCAATAAAATCTTCACTTTTTGCAATTCAGGAAAAAATAAGAAATTGCGTTCACAGCATGGAAATGACCGTTGATAAAATCACCTCTGAACGTGAAGAAAAACAGGAAGAAATTTCGCAATTAGAGAAAGAATATAAAAACTGTCTTGAAGATGATGAATTTAAAGTTATTTTGGAAAGAAACAATCTTACGGTTTTAATTGAGTCGGTTCGTTCGGAATTGGAGGATTTATCTTCGCGTCTTTCTCGTGTTTCAAAAAATATTCAGAATACAAACGAACAAATAAAAGAAATTTCTTCTTCAAAAAGCGGTTCTTCAAAGAAGAAAAAATCAAGAGGAGATATGCCTCGTCAGGTTTCTGCCGATGATTTGAACGAGAAATTAAAACAATTGGATGAAGAACGTATTAATCTTTCCAATCAAATTGCCGAAAAGAAATCATTATTGGACAATAAACTAAATTCACTTAAATCATTAAATGCGACTAATCCCGAAATAGAAGTATTGAAAGAACAGAAAAATCGATTGGATTATTTGGTGAATATCCATACGCAAATTAATTCCCTTCAAAAGAAATCGACAGAAATTGATTCATCGATAGAAAATACAAAATTAAAGATGTCGGAATTGCAAAATTCCATTGACGAATTATCTTCTTCTTTGATTTCGACCGATGATATTACAAAAGAACAGCATGATGAATATGACAGGTATTCGGAATTGCTTTCAGCTTTAAAATCAATGGATGAAAATTCACAATCAAATGACAAGAATTTATCTTTCGTATTTTCGGTTGCAAAACCGCAAATTCTTAAAGAAATTGAAGCATTAAAAAATAATCCGCTTGTAAAAAATCATTCTGTTCAAGAAACAATCAATTCTCTTAAAGCGGACATTGTCGAGTTAAAAAAACATTTGCAACAATATTCAACGCAAAAAGACTCTAACCGTGCTCAACTTGCAAGACTCATATCTGAATTGGATAAATATTCGCAAGAAGAAATCAATCTTGAAAATAATCAGGACGGTTCAAATTGTATTAAATTAAAAAGTTTTTCCCTTCGTGATTTAACCTCCCGTATTGACTCATTATCTGCAAAATATTCTCAATGTACGGCAGAATATGAAAAATTACCCGAATTAAGAAAATTATCCGCTCAAAATTCTTCGGAAAATATTGTTGAATATAATGCCAAGTTAGAAGAAATAGAGTCATTGCGTGCTGAGATATCCTCAGACACTTCAAAACAACAAAAAGATTATTGCAGAAAAAAAATCTCGCAGATTGAAAGTGAGATTGAAAGTCTTTCGTTCTCCGATTTTAATATATTGAGTCGTGAAAATAAGCGTAAATACGAATATTTAACGGAGTATTTGGAAGAATTAAACAAAGGGTTCGAAGCTGCCCGTTCTCCGAAGGAGCGTAGTGCCGTTGCGGGAAAAATCACCTCCGTTTCACAAGAAATTGACGAACTGACTCAAAATGACGATGAAATTTTTAATTCCGTTCTTTTATCAAAAAAAGCAAAACTTGAAGAACAAATGTCATCACTTAAAGCGGATATTGATGATTTGATTCTTCAAAAAGAACGGGTTTTACTTACGCTTGACAAGTCGGATGATATTTCCTCGGGTTTCTCGATTTCGGAAGCAAAAGAAAAGTCGGAAGAACTTGCGGTCATTATTAATCGTTTGAGCGAAAAAAATTCTTGGCTTGATATTCCGGTTAAAATTAAAAAAATTCAAGCCGAAATGAAAATTCAATCGGAGAATATTAACTCATTAAAAGCTCGCATTGACAGCGTTAAATCTTCTTATTGATTTTTTTGAAATTTCTTAATAATTCTTAAACAGTTGTCCGTTTTCTTTTTCTAATTTATCATTTAATTAGGAGATTAGGGTAAAATGCAACTTCCATATAAAATTTTAATTCTTGACGATGACGTCCTTGTTACTTCTTCATTAAAATCTTTGTTTTTATTAGAAGGTTTTTCGGATGTTGTTTTTTTTAATTCGCCCGTATCTGCGGCAGAATATCTGAAAAACAATCAAAGAGATGTCATAATATCCGATTTTGTCATGCCCGAAATGAACGGTCTGGACTTTCTCAAAATTGCAAAACAATATTCTCCAAATGCAAGCATGATTCTTTTAACCGGTTATGCGGATAAAGAAAATGCAATTAAAGCAATAAACGACGTAGGTCTTTACAAATACATAGAAAAACCTTGGGATAACGACGAACTTATTATTAATATAAAAAATGCTTATGAACGTTCTCGCCTGCTTACCGATTTACAATTGAAAAACGAACAATTGGAACTTTATTCGAAACATCTGCAAGAATTGGTTGACGAAAAAACCGTTAAATTGTCACGTTTGAACGAACAATTATCGGCAATAATAAACAATTGTGCCGACGGAATTATTATATCTTCGCAAAACGGTGATGTTCTTGATGTTAATCCTGCTGCGGAATCTTTATTCGGTTTATCCGATGATATTTTAAAATCAAAAAATATTACTCGACTTTTTTCTTCCGAGGAAGTTGTTTGGAGTGAGGTTTTTTCTTCAAAATCAGAACTTCTTTTGAGAAATCTTGATGTTCTTAATGTCATTAACGGTGCAAAAATCCCCGTTGAAATAAGTTCCGCTTTTATTCCGCCCGCAAATACGGCAGATTGTGCAAAGTTTGTTTTTGTTATTCGTAATGTGAATGTTCAAAAAGATATGGAACGCTTGCGTGATGATTTTATTGCAACGCTTACTCATGATTTGCGTACGCCTTGTTTGGCTTCAATTCAGACTCTTGATTACTTTTTAAACGGTAAATTGGGAGAATTGTCGGAGAAACAAACACTTTTGCTTTCTACAATGAAATCAGGAAACGAGGATATGCTCGGTTTGATTAATACTTTGTTGGAAGTTTACAAGTATGAAGCGGGTCGTTTAAAATTGGTCAAATCAAACTTCCTTTTTGAACCGCTTATAGATGAGTGTATTGCAAGGATTTCACCTATTGCGGAAGCAAAAAATCAAACAATCGTTAAAAATGTTCAAAACATAGAAAATGCTTTTATCTTCGCCGATAAAAACGAAATCAGGCGTGTTATAGTTAATCTTCTCGGTAATGCGGTTAAATATACGCAAAATTCGGGAACAATAGAAGTTAAAGCATTGATTGAAAATAGTGATTTACATTTTTCGATTAAAGATAACGGTTGCGGTATCCCGAAACAGGATATTCCAAAGCTGTTTAAACGCTTTTCGCAAGGTACACATGACAGACGCTCGATAAGTACGGGGTTGGGTTTGTATCTTTCCAAACAAATTATTGACGCTCACGGCGGTAAAATCTGGCTTGAAAGCGATAAAGGAAAAGGCAGTGAATTTTTCTTCCTTCTGCTTGATTCCGTTATCTTAAAAAGTGAGGTGCATTCATGACTCCGCTAAAAGTTCTTTTAGTTGAAGACCACAAAATGGTAAGATTGGGATTGTCTTTGGTTTTTGACAATTCCACGGAAGTTGATTTGATTGCGGAAGCCGATAACGGTCGTACGGGTGTTGATTTGGCACTGAAACTTAATCCTGATGTCGTTTTGATGGATATAGGTTTACCAGAAATTGACGGAATTTTGGCAACGGAATTAATCAAAAAAGCAAATCCGGATATTAAAATTTTAATCTTTACTTCTCGTGAAGCCGATGATGATGTATTTGATTCTTTAAAAGCAGGTGCCGACGGATATATTATGAAAGGTGCGGATGAAATTCAACTGATTAGTGCCATTAAAGCCGTTGCCGACGGTACGGCATGGTTAGACCCCGCAATTGCACGTTTGGTGCTTTCCAATGTCCGAAAAAGCGATTCTTCCGGCAAAAATGTTCCTGTTGACAATTCCGTATCAAAACCTGTAAAAAATGATTACGGCTTAACGGAGAGAGAACTTGAAGTATTGGCTTTGATTGTTGAAGGACTTAACAACTCACAAATAGCAAAAAGATTGGTTATTACGATTTCGACGGCGAAAGCACATGTACACAGTATTTTACAAAAACTTTATGTTTCTAACAGAACGCAAGCAACAATTCAAGCCGTTAAAGAAGGTCTTGTTTAATGCCGACACGCTTTTTTATAATTGCTTGTATTATTCTTATTTTCTCGGATACTGCGTTTTGTGCCGATAATTCCGCACCCGACCCGCTTTATCTTTCTTCTCCCGTTCCTGATTATACGCAATCACAACCGAAAGAAGAAAAAAACGACCCTCGTGCGTTTGAAGAGAAATTCAGAAGTTTTTTTCACCTTCCGAAATCAAAAAAAATTTATTTTCATAATATTGATAAATCAAATCAACCCGTAACAACGGATGATTACTACAAATTGTCAGTTGAAAAGAAACGCAGGGATTTTGTTATTCCGGAACCCGTTTTTGAAAAATCAGACAGCGTATTTATTCCGGATTCGCATTATCGGGTTATTTCGTATAATACGCCCCCCGGGCAACGCAACATTGATTTATCTTCAATTGTTTCAACAAGGGTTGCAACCGCACCTGGGATTTTATCTCCCGACAATTCCAAAATGGTTTTTACGCAATCTTATTTTTATCCGAAATATTCACAAACCGCTTCTTCCGCATTTTATATACCGATTTCGCCTAAAAATCGTGCTGATGCGTACAATGCACTTCTTTTGACAAACGTTATTCAAAAAGATTTTAAGCCGATTGTTTCTGTCGGTTCCGATTTTATTCAAAAAAATTCTTTTGTAACTCTGTTCCCTATTGATTGGTCAAAGGACAGTTCAAAAATTGCATTTAAAGAACAAATCGGCTCTAATTTTGCTCAAACTTGGCAAACAAACATTATTGTTTATGATTTTTCCGCAAAAAAATATAAACGTCTTTCTGCCGTGCGAGAAGCGATTATTTATTGGTGGCGTGTTAATAAAAATATCGATTTAAAAGATTATATGTGGGATATTTTCCCCGTCGGCTGGGATAAAGAAAATCCTGAACGTATTGTTGTATACGCTTATGCGTTTACAAATGATAATCCTTTGTTTCTCGGAACATGGAGCATTGATTTTAATAACGAAAAATCACAGCTTCTTTCCGTTAATTCGACGGAAGTTGAAATTGATTTGAACGGTTTTGGCTTTCAAAAAGTTGATTTTTAGTTTCAAGCTGTTATAAAAAACTACCGGGTTATCCGGTAGTTTTCTTTTGTATTAATTATTGAAAAATTATTTTTCTTCATTCCAAGAATACATTTTTCTTAATTCTTTACCGACTTTTTCAAGTTGATGTTCGGCTTTTACTTTTCTTGTAGCCAAGAAATGAGCTCTGCCTGCAGCTTTGTTCTCGGTTATCCATTTACCTGCAAATGTACCGTCTTGAATTTCCGTTAAAACTTTTTTCATTTCTTTTTTTGTTTCTTCGGTGATTATACGTTTTCCGATTTCATAATCTCCGTATTCTGCCGTATCGGAAATTGAATATCTCATTTTTGAGAATCCGCCCTGGTAAATCAAATCAACAATCAATTTCATTTCGTGGATACATTCAAAATATGCGTTTTGAGGGTCATAACCGGCTTCAACAAGCGTTTCAAATCCTGCCTGCATTAAAGCCGTTACACCTCCGCATAATACAGCCTGTTCGCCGAACAAATCGGTTTCGGTTTCTTGTCTGAATGTTGTTTCAAGCACGCCTGCTCTTGCACCGCCAATGCCGGCAGCATAAGCCAAGCCCGTTTCCAATGCTTTACCCGTTGCGTTTTGGTGTACGGCAATTAAACAAGGAACACCTTTTCCTTCAGTATATTCACTTCTTACCGTATGTCCTGGTCCTTTCGGAGCAACCATTATTACGTCCACATCGGAAGGCGGTACTATTTGATTAAAATGGATGTTAAATCCGTGTGCAAATGCCAATGTCTTTCCTGCCGTAAGGTTCGGTGCAATTTGATTTTTATAAATATCAGCCTGCTTTTCATCCGGTAACAATATCATAATTAAATCAGCCGCTTTTGCAGCTTCTTCAACGGTAGCAACTTTCAAACCGGCAGCTTCGGCTTTAGCCCATGATTTTGAACCGTTATACAAGCCGACTACAACGTTTACTCCGCTTTCGTGCAAGTTAAGGGCATGTGCATGTCCCTGACTTCCGTATCCTATTATTGCAACGGTTTTTCCCTTTAAAAGGTTTAAGTTGCAATCAGACGCATAATAAATTTTTGCCATAATAACCTCTTTTCTTAATTTTCAGCGTTCCGTTAAATTTCAGTTTAAATCTTACCGGAAATATAGTCAATATTTTAATTAATTTATCAAAATATTTGCACTTAAAATTTTCTTGGGATAAAATCTGTATTATATATTTTATTGAATTATTTTTTTTGAACTGAGATTGGAGAAATTATGACAGCCGAACAAGTTATTAAATCCGATAAGATGAATGGTGCAAAAATTTTCTTGGAATGCCTTAGAAAAGAAGGAGTCGACCGAATTTTCGGCTACCCCGGCGGTGTTATTCTCCATATTTACGATGAATTATATAATTGTGATTTTATTAAGCATTATCTTGTAAGACATGAACAGGCTGCCGTACATGCGGCGGAAGGCTACGCAAGAGTTACGGGAAAACCGGGTGTTGTTCTCGTTACGTCAGGTCCCGGGGCTTGTAATACCGTTACCGGCATCGCAAATGCATATTATGATTCTTATCCGCTTGTTGTATTTACGGGTCAGGTTGATTCAAAATTAATCGGTAACGACGCTTTTCAGGAATCCGATATTGTGGGTATTACCCGTACTTGCTGTAAACATAATTATTTGGTTAAAAATCTTTCCGATTTGCCGGGTATCATAAAAGAATCTTTCCATATTGCAACAACAGGCAAACCCGGACCGGTTGTCGTTTCACTTCCGAAAGATATTTTGACGGCAAAAACAGATTTTAATTATCCCGATAAAGTTGTATTACCCGGGTACAATCCGACTTATGACGGTCACCCCATTCAATGCAGACGTGCTTTAAAATCGTTATGCGAAGCTCAACGCCCCGTTATTATCGCCGGCGGAGGTGTTATTCATTCCGATGCCTGGAAAGAATTAAGAGAACTTGCTAAAAAGTTAAATATCCCCGTTGCTACAACACTTATGGGTATCGGCACATATCCGCAGGATGATGAATTATCCCTCGGAATGCTCGGAATGCACGGTAATTACTGGGCAAATCTTGCGGTAAGCAATTGTGACGTATTATTTGCGGTAGGAACTCGTTTTAACGACAGGATTACCGGTTGTTTAAAACGTTTTTGCAAAGATGCAAAAGTTATTCACGTTGATATTGACCCTTGTTCGATAAGTAAAAACGTAAAAGTTGATACGCCTATTGTAGGTGACGCTAAAAATGTTCTGAATTTGATGTTAAAAGAATTTAATACGGATAAATATTCTTATAATGCCGATATGCGTTCCGCTTGGTTGAATCAAATTAATTCCTGGAAGGAAATGCGTGCGGTCAGAGCGGTTGAAAACGGCATTATGTCACCTCAAACGGTAATCGAAAAAATTTATGAAAAAACAAAAGATAAAGATGTTGTTATTGCCACGGAAGTCGGACAACATCAAATGTGGACGGCTCAATTATATAAATTTAATAAACCTCGCCAATTAATTACCTCAGGCGGTTTGGGTACAATGGGATTTGGTTTCCCTGCCGCAATCGGAGCTCAAATTGCGGACAAAAACAAATTGGTTTTTGATATTGCGGGCGATGGCAGCATTCAAATGAATATTCAGGAACTTATGACTTGTGTTGACTATAAGTTACCCGTTAAAATTGCCGTAATTAACAACGGTTATTTAGGCATGGTTCGTCAATGGCAGGAAAAATTGTTTGATAAACATTATTCTCAAACACACATTTCTTCGCCTGATTTTGTAAAACTTGCGGAATCATACGGTATCATGGGACTTAGGATTGAAAAAGAAGAAGATATAGAACCCGCATTGGAAAAGGCTATCGCTTATGACGGTCCGGTTATTATGGATTTTATTGTTGAACCTTTCGAAATGGTTTATCCTTGGGTATTGGCAGGAAAACCTTTAACCGATGTCCTTTTATCAAATATTAATCAGGAAGCACAATAAGGAGTAAAATGATGAAACATACAATTTTGGTTTTGGTAAAAAATGAACCCGGTATTCTTTCTTGTGTCTGCGATTTATTTTCGGCAAGAGGTTACAACATTGAAAGTTTAACCGTTGCAACGACAATTGACCCTTCTTTTTCAAGAATAACAATTGTTACGACGGGTGACGATAATGTAATAGAACAAATTTGTAAACAATTAAACAGATTAATAAATACGATAAAAGTTGTAGAATTGCCTCAATCTGCGGAAAAATGCATAGAAAGAGAACTTATTTTGTGCAAAGTTACGGCGAAAGATGAAGCAAGAAGCGAAATTTTAAGGATTTCCGAAATCTTCGGTGCAAAAATTATTGATGTATCGCCCGATACTTATACCCTTGAATATTGCGGTGACAACAGACAGGTTTTGGCTTTTATTGCTCTATTAAGACCTTTGGGCGTAAAAGAGCTTGTTCGCTCGGGTAAAGTTGCAATTACAAGAGAAAATCAATTTATTAATTTGAATAAATAATCCGTTATATTGTCCGATTGATTTTTTATTTATTCTTATTATATTTTGATATTTAAGAAAGGAATATTTATGAAAAAATTATTTTTATTATTATCATTCTTATCTTTATGCTTTTCTTGCATAACCTCATCCGATGTTATTTCAACAAGTGTATATGCGGCACAATACACTCAGGCACAGGCATTACATATTCTTGTTCCGAGTGAAGCGGAAGCCGTTAAAATAAGAGAAATGATTGTTAGCGGTGATAATCAAAGTGAAATTTTTAAAAATTTTATGAATGCCGCAAAAAAATATTCAAAATGCCCGTCAGGAACTTCAGGCGGTATTTTGGGATGGTTTTACAAAGGCGATATGGTTCCCGAATTTGACAAAGCGGTTTTTGAGTTGCCGAACGGTCAGGTTTCTCAACCCGTTAAAACCCAATTCGGATGGCATTTGATTTATGTTATTTCAAAGAAATAACTTTATTACTTAACTCTTGTATTTTTATTATTTTTTCAATATCCGTTGTTACTTCGCTTGCAACGGATATTGCATATTCATCGCTTATTACGGTTGAATAAGTTGAATTTGCTTTGTTTTGTAATTTATATTCGGCTTCAAACAATGTCCATGCTTTATAAAATGTTTCTTTGTCGTACTTATTTATTGCAAAATTCATTCTTTTTGCAATTTTTTCATAATTTCTGACTGTCATTTTTTCAACATCAAAACCGACGTTAAAATCATCAAAACAGATGGCAACAATCTCATCAGAATGCGAAATATTAAATTTTTTGTTTGAATACTTAAATTTAGGTTTATTATTAATTATTTCAATTTCGGAATTTTTTATTCCGTAAATTTCTTTTGCAACATAATTTAAAAGCATTCTGCCCGTATAATGTTGTATATCGTGTTTTGTGCGATTTTTTTCTTCTTTTATTCGGGTGTAAAAAATATCCATTTTATAAACTCAAATAGTATTCTTTTAATAATTTTGTATCAGTTTCGATATTCGGGCTTTCACAAACCAATGCACCTTTTACGTCAAAGTCCTTAAATGCTTTTAACAGGTCTTTATAATTCATGTCGCTTTCTTCAAGTATCAAATGATTTTTTTCGCCCTTTTCCCCGTATTCAATTCCTGCAATGTGCATGTGCATATTTTGTAAAGTTTCGTTTCCGAGTTTATTACCGACATATTCGAGCATTTGTGCAAAATCATCATAAGAATTGTAAGCCCCGTTATTTCTTGCATGTATATGTGCAAAATCTATGCAGGGTAATACATTTTTAAAGTTTTCGGATAATTCGACAATTTCTTCCAAAGTTCCCCATTGAGTGCCTTTGCCTGTTGTTTCGGGTCTTATCCAAACGTGATTATTCTCTTCTTCAAGCGTTGTTTGAATACGCTCCATTGCATTAAAAACTTTTTTATAAACATCTTCGGGTTGTTGTTTCATGTAAAAAGCTGCATGGAATGTAATGCTGACCGCACCGATTTCTTTTGCGGCTCTTGCGGTATCCAATATTCTGACAATGCTTGCTTCCGTTTTTTCTTCTTCCTGCGAATTAAGGTTTATATAATAAGGTCCGTGGCAGGTAAGTTTTATATTTTCTTTTTGAGAAAATTCTTTAAGCAAATTTTTGTTTTGTTCGTTTAACCTGACACCGTGTACAAATTCGACTTCCAAACCGTCAAGGTTCATTTCTTCAATAATGTTTAAACCTTTTTTATATCCTTTATTATCGGTTGCGAGGGGTAAACCTGCCGTTAAAAAATGGAGTTTATTCACTGTACAAAACTTCTCCCGCTTTTGCGTTTACTCTGTTTACAAAATCTCTTCCCGAGGATATAAAAAATGCACCGAACTGTATTGAATCAAGTTCAAGAATGTCTTTCCCGCAAGCGATTTTTAATGAATTTTTAGTGTCGTAAATCGTACCCGGTTTAAGGTTATGCGGTTTTTCGATAACATAAGCGGAATTTACTCTTAACAAAGCACCTTTATAATATGTCATTGCACCGATAAACGGGTTTAACGCTCTTATAAAACGCTCGATTTCTTCGGCGGATTTTGTCCAATCTATAAAAATGTTTTTCTTTTCAAAGGATAAAGTTTCCGCTTGTTTATACGTACCTTTTCTCGGTTGAACTCTTCTCGGAAACTCGTGTGTTTCATAATAATCCAATGCTTCATAAAGCATTGCGGCACACATGTTATTTGTTCGGTAGAACAACGTACCCATTGTTTCGTTCAGGTCTATGTTAAATTTGTATTGAGATATTATATCTCCCGTATCAAAATTTTCATCCATATAATGAAGTGTAATCGCCGATTCTTCTTCTCCGTTAATAATTACGTGAGAATAAGGGTTTGCACCTCTGTAATCCGGCAATTTTGAAGGGTGAAGATTTATGAAACCGTCTTTTGTAAGTTGCAAAAGTTCTTTCGGTAACTTTTTGTTAAAAGATGTAACAACACCCAAATCCGCATTCAGGTTTTTTATTCTTTGAAGAAATCCTTTTTCCGTTAAACTTATGTTAAAACTGATAACTTCAAGCCCCAAAGCAGTTGCCGTATCGGTCATGAGTTTATATGTCGGTTCGTCGGAAGCGGGCGGAACTACGCCTACTACGTTTATTCCCTTTGATACGAGTTTGTTTAAACAAACCAATGCCATGTCCGGCATGCCTATGAATAAAATCTTTTTCTGATATTTCTTTTTCACCTTTTTACCCCTCGTTGTCATTATATCAAAAAAAATCTTTTATTTTCATATTTTTTTAATAAAATATATTGTATAAGACTATGAGGTGAATGTTATGCTTGATATTAAGATTATCAGAGAAAATCCGGACAAAGTTAACGAATTGTTAAAAAGAAGAAATCCCGATTTATCAATCGACGGAATTTTGGAAATAGATGCTAAAAGACGTAAAGTTCAGGCTCGTGCCGATGAATTGCGTGCAAAAAGAAAAAGCATTTCACAGGAAATCGGTATGCTGAAAAAACAAGGTAAAAATACCGATGATATTCAAGCCGAAGTTAAAACAATCGGCGAAGAAATAAAAACGCTTGAAGAATCGGAACAACAACTTGATTCGGAACAAAGAATGCTACTTTTATCAACACCGAACATTCCTGATGAAACAACCCCGATAGGGCTTTCGGAAAATGATAACGTTGAAATAAAAAGATTTTCGCAGCCCCGTAAAGTTTCTTTTGTGCAAAAACCTCACTGGGACATCTGTGTTGAAAAAGATTTGGTTGATTTTGAACGTGGCGTAAAATTGGCACAATCAAGATTTTCGCTTTACAAAGGTAAAGGTGCTCAACTTGAAAGAGCAATCATAAACTTCTTTTTGGATACGCATACAAGCGAACACGGCTATAAAGAAATTTTACCGCCGGTTATGGTTAATGCGGCAGCAATGACCGGAACGGGTCAATTGCCGAAATTTGCTCAAGATATGTACAAGTGCGAAAATGAAGACCTTTATTTAATCCCGACTGCGGAAGTTCCCGTTACAAACATTTTTTCGGGCGAAATTCTTTCCGAAGACGATTTACCAATGTACATGACCGCTTATACTCCGTGTTTCAGACGTGAAGCGGGAAGTGCGGGAAAAGATACGAGAGGTTTAATTCGCCAACACCAATTTAACAAGGTTGAACTCGTTAAGTTATGTACACCGGAAACAAGCGTTGAAGAACACGAAAAATTAACACGTAATGCGGAACGTATTTTGGAATTATTGGAATTGCCGTACAGAAGAGTTGCACTCTCAACCGGTGATATCGGATTTTCGGCAAGAAAATGTTTTGATTTGGAAGTTTGGTTACCTTCTTACAATGATTACAAAGAAATTTCAAGCTGTTCAAACTTCGGCGATTTTCAGGCAAGACGTGCAAATATAAGATATCGCAGCAAAGAAACGGGAAAACCCGTTTTCGTTCATACGCTGAACGGTTCGGGACTCGCCGTCGGAAGAACTTTTGCGGCAATACTTGAAAATTACCAAAATGAAGACGGTTCGATTACCGTTCCGAAAGTACTCAGAAAGTATACGGGTTGGGATACAATTTAGATGAAAAAAGGCTTGTTTATTACATTTGAAGGTATTGACGGTTGCGGAAAAACAACACAGCTTCTTAAAGTTAAAGAATATTTGGAAAAATCCGGATATGATGTTGTTGTTACGAGAGAACCCGGGGCTTTGAATATCGGTCAAAAAATCAGAAACATATTGCTACATGCGGAAGAAACGGTTTCGGACGGTTGCGAAATGTTCCTGTTTCTTGCAGACAGGGCTCAACATGTCGAAACTTTTATAAAACCCGCCGTTGAAGAGGGCAAAATTGTTTTATGCGACAGGCACACGGATTCGACTATAGCTTATCAGGGGTACGGCAGAGGTCAAGACATAGAATTATTGCGTAATTTAAACAACATAGCCGTTAACGGATTGTTTCCCGATTTAACGCTTTTGTACGATGTGCCTGTTGATATAGCACAAAAAAGAGTCGGAAACGAAAAAGACAGAATGGAATTGGCAAGTACTGATTTCCATAATCGTGTAAGAAACGGTTATCTTGAATTGCAAAAACAAAATACTTCCGTTATAAAAAAAATTGACGCAAATAAATCCCTTGACGTGGTTTATTCTTATACAAAAGCGGAAGTTGATAAATTGTTACAAAGAATATAAGGAGAAGAAATGGCTGAAGGTTTCAGACGTTGGTATGACAATGACCCTATTTTAAAAGAAGCATTGGAATTATTAAAATTGCAAACGGACGATAAAAAGTCTGCCGCTGCGGATTTCATTATTTCTTTGCAGGAACAGGTCGCACAGGATGTTATAGAACGAATTTACGAAATTACTCAACAATTTGCGGGCAAGGGAAGTCGTTGGTATGATGCGGATCCGGTTATGTTGAAAGCCGTGGAATTATTAAGGGTTGCTCCGCCCAAAACTCAAAGACTTGCCGCTTTAAAATTATTGTTGGCGTTTGAAAATAACGAAACGGAAAAATCGGAACTTGCGGATTTTGAAAAAGATGAATAATCAATTAAAAGACATACAAAAACAAACGGATAACAGAGGTATTGATATACAAAAAGTCGGCGTTAACGGTGTTGACGTTCCGCTTATTATACAACGCAAAAACGAAGGTTCGCAGGTAGTTTCGGCGAAAGCAAGATTAAGCGTTACACTGCCACACAGTTTCAGAGGCACGCACATGTCACGCTTTATGGAAGTGTTAAGCGACTATTCGAGCAAAAATATTTTGGGTATCGATATAAAAGCTTTGTTAAAAGATGTTCAAAAAAAGTTGGATTCTCAAAAGGCACATGTTAAATTCGATTTTAAATATTTTATAAACAAAAAAGCACCCGTCAGCGAAATGGTATTTCCCGTCGGATATGATTGTTCGTTTCAGGGAGATATTGACGGTGATGATTATGAATTTATTTTGGCGGTTAAAGTTCCGATTACGACTTTGTGTCCGTGTTCAAAAGAAATATCAAAATATTCGGCACATAACCAACGGACAATGGTAAAAGTTAAAGTAAGCTATCGTGAAGACGATATAATTTGGATTGAAGATTTAATCGAACTTGTTGAAAGTTGCGGTTCTTCACAGGTTTATTCAATTCTGAAACGTTGCGATGAAAAATATGTTACCGAAGCAGCTTATGAAAATCCTAAATTCGTTGAAGATGTTTTGCGTGACGTAATATGCAAATTAAAAGACAATAAAAAAGTTTTATTTTATGAAACGGAGGTTGAAGCTCAAGAAAGCATACACAACCATAATGCTTGGGCTTGGCAGTCCGAAAGAAAACTAACCGGAGGCAAATAATAATGAAAGAACTGTTTAACGACTATGTACAATCCCTTGAAACGTACATAATGATACAAATTAAAATGGAAACGGCAAGACTGGCTCCCGAATTAAAAGCAAAAGGAAGAAGTCCGATTTCCTTGGCTATGGGTGCACCCGTTGAAGAACCTCCAAAATTGGTTTCCGATAAAATTAAAGAATATGTTACGGCACAAAGTATGCATACTTATACTCTTGTTAAAGGTGAAAATTATCTGCTTGAAGCAATTGCAAAAAATATGAAAAAAAGAACGGGGGTTGATTTTGACGTAAAATCCGAAATATGTGCGTTAATCGGTTCAAAAGAAGGTATTGCAAATTTAATCAGAGCATTGATTAATCCGACCGTCGATGTCGATAAACAGGATATTATCTTAATTCCTGACCCCGGTTATGCTTCTTACAAAGAAATGGTAAGGGTATCGGGCGGATTTGCTTACGGTATTCCTTTAACTCCCGAAAATAATTACATGCCGGATTTTGATGAAATTGTTGAAAACTTGGAAAAAGACGGTTATTCAATGAACAGAGTAAAAGCATTGGTAATCAACTATCCGAATAATCCTCTCGGAGCAATTGCAACAAAAGAATATATGGAAAAAGCGGTTGCATTTTGTAAAAAGCATAACATACTGTTAATTTCGGATGCGGCATATATTGATTTGACATTTGAAGGTGCTCCGAAAGCCGTCAGTGTGTTTGATGTAGCGGGTGCAAAAGATGTTGCCGTTGAATTTTACAGTTTTTCAAAACCTTACTCAATGACAGGATGGAGAATAGGTTGGGTTTGCGGAAACGCAGAAGCGGTTACGATTTTGGGCAAATTAAAATCAACAATAGACACGGGTATTTATAAACCTATTCAAAAAGCCGCTTCGGAAATTTTAAATTCAAAAGAAGGCGATGAATATATAGTTGAGGCTAATAAGCGTTTTGAACGCAAACAAAGAATTATTGTGGAAGGTTTAAAAGAACTCGGTTGGGACATGGATTCGATTAATCCGCCGAAAGCTACTTTCTATTTGTGGTTGCCTGTTCCTCCTAAATACAAAACATCAAAAGAATTTACCGATGCGGTTTTGAATACGTCGGGAATTGTTTTGGTACCCGGTAACGGTTTCGGAAAAAACGGTGAAGGCTGGTTCAGAATGTCAATTGTTGCTTCGGAAGACGATATGCACGAAGTTGTCAGAAGATTAAAAGAGGACGGATTCCGTTTTGAATAAAGCAGTTATAGTTGATTATGAAGCCGGAAATTTAAGAAGTGTGGCAAACATGCTTTCTTATCTTGACGTACCTTTTGAAATTACCTCGGACGGAGAGAAGATTTTAAATGCTTCCCGAATTATATTCCCGGGGCAGGGGCATTTTGCTCAGGCGATGAATAATTTGGAGAAAAAAGGCTTAGTTCCGGTAATACACAATGCGTGTAAAAAAGGTATTCCTTTTTTGGGCATTTGTATCGGTTTGCAAATATTGTTTGAAAAAAGTGAAGAAGCACCGGGCGTAAACGGACTTGGAATTTTGGAAGGTGAAGTTAAAAAATTTACAAAAGGGAAAATTCCTCAAATCGGTTGGAATAAAGTTGTTCCCGTAAAAGGAAACAATACATTTAAAGAAGATTATTTTTACTATGTAAATTCATATTATGTTGTTCCGAAAGATGAAAACATAATTGCCGCATATACCGATTATAACGGTAAATTCTGTGCTGCCGTTCAAAATGGAAATATAACGGCGGTACAATTCCACCCCGAAAAAAGTTCGGAAGCAGGTTTGACGTTTTTCAAAAATTGGTTGAATAAATAATTTTTTTACTGAAGAAGATTTATAGTTAACGGGAATTTATAATTCTCGTTTTTTGTTATTTTAATTGTGGCGGAAAGAATTACAATTATATTAGTCAACAAAATAAAAAATGAAGCAATTGCACTGATTATTTGTCCTAAAATCGGAATTACGTTTAAAATATTAATTACAAAAATTGAAAGAAAAATCGTCAGTTCAAAATTTAACAAATTAAGTAAATATTTTTTTGTTGTTTCATTATATTTATCTTTTGCGGAGAACCAAAGAATTACGGGTAAAATAAACGACAAAACAAGGCACGAAAGAGTCGTTAAAACCATTGTATTTCTTGCCCCTTCATATATTGATTGTTTTTCGTTGTCTTGAATTTCCGTATTATTATCCATTTGATTGTCCTTTTTCTTCAATTATACATAGTTAAAACTTAATTATCAATGTTTGAAGATTAATCCCGTTTCATATAAAATAAAAAAGAAATCCGGAGGAAATAAAATGTTTGATAAATTATTATCATTATTTAATAAAAACCCGAAACCGAAAAAATATTTAAGTTGCGAATACATACAGCACGGTTTTAACGTTGATTACGAAGATATAAAAATGTGTTGTTTTAATTGTCATGAAGGCGGCGGTCGTCAAATTCTGATTGATAATTATAAAGGAGAAATGATAAATTGGAATAAATTTTTTAAAGAAAAACGCAAAATGCGTGAACTTAATAAAAAAGGTATCACCTTAGAACGTTGCAAAGGTTGTTTTTTCCTTAAAGAACGTGAATGGGATGATGAAGATTATATAAGTTATATGGTTTTTAACCATTGGACGTTATGCAATTGTAAATGCAAGTATTGTTTTACAAATGAGCAATCGGATTTCTTCAACGAAAGAAAAAACTACAACATGTACCCCGTAATAAAAAAACTTGTTGAAGCGGGAAAAGTCAGAGGCGGAGGGGAAATAGGCTTTGGAGGCGGAGAACCCGCATTGTTACCGGAATTTGAACCTATGGTTAATATGCTTTTGGATGCCGGTTGCGATAATATCAGAGTACATTCTTCGGGTGTGAAGTATTCTCAGGCAATTGAAAGAGGACTTTCGGAAGGGAAATTGACGCTTGTTGTTTCCGTTGACTCGGGTTGCCCCGAAACATATAAAAATATAAAACGAGTTAATCATTTTGACAAAGTTTGGGAAAATTTGGCAAAATATGCGGCTGCTCAAACGGATAACAAATATAAAGCAAAAACAAAATATATTATTTACCCCGGATTTAACGATAATAAAGAAGAACTTGATAAATGGTTTGATTTGACGGTTAAAGCAGGCATAAAAAGTATAGTTCTTGATGTCGAAGGCGGTTGGTACATTACAAACAAATATAATGTACCTGATGAAATGTATGACCTGCTTGAATATGCGGGAAAACGTGCCGACGAACTCGGAATGAAGTTTGTTGAATACTACGACAGAGCCAATGATATGCGTATTCATAAAGACGAATATTTGAAATTAAGAAACGAAAATAACGCTTCAAGGTAAAAAGTAAAATATATTATGCTTTTGTATTTTACTTTTAACCTTGCTTTGAGTATAATAAATATATTGTTTTGATAGAGGTTTATATGAAAGAAAATTTGAAATATAAAAGAATACTGCTAAAACTCAGCGGTGAAGCTCTCATGGGAAGTCAGGAATTCGGTATAGACCAAATACCGTTGGAAATGATTGCAAACGAAATAAAAAACGCATACGACATCGGTGCCGAAATTGCGGTTGTTGTCGGCGGCGGTAATATATTCAGAGGTATGAAAAATTCCGCAAAATACGGTATGGAACAGGCTACGGGCGATTATATAGGCATGTTGGCTACGGTTATGAATGCCTTGGCTCTGCAAAGTGCGTTGAGAAAATTAAACGTACATTGCCGAGTTCAGTCTGCAATTGATATGGATAAAATCGCAGAACCGTATATCAGGTTTAAAGCTATCAGACATTTGGAAAAATCAAGAGTCGTTATTTTTGCCGCAGGTACCGGAAATCCTTTCTTTACAACCGATACCGCAGCAGCATTAAGAGCTTCCGAAATTGGTGCGGAAGTTATGCTTATGGCTAAAAACGGTGTTGACGGCGTCTACTCCGATGACCCGAAAGTTAATCCCAATGCTAAAAAATATTCTAAAATTACTTATGATGATATAATTATCAAAGGTTTAAAAGTCATGGATACCGCTTCTTGTGCATTATGCAAACAAAACTCAATCCCGATTGTAGTTTTTGATTTTGCGGCAAAAGGAAGCATTCTTAATATTTTACAAGGTAAAGATACAGGTACATTCGTAGGAGGTTAATATGTCAGTTGAATCAATTTTTTCAACAGGTACTGAAAAAATGGAAAAAGCAATAAATCAGATGAAAAAAGAATTTGCATCTATTCGTACGGGAAGAGCAAATCCTATTATGTTGGATAAAGTATTGGTGGAATATTACGGCGTTCCCACTCCGTTAAGACAATTATCGCAAGTAAGCGTTCAAGACGGTACGACTCTTGTTATTACACCTTTTGACAAAACAATACTAAAAGATATCGAAAAAGCTCTCGTAAAAGCCGATTTGGGTATCAATCCGAACAGCGACGGTGTTGTAGTAAGACTCGTTTTCCCGCCGTTAACGTCAGATAAACGTAAGGAAATCTGCAAAGACGTTAAAAAGGCTTGCGAAGATACAAAAGTTGCAATCCGTAATATCAGACGTGATTTGACGGACGAATTGAAAAAATTGGAAAAAGCCGAAAATCTTTCGGAAGACTCCGTTAAAGATAATCAGGATAAAATTCAAAAGTTGACGGATAAATATATTAAAATTGCTGATGAACAATCCGCAGAAAAAGAAAAAGAGGTTTTAACCGTATAGTGGCTGTATTAAATAATCTTATTTCAAACAGATTAATTACAGGTTTTTTAATGGGAGCATTAACTTTCGGTTGCATTATTTTGGGCGGAAAGTTTTTGCTCGCATTATTAATGCTCTTTGTTGTAATTGCGGCAAAGGAATACGTTGATATCCTTAAAAACAAAGGTTTCTTTCCTTTCTTTAAGGTTATTCTCTTGGTTTCCGTATTAATGATTTTGGCAACATCATGTTCTTATCATTCTTTAATCCCTTTGATTTTGATGGTCGGAACCATCGGTTCTTTTCTTGCGGTGCTCTTTAGAGGCAGACAACCTTATATCGCAAACGTAGCAACTACGATTTTAGGTTTTTTGATTTGTTGGTTGCCATCTCACATTTGTTTAATAAGACACATGGGTCCGGAGGTTTCGTTATTCGGAAAAACATTTGAACAGGGACTTTATTTCCTTGTCTTTATTTTCTTTGTAATTCTTTTTACCGATATTTCGGCTTATTATTTCGGTATAAGATTCGGCAAACATAAATTATCTCCCGTTATAAGCCCGAAGAAAACAATTGAAGGTTCAATTGCCGGCACTTTGAGTGCAATTATTGCAGGTTTGATAATCGGTAAACTTATCGGTGTTTCGCTTTATCACTCTTTCGTTTTAAGTTTGATTGTTACGGTCATGGCACAATTGGGAGATTTATCGGAATCCTTAATAAAACGTGATGCGGGTGTAAAAGACTCCGGACATTCGCTCCCCGGACACGGCGGTTTTTTGGACAGAGCAGACAGCTATTTGTTCTCAATCCCGGTTGCTTATTGCTATATAAAATATTTTATTCTTTCGGGATTAACTTTACCTATGATTACGGAAGTTATAAAGAAAGTTATTTATGTTGTCTGCGGATAGAAAAGATTTATTGTCTGAATTGGCAAATAAAATTAATGTTCCCGATATAGATTTTACTTTATTGGATATTGCGTTGACTCATCCTTCTTTTAATTCCGAACAAAATATTTTTGACATGCCCGATTATGAACGTTTGGAATTTTTGGGCGATTCCGTTTTGCGTTTGGTAATGAGTAATTCACTCTTTATTAAATATCCGGATTTTGATGAGGGAAAACTTACAAAAATAAGAAGTTATTTGGTAAGTGATGCTTTCCTTTCAGTTTTGGCAGATAATATTCGTTTGGACAAGTATTTGAATATCGGCAGGCATGAAGCAAAAGACGGGGGAAGAAAAAAAACTTCGATTTTGGCTTGTTCGCTTGAAGCCGTTTTCGGGTCCGTATTTTTTTCTTTGGGATTTAAAAAATCGGAAGAATTAATAAACGATTTATATTCTTCCGTTCAAATTGATTTGAACAATATTTTATACAAATATAATGCCAAGGAAAAATTGCAGGAATATACACAGGGGTTGAACAAAAATTTGCCCGAATATCGTTTGCTTAAAGAAAGCGGTGCAGACCATGACAAAACTTATGAAGTTTGCGTTGTATATGAGAATAAAATTTTAGGTTGCGGTGTCGCTAAATCGAAAAAAGAAGCAGAAAAAAACGCTGCTTTTAATGCGTTAAAAAAATTAAATCTTATAGAGGATTAAAGTATGCAAAATATTATTATTTCACCTTCTGTTTTATCGGCTGATTTCGCCGATTTGGGGAATGAAGTAAAACGCCTTGAATTAAACGGGGCGGATTGGGTTCATATTGATGTTATGGACGGTCATTTTGTTCCGAATATTACAATCGGAGCTCCCGTTGTTAAAGCAATTAATAAAATTTCGGACATCCCTCTTGACGTTCATTTAATGATTAAAAATCCCGAAAAATATATTAATGATTTTGCTGCTGCGGGTTCAGACATTATCACCGTTCATTATGAAGCGGTAAAACCGGAAGTTCTCACGGTTATAAATAAAATAAAAAGTTTTGGAATAAAAGCCGGATTGTCAATTAAGCCCAAAACTCTTGCGGAAGAGATAAGAGAATATATACCTTTTCTTGATTTGGTTTTGGTGATGACTGTTGAACCCGGGTTTGGCGGTCAAAAATTTATGAGTGATTGTGCGGATAAAATAAAACAAATTAAAAATTATTCGGGAAGCGAAAATTTAATAATAGAAGTTGACGGCGGAATTAATGCCGAAACTGCGGAGTATTGCAAAAAAGCCGGTGCAAACGCTTTGGTTGCCGGCAGTTATATTTTTTCATCTTCAGATATAAAATCGGCAATAGAATCATTGAGGTAATAATATGCGAATTTCGGAAGGGCTTGTAGAACAACATATCCACGGTGCTTTTGGCATTGATTTTATGAACTGTGATGTTGATGATATTAATTATTTTGCCTCCGAAATTATAAAATACGGGGTTTGTGCGTTTTTCCCTACTGTTATGACCGATACGGTCGAGGTGATAAAAGAACGTATTAACGTTATAAAAAAAGCTCAAAAAAAACAGTCGAAAAACGAAGCAAAAATTATCGGCATTCATCTGGAAGGACCGTTTATTAATCCGCTAAAAGCGGGTATTCATGACAAAAATTATGTTTTACCGCTTGATGTTAAATGTTTTGAAAAAATTTATGATGATATTATAAAAATAATTACAATTGCTCCCGAGTTGGATTTTAACGGTAATTTTATAAATTATTTGCTTTCTAAAAATATAAAAATTTCGGCAGGGCATACCAACGCTTCCGATTTGTCAAAAGTAAATCAGGTTACGCATTTATATAATGCAATGGGCGGTTTTTCTCACAGGGAAAATTCTTCCGTTGTTTCGGCATTAATTAACGATGATATTTTTACCGAATTGATTGCGGATTTAAAACACGTAAACAAAGATGTTTTAAAAATCACCTTTAAACAAAAACCGCTTGATAAAATTTTATTGATAAGTGATGCGCTTCCGCTTTCGCATTGCGACAAAACAAAAATGAATTTTGCTTCGCAACTTATATATAACAAAAACGGCAATCTTGTAAATAAAGACGGAGTTTTTGC
>CAZHCP010000020.1:0-23187 GCA_964531015.1 uncultured Muribaculaceae bacterium
ATATTTTAATTATAAATTTTAAGCGGAAATTCTTTCCTGCAAAAGTTCTTCAATACCTGCTTTAGAATCCAATCTTTCCTGAATATCGGATAATTGTTTTTCAATGTTAAACATAATTGCTTTTCTGTTTTTGTTTGAAGCAACACCTTTCATTATTTCATCAAAAACAATGTAAGAATTTAATTGCATATAAGATTTAATATCTTTTGTTTTTCTGTTGGATTTCAATAAATTTTCGCTTTTACCGAGCGTATATTTTAAAATCGAATCAACAATAAATTTATTCAAGCGGAAAGATTGTCTTTCTGTTTTATTAACCAACGTATCCAAAAGCACTCTGCAATGAGTATCAATGGTATTCATAAGACCTTTTCTCTGAATCCACGGAATAGTTTTGGAAAGATGTCTGTTGCATTCGTTCAATCTTGTTTCGGCATATTTAACAAGTATATATTTTTTTATATTTTCTTTTATTTCGTTCATTCTTAATGTCCTTTCCTAAACTATACGAGTGTTATACCATAAAACCGGAAATTCTCCCTACTCCGTTTGTAGGGTATATATAAAAATTATATTTAAAATATTAATCTTTAAATAACCGAACAAAAGCGAAATAAAGGCGGAAATATCTGAGTTTACCGATTTTTCGGGATATTTCACAAATTAATTGTTTAGTATAAAATTTTTATATGACGACAAATTTTCAATTTCTCAAAAAAATAAACAATAACCTCTACGGAATAATCGCCGAAGCCGAAAAGCTGTACCGTGACGAATATTTTGACCAATGTATAACGCAAACAAGACGTTTTGCGGAACAAATCTGTAAAGATATGCTTGAACAACATAATAAAGAAACCGGAAGTTTTGATAATATGATTGAAACTTTAAAAGATAATTCAAACGGGCATGTACAGGAAAAAGAATTTATTGATGATTTGTATTTTTTAAAGAAAAACGGAAATAATGCGGTACACTCCGGTTCCGTAAAAAAGAATGCGATTTTGGCACTGGAATGCCTGCAACGGGCTTTTGAACTGGCAATAAACTATTGCGTATATAATAAAGGAGCCTCTTCTGAAATTTTAAAATATGCTTATGATACGGAGCTTTTAATAACAAACAAAAAATCGCAATCCTCTCTTACAGAAAAATACGAAAAAGCAAAAAGAGCCGTTAAAGTTGATTATTCAAAAGAAGAAGAAAAAAAATATAAAACAAATAAACAAAAAACACAAAAGACATCAAATCCCATAAAAAAAGATAACAAGGAAAAAACTCAATTAAAAAAAGAACAAAAAGGAAAGATAAAAATCTCTCCTTTTTGGAAGTTCATAATGACATTAAGCAGCATTTCAATTGTCGGAATAATTTATATTGCGTTATCCGTAATAATAAAAACTAATCCTTAAATTCTTTATAATCATTCGTGTCATTTTTTATAATGTCGAAATCAAATTTTTTCCACAGTTTGAAACCTCCTCTTAAAACAGTTGAAGGGTAGTGTTTTTCAACAAGTTTCAGTGCTGTTTTATAACTTCTCGGGCATGAATCGTTATAAGAATAAATGACGTTTATTTTATCTTTCGGCAACATATCAATATGGTTTTCGGCTTCTTTATACGGAATATGAACGGCATAAGGGATATGTCCTTCAATATAATCCGAATAATCTCTGACATCTATAATATTTACGGCTTTTAAATCGTCTTTAATTATGTGATTTAATGCATAAGGTCCGATTGTATAAGCAACGATATCTTCAAAAAACTTCTTGGCTCTCGAAAAATCTTTTGTTATATTTTCGTGAAAAAACATGGAATTTCCTTTCTTTTAAAATATTACAAAAGTAATTTATTACAAATTATGAAACCCGAAATTCGCCGATTGATTAAGAAAAAAGGATTATAAAAAATTTTTTGTAAAAAAATATTTTTTTTATTTGACATTTAATTGCCCGATAACGGATAATGAGAAAAACAAGGCGGATAAATGAAACACTGTTTACGAAAAAAGAATATATATTAAAGAAAAAGAAAAACAATCGGTTTTTCTTTTTTTTTATAAAAAAGGATAAAGAATGACAATAACGGATGATAAAAAGATACACAAAGCAAGAATAATCAGAACTGAGCAGGTTTGCAAAAATACCTTTTATATCGAAACTGAATGTGAAATTCCGATTGAGGCAAAAGCCGGACAATTTATATCGGTTTTATGCAACGGCTTAACGTTAAGAAGACCGTTTTGCGTATATTCAAATAACGACGGGAAAATAGGTATTTTATTCAAAGAGAGAGGAAAGGGAACGGCATATATAAAATCGTTAAAAGAAAACGATGTTTTAAGTATAACGGGTCCTTTCGGCAACGGTTTTAAAATCGAAAACAAAAAATCTTTAATTATCGGAGCAGGAATAGGTGCTGCTCCCGTCGCTTTTTTAAGGGAGAAATTGAACGAAGAGGAAATATATAATTATTTCGTTGCGGGATTTCAAAACAAAGATGAAATTATAGAAAGAATAAATGCGGATGAAATATGTACCGATGACGGTTCTTACGGATTAAAAGGCAGCGTCGTCAATTATCTTGATGAATTAATCAGCAATCATAAACCGCAGATTATATACGCTTGCGGACCCGAAATCGTGCTTAAAATCATTGCACAAACGGGTATAAAATACGGAATTGAAACTCAAATTTCAATGGAAAAAGTTATGGCTTGTTCGATAGGCGTATGCAGAGGGTGTATTATAAACATTAAAAAAGGCGAAAAAATTACAAATGCTTCCGTTTGCAAAGACGGCCCCGTATTTTACGGAGAGGAGGTTGTATGGAATATAACGGATTAAAAACAGATTTAAACGGATTAATTCTTCAAAATCCGATAATGACGGCATCGGGAACATACGGCTACGCAAACGAGTATAACGATTTTATTAACGTATCAAAATTGGGTGCAATCGTAACAAAAGCAATTACGCTAAAACCGAGAGAAGGGAACAGACATATCAGAATTGCCGAAACAAAAGCAGGCATGATAAATTCGATAGGGCTTGAAAATGTTGGAATTAAAAAGTTTTTGGAAGAAAAAATCAAAATTTTGGAAGAGAATAAAATTAAATTCATAATGAATTTGGCAGGTTCAACAAAAGAAGATTACATTGAAACGGCAAGAATTTGCGAAGAAAATAAAATAAAAGCGATAGAATTAAATGTATCCTGCCCCAATGTAAAATCAGGCTGTTTGGAGTTCGGGAGTGATGAAAAATCTTTGTATGATTTGATAAAAGCGGTCAAAGAAGTATATAACGGCTATACGATTGTAAAATTAACACCGAACGTGACTTCAATCGAAAAATTGGCTATATCTGCGGAAAGTGCCGGTGCAAATGCAATAAGTGCAATAAATACGTTAAAAGGAACTTCCGTAAAAATAAACATAAATAACGGGAAAATAAATAAAGCAATTGTCACGGGCGGGTATTCGGGGGCGGGCATTAAACCTGTTGCCCTAAATGCAATATATAGAATATCAAAAGTCGTAAATATACCGATTATAGGAATAGGCGGAATAGAAACGATTGATGACGTTCTTGAATTTTTTGCGGCAGGTGCAAAGGCAGTTCAAATCGGAACGGCAAATTTTACATATCCCGATATTGCAGAAAAACTTGTATATGAACTGGGAAAAATAATAAGCCAAAACGGATATAAAAATATTGAAGAATTACAAAAAGAATTGAGGGAAGCATGAACAATGAAGTATTAAATTTATTGGAGAAAGCGGAAGGTGTATTGCACGGTCATTTTTGCCTGACCTCGGGGTTGCATTCGGACATATATTTCCAATGTGCAAAGTTATATCAATATCCCGATATTACGGAACAACTCGGTAAAAAACTGGCGGAAGCATTAAAAGATGTTGAATACGATACAATAATAGCTCCCGCAATCGGAGCGGTAATAATGGGGTATGAAACTGCAAAACAGGCAAAGAAACGTAATTTATTCGTCGAACGAAAAGACGGCATAATGCAATTAAGACGAGGTTATACACTGAAAAAAGGCGAAAGAGTCGTTATTATTGAGGATGTAATTACCACGGCTCGAACGATTAAAGAAACAATTGAAGCAATAAAAGATTATGATGTTGAAATAAAGGCGGTCGGTTGCATAGTGGACAGAACAAAGGGATTAACGCAATATAACATAAAATCGTTAATGAAAGCAGACCCTGTTGTATATGAACCGGAAAACTGCCCGCTTTGTAAAAAAGGGATTGAATTGGTAAAACCCGGCAGCAGAAGCGAAAAGGTATAGAAATGAAGCATTTAACCGATATTGAAAGTCTTACGAAAGAAGAAATTTTAAATATAATTCAACTTGCAAAAGAATATAAATCGGGCAAAAAAAGTTCGGATATAAAAGACAAAACTTTGGCATTGATGTTTTACGAAAATTCGACAAGAACACGTTGCAGTTTTGAAATAGCCGGACAAAAAGCGGGCATGCGTATTATTAATTTTGACGAAAGTCATTCTTCATTATCAAAAGGCGAAAGTTTAAAAGATACGATTGAAAACTTATATTTTTTAGGGGTTGATGCGGTTGTAATAAGACATCAACTGTCGGGAATAATAAATAATTTAATAAGGCTCGTAAAATACCCGATAAGTTTTATAAACGGCGGTGACGGAACACATGCACATCCTTCGCAGGCTTTATTGGATTTTTACACGATGTTGGAAAAAACGGGAAACATCGAAAGCAAAAAAATAACGATAGTCGGAGATGTATCGCACAGCAGAGTGGCAAAATCAAACATAAATCTGCTTAATAAATTCGGAGCCGAAATTCACGTATGCTCTCCGAGTTATTTAAGTTTTGAAAATAAAAAAGCATTTAACGTTCAATATCACGAAGATATAAAAGAAGCCGTTGAAGGTGCGGATATTGTTATGGCATTGAGAGTCCAAAACGAAAGGCATGAAGAAGAATGCTACCCCGAGTCCTCCGAATATAAAAGATTATATGAAATTGACAAAAATTTACTGAAAAAATACGCTTCGGATAAAGTTATTTTAATGCACCCGGGGCCTGCGAACAGAAACATTGAAGTTTCTTCCGAACTGCTTGATGATAATTTGGGCGAAACGATATTGGAGCAGGCAAGAAACGGAGTATTTGTAAGAATGGCGATACTTAATACTCTTTTGAAAGAAAGGAAGGATAATTAAATGCTGTTAAAAAACGCAAGAATAATTAATCCTGAAAATAACCTTGATACAATTTCGGATATAAAAATCCGGAATGAAATAATAGTAAAAATTGCAAAGGATATAACACCCGATGAGAAAGAAGAAGTTATTGATTTAACGGGAAACATCATAACACCCGGTTTGGTAGACATCCATTGTCATTTAAGAGAACCCGGATTTTGTGCAAAAGAAACGATAAAAACGGGGATATTATCTGCGATTGAAGGCGGTTACACCGCAATATGTCCGATGGCGAACACAAATCCGCCTGTTGATAATTTAACAACACTGACATATACGCAACAGAAAGCGAAAGAAATTTCACAAATCGGTTTTCATCCCATCTGTGCCGTAACAAAAGGACTTGAAGGTAAAAAATTAACCAATATATCGGAATTGGCGGAACATGGAGCAATTGCATTTTCCGATGACGGAAAACCGATAGAAGATATGCACTTGTTAAGAGAAGCCTTAAAATACGTTAATTCTCACAATTCCGTAATAATTTCGCACAGTGAAGATACAAGTTTTGCAAAAAACGGAGTAATGAACGAAGGTGCAATAAGTACAAGATTAGGTTTAAAAGGAATACCGAACATAACAGAATCAATTGCGATAGCAAGAGAATTAGAGGTCGTAAGGAGCATAAACGCAAAATATCATTTTGCACATGTTTCAACAAAAGAATCGGTTGATTTGATAAGAAGGGCAAAAAAAGAAGGACTACAAATCACTGCGGAAACGGCACCGCATTATTTCAGCTTGTGTGAAGATGATATAATAGAGTATGATGCAAGGTATAAAGTAAATCCTCCGTTAAGAAGCAAAGAGGATAAAGAAGCAATAATCGAAGCATTATTCGACGGAACAATTGACGTTATGGCAACCGACCATGCACCGCACACGGTGAGAGAGAAAATAATGCCGATACAATATGCTCCGATGGGAATTGCAGGGTTTGAAACGGCACTTCCTCTTACACTGACATATCTTGTTCACACGGGGAAATTGAGTTTAATTGAAGCAATAAGAAAACTTACGTATAATCCCGCCAAAATATTAAATATTCCCAATCAAGGCACTATTAAAGAAGGAAGAAAAGCAAACCTGACGGTAATTGACTTAAATAAAGAATTTACCGTACAAGCGGAAAAATTCAAATCAAAATGCAGAATATCACCTTTTGACGGATATAAATTAAAAGGTAAAGCAATAAAAACAATAATAAACGGACAAATAATCAATATAGGATAAAAAAATGGAAATAAGACCCGAAATAAAAGAAAAAATAGTTCTGGCACTGGATGTTGACAGTGCGGAAGAAGCAAAAAAACTTATAACGGAATTAAAAGATTATGTCGGTGTATTCAAAGTCGGACTCCAACTATACACCGGTAACGGATATGAAATTTTCAAATTTATGAAAGAACAAAATATCAAATTTTTCTTTGACGTAAAATTGCACGATATTCCGAATACCGTAAAAAGAGCGTCCGAAAACATAATAAGAAACGGAGCGTCATTTTTTAACGTGCATACAACGGGCGGAGAAGAAATGATGAAACAAGCCTCGGAAGGTGCAAGAAAAACGGCGGAAGAACTCGGACTTCAACAACCCGTGATTTTAGGCGTAACGGTACTTACGAGCATAAGTGAAGAATGCTTAAAACAGGAATTAAAAGTACCTTACAAACCGCAGGAATATGCGTTAAATTTAGCGTTATCGGCGAAAAAGAGCGGACTTGACGGTGTTGTTGCAAGCGTATGGGAAGCAAAAAAAATCAAACAGGTTTGCGGAAAAGATTTCAAGGTTTTATGCCCCGGAATAAGACCTGATTGGGCTGTTAAGAACGACCAAAAAAGGTTGGCTACACCCGCACTTGCGATAAAAGAAGGAGCGGATTACCTTGTTATCGGAAGAGCCGTAACAAGTGCCGAGGACAGAATAAAAGCAATTAAAATGATATATGAAGAAATAGAAAATGCTTTATATACGCAAAACAAATCTTACGCTGCGGCAAAAGGAAAACTGATTTTGGAAAACGGAATGATTTTTGAAGGCGAATCAATAGGAGCGGACGGAACATCCTACGGAGAACTCGTATTTAATACATCAATGTGCGGATATCAGGAAATTTTAACAGACCCTTCTTATGCAGGTCAAACAATTATAATGACATATCCGGAAATAGGAAACTGCGGAATAAACAAAGATGACTTTGAATCGGGAAAAATCCACGCAAAAGGGTTAATTGTTAAAAATTTATGCGAACACGAATCACACTACAAAAGCACCCTTTCCTTGCCCGAATATTTAAAACAAAATAATATTCCCGGTCTGAAAGGAATTGATACACGACATTTAACACAAATAATAAGAAATAACGGTTCCATGAATTGTGCAATAACAACCGGAGATATAACCCCCGAAATAAAAGCAAAAATGCGGGAATATTCGATAAAAAAAGATATAATTTCGGAAGTTACGACATATAAAACCGAAAAATTCCCGGGCAACGGCATAAAACTTGCAATAATTGATATAGGAATTACAAAAAGTATTATTGAAGGATTAAAAAACTTAAATTGCGATATAACTGTATTTCCTGCCGATACGGAAGCTGACGTGATATTAAAAGAAAACTTTGATTGTGTTTTAATTTCAAACGCACCCGGAAACCCCGAGAACGCAACACAAACAATAAGAACGGTAAAAGCCTTGTTAGGGGAAATAAACCTGTTCGGGATTTCGTCGGGTTTACAAATAATTGCACTTGCGGCAGGAGCAAAAATATATAAACTGAAATACGGTCACAGGGGCTGTAACCACCCGATTACCGATATAAAAACGGGAAAAATTTTTGTTGCAACCCAAAATCACGCTTATGCGGTTGATAAAAACTCACTTCCTGACGGAGTTAACGTTTCGCATATAAATTTGAATGACAACACGCTTGAAGGAATTGAAAGCAAAACTTTAAAAATAAAAGCCGTTCAATTCATACCGGAAATATCAAACGATACAAATTCGATTATAAATAATTTTATAAAAGAAATCGAAGAAAACAAAAAAGTACAAATATAAAAGAAAAGAGATAAATATGCCGATAAATACGAAAATAAAAAAAGTACTTGTGATAGGCTCAGGACCGATAGTAATAGGTCAGGCGGCGGAATTTGATTATGCCGGCGTGCAGGCATGCAGAGCATTAAAAGAAGAGAATATAGAAGTTATTTTGGTAAACTCAAACCCCGCAACAATCATGACGGATGAAAACATAGCGGATAAAGTATATATAGAACCGCTAACAATAGAATCGTTAACATACATAATCGACAAGGAACGCCCCGACGGAATTATAGCAACGTTAGGCGGTCAAACGGGATTAAATTTGGCGGTAAGTTTGCACGACAAAGGCATACTTCAAAAATATAACGTCGAACTGCTCGGTGCAAAAACGGAGTCCATAAAAAAAGCGGAGGACAGAGAATTATTTAAAAATTTAATGATTGAAATTGGAGAGCCGATACCCGAAAGCGATATTGTATCAAGTTTTGATGAGGCAAAAAAATTCGCACAAAAAATCGGATTTCCGATAATCGTCAGACCGGCTTATACGTTAGGCGGCACGGGAGGAGGTATTGCAAATAACTATAACGAATATGAAGAAATAGTTTATACGGGATTATCTCTAAGTCCGATTTCGCAAGTTCTTGTTGAAAAGAGTATTGCAGGCTATAAAGAAATAGAATACGAAGTAATCAGGGATTCAAACAATACAAGCATAGCAATCTGCAATATGGAGAATATAGACCCGATTGGTATTCACACCGGCGACAGTTTTGTTGTTGCACCGACTCAAACTTTAACAAATAAAGAATGTCAAATGCTTAAAAATGCGACACTAAGGATTATTAAGGCATTAAAAATCGAAGGCGGATGTAATGTTCAATTCGCATTGGATACGGTAAGCAACCAATATTACGTAATAGAAGTAAACCCAAGGGTCAGCCGTTCTTCAGCACTTGCTTCAAAAGCAACCGGCTATCCGATAGCCAAAATAACAACAAAAATAGCAATCGGCTATAATTTACACGAAATAAAAAATGCAATTACAAAAACAACAATAGCTGCGGTTGAACCTTCTATTGACTATGTCGTAACAAAAATACCGAAATGGCCGTTTGATAAATTTAAACACGGCGACAGAATACTCGGAACAAAAATGAAAGCAACGGGCGAAGTAATGGCTATCGGAAGAACTTTTGAAAGTTCCTTTAAAAAAGCGGTAACTTCAATAGAATCAAAATACACCGGACTTTTAAGAGGTCGCCATTTGGAATGCAGCGAAGAAGAATTAAAAGCACTTTTGCACGTTCAGGACGACAGAAGAATTTTTAGAGTTGCGGAAGCCTTAAACAGAGGAATTACGGCAGATGAAATTAATAAAATTACAAAAATCGACAAATGGTTTATTAATAAAATCAAAGGACTTGTTGATTTTGAAAACAAATTAAAAAATGAAGACCTCACTCAGGAATTATACCTTGAAGCAAAAGAAAAAGGATTTTTGGATATTGAAATTGCAAAATATACACATAAAAATATTGATGAAATTGAAAAAATAAGAAAAGAAAATTCAATAAGTGCTTCATTCAAAATGGTAGATACCTGTGCCGGCGAATTTAAAGCATATACTCCTTATTATTATTCGACTTACAACGAATTTGACGAAAGCGATATAAACGATAAAGCAAAAAAAGTTTTAATACTCGGCTCCGGACCGATAAGAATAGGTCAGGGTATCGAGTTTGACTATTGTTCGGTACATGCGGCTTGGGAAGTTCGGAACAACAATTATAAATCATTAATCGTAAATTCAAACCCCGAAACTTTGTCAACCGATTTTGACGTTGCGGATAAATTATTTTTTGAACCGATGAATATTGAAAATATTATGAATATCATCGAAAAAGAAAATCCGGAAGGCGTAATGGTGCAATTCGGCGGACAAACGGCAATAAATCTTGCACCGCAGTTGCACGAACGTGGAATTAAAATATTGGGTACGTCAATGGACTCAATAAATATAGCGGAAGACAGAAAGTTATTTGAAAAATTGTTAAGGGAATTAAATATTCCGCAACCGAAAGGATTTGCAATAAAAAAACCGTCAGAAGCGTTGGAAGTTGCAAAAACCTTGGGTTATCCGCTGTTGGTTCGTCCTTCTTATGTAATCGGCGGAAGAGGAATGCAGGTTGTATATAATAAAGACGAACTTTTAACATATATTGAAGGAGCATTGAAGTTTTCGGACGAACACCCGATATTAATTGACCAATATATTGAAGGAACGGAATTGGAACTTGATGCGATTTCGGACGGAGAAAACGTGTTAATTCCGGCAATAACGGAACATGTGGAAAGAGCGGGTATTCACTCGGGCGACTCTATTGCTCTCTATCCGACAAGAACAATCCCCGATAACATAACTCAAAATTTAAAAACCTATACCGAAAAAATTGCAAGAGCATTGAAAATTAAAGGATTAATGAACATACAATTCGTGTTAAAAGATAATGTTGCATACATAATAGAAGTTAATCCGAGAGCTTCAAGAACCGTTCCGATATTGAGCAAGGTAACAAATATACCTATGGTTAAAATTGCAATAAATGCAATTTTCGGTAAAAGCATACCTTCTCAGGGATATACCCCGGGAATTGCCCCTCAAACAAATCTTGTATGTGCAAAAATTCCGATATTCTCGTTCCAAAAACTGAACAGAATAGACCCGGCACTTGCCCCCGAAATGAAATCAACGGGCGAAGTTTTGGGTATTGATACTTCTTATGAAAGAGCTTTGGTAAAAGGATTTTTGGCGGCAGGTTATAAACTTTCGACACAAAGGGGTAATGTACTTATTTCAATAAACGACCATTACAAAAAAGAATCGGTCGGATTGGCAAAAACTCTTGTTGATTTAGGCTATAATCTTATTGCTACAACAGGTACGCATAATTTCTTAAAATTGCATAATATCGAATCAAAAGAAATTGAAAAATTTGATATTGCAAAAATGCAAAAAGACATGAAAAATAAAGATTTATGTTTTATAATTAATACTCCGACAACGAACAATAATTCCGTAAGATACGGTTCTGAGGACAGAGGATTTTTGATAAGAACGATTGCGGAAATGTACTCGACTCCGTGTTTTACGGTGCTTGATACGGCAAAAGCATACCTTATTGCACTTCAATACTATATGGAACATAAAGATTTGTCTTATGAAAGTATTGATAAATACAGGACAAAAGAAATGATTTGTAAATAGAGGTTTAATATGGAAGAAAACAAAAAGAAACAAAGAAAAAAGCCAAAAATAAAAATAGACATAAAAAATATGGGCGTGAACATTGATAAAAACGAATACAGAGAAATCGTACTGTCAAACTCTAACCACCCCGAAAAATTTTACAAATAAAAAACACAAAAAGCCCGAGTATAAAACTCGGGCTTTTTTATGATTTAGTTTTACGTTAGTCCTTACCCGTAACGGCATTATAACAATCTTCACAAATTGTTTCATAACCTTCAACCGTACCGAGCGGTCTGTATTTCCAACAACGTTCGCATTTTTCGCCGAGTGCTTTTTTTACATATACGCTGTATCCGTCCTCAAAATATTCGTTTAAAACATCCTGCGGTTTTTCTTTAACAATAAACGCTTGCGATGTAATAAATATATTGCATAATTCTTTTTCGTAAGAAGAAAGAAGTTCCGCATTGTCGGAAATTATATAAACGGCTGTTTCAAGTGAACTTCCGATTACTTTATCGGCTCTCAAGGGTTCTATTGCTTTTGTAACGATTTCACGCAATTTCAGAATTTGAGAAAATTCCGTTTCCAATTCAACATTTGTCCAAGCAGGGTTAACAACCGGCCAAGAGGACAGCAATATACTTTCCAAACCGTTTCTTTGAACTTCCGGAGTATTTTGCCAAATATCTTCCGCCTGATGAGGCATAACGGGAACCAATATTCTTGTTAAAGCCTGTGAAATTTCATATAAAACCGTTTGGCAGGCACGTCTTGAAAGTGATTTCTTACCGCTTGTATATAATCTGTCTTTAACAATATCCAAATAGAAGGAGCTTAAATCAACTGCCGCAAAATTTTGAAGATATTGGAAATATCTGTAAAATTCATAAGTTTCAAATGCGTCGGTTACGTTTTCTATCAACACGTTTAATTTATGAAGAGCAAATTTATCTATTGCCTTTAAATCTTCATATTTTACATAGTCTGTTTTCGGGTCAAAATCAAACAGGTTGCCGAGTAAAAATCTTGCCGTATTTCTCGTTTTCTTAAATATTTCGGTCAATTGTTTTATTATGTTGTCACCGATTTTGATATCGTTTCTGTAATCAACGGAAGCCGCCCATAATCTTAAAATATCTGCACCGTAATTTTTAATGATATCATCGGGGCGAATGTAATTGCCCAATGATTTTGACATTTTTCTTCCGTCTTCTCCGAAAACAAATCCGTGAGTAAGCACCTGTTTGTAAGGAGCAATTCCTTGTGTAGCAACGGAAGTCAAAAGTGAAGATTGGAACCAGCCTCGATGTTGGTCGGAACCTTCAAGGTATAAATCAACGGGAGTGTGGTTTAATTCTTCAAAACGTTTTTCAACAACGGCTTTCCAAGAAACACCGGAGTCAAACCAAACATCCATAATATCTTTTTCTTTTACGAAATGAACACCGCCGCATTTTGGGCAAACAAAGCCTTCGGGCAATAATTCTTTTTCGCCGTATTTTACCCAAGCGTCGGAACTGTCTTTTTCAAACATTTTGGCAACATGTTCAATCGTTTCATCGGTAACGATTACTTCATTGCAATCTTTGCAATAGAACACGGGTATAGGAACGCCCCACGCTCTTTGGCGTGAAATACACCAATCGGAACGATTTTCCACCATGTTTGAAATTCTTGCTTCACCTGAAGCGGGAATCCACTTAACTTTTTTAATTTCGTCCAACGTTTGTTTTTTAAACAAATCTACTTTAACAAACCATTGAGGCGTAGCTCTGTATATAACGGGGTGTTTACATCTCCAACAATGAGGATAACTGTGTGTGATATCCTGCTTAGCCAATAAAGCTCCGCAAGCCGTCAATTTATTTATAACAATTTCATTACCTTTGAAATAAGGAACACCGACCAAATCAACATCATTAAAGAAATCGCTTGCTTGCCAAATACCTTTTGAATTAAGCGGAGAGAAAGTTTCAATATTATATTTTTGACAAACTTCCCAGTCTTCCAAACCGTGTCCGGGGGCTGTATGTACGCATCCGGTACCGGCTTCAATCGTAACGTGGTCGCCTAAAATAACCGTACTTTTTCTGTCATATAAAGGATGAAAAACGCTCATCAATTCAAAATCCGCACCTTTTAACATTCCGACGGACTTGATTTCATTTTTGTCAAATTCAACATCTTTTAAGAAATTATCAAGAAGTTCTGTTGCAACGACATAGCGGTCATTTTTGTATTCAAATACGGTATATTCCAATCTTGCATTCAAACAAACAGCAAGGTTTGAAGGAATTGTCCAAGGTGTTGTTGTCCAAATAACGGCATATAAATCTTTTTCCGATTTTGAATTAATTTTTGAATAAACCTTGTTTTGGTCTTCCGAAGTAAATTTAAAACGAACATAAATACTCGTTGAAGTATGGTCGGCATATTCGACTTCGGCTTCCGCAAGTGCCGTTTCGCAAGAAGCACACCAATAAACGGGTTTTAAACCTTTTTGAATATAACCTTTTTTGTACATTTCACCGAAAACACGTACCTGTTCGGCTTCATATTCGGCATTTATCGAAACATAAGGTTCTTCCCAATTGCCCAAAACGCCGAGTCTTTTAAATTCCGCTTCCTGACCTTTCAAACTGTTAAGAGCATATTCTCTGCATTTTTCTCTTAATTCCGCAGGCGTAAGAGCCTCTCTTCCGCCTTTAATATTTTTAACGACTTTATTTTCAATCGGCAAACCATGCCCGTCGTACCCGGGAACAAAAGGAGAATAAAAACCTCTTTGATTTTTATATTTTACGATAATATCTTTTAAAATTTTATTAAGTGCCGTACCGACGTGTATTTTTTCGGAACTCAAATACGGCGGGCCGTCGTGCAAAATAAAACTGTTTGATTTATCTTTATTTGCATTCATTTTGTTGTAAATATCGTGTTCTTCCCAAAATTTTTGAGTTTCGGGTTCTTTTTTTACGGCATTTGCTCTCATTTCCAAAGAAGTCTTCGGTAAATTTATGCTTTCCTTAAAATCCTTTTTTTCAGTTTCAGTCATAGTTTCCACCTGTTCAATTCGTACATACAAAACATTTTAATATAAAAAAATTTAATAGTACAATCATAAAAAAAGAGATTAAGAATTTTTCTTAATCTCTTTTAGGGAAAAAATCCGAAATTACTTTTTATCGTGAACAACCAACTGCGGGAAGGGAATTTCGATACCTTCTTTTTCAAAACGTTCTTTAATCATTCTGTTAAACTGACGTTTCACGAGCCATTGTTCCTGGGGTGTAGTTTTAAGACTGCATTGAATAACAATTGCGGAGTCCTGAAATTCATTTAAACCTGCAATTGAGATATCTGCTAAAATATAATTTTTAAATTCGGGCATTTCTCTTATTTCACGACCCAAATCTTTTAAAACGCTTATTACATGTGCAATATCGGTATCATAAGAAACGCCGATTTTAAATACCGGAGATGAAAAATCCTTTGTATGATTTATTATCGTATCGATTTGCCCGTTTCTCAAATAGTGGACATCGCCGTTTGAGGAGCGAATAACAATCATTGTAAGGGTAACTTTTTCAACCGTTCCGTTTGAATTGTTAACGGTAACGTTATCGCCGACTCTTAATTGCCCCGATAAAATAATTGTAAGCCCGGTAATTAAGTCCTCAACGAATTTTTTACCGCCAAAACCGACGGCAACACCCAAAACACCTGCTGTTGCAAGTATCGGTTTCATATCTATTCCGAATTCCTGCAATATATTCGTAATAAAAAACAAGGACAAAATCGTATCAAGAATATATATTCCCAACTGACGGATTGTTTGATATTGTTTTTTTGCTTCGCTGTCGGAAAGTTTCGATATAATTTTTTCAAAAAATAAATTAAACAACCTGTTGCCGACTTTTATAACAAGAATAAATAAAACAAATTCTATACATACTCTTGTAATCACCGACATATCAAACTTTAAAGAATTGCTTGAAAATATTTGTTTTAAAGTTTCTTCCACACTTTACTCCTTTTCTTTATTTTCATCAATTAAAACATTTTCATCAACTTCCCCCCACTCGGGATAATAATATAAAATAATATCGTCTTTTAAATCAATCTTTGCTTCACCGCCGGGAATAAAATTTGTTAACGAGCCTGAGGGGGGTAATACCGTCAACGCCCATTTTAAAGGCAAAACATACAAAGAGCGATCGGCACCGTATTTTGAATAATAAGAATATAACTTTGTATTATCAATGCCGGGAACCGAAAAATCCCCGAGTACTATTTCCGCCGGTATTCCGTTCATTCCTTTGGACATAACCGTTTGTACTTTTGCTTTAACAATCAGTCCTTTTTTTAGCAACAATTCATTATCAACAAAAACATCTTTTTGAACTTTAAAATTTAAAACCTGCCCTTCATACACTCCCGAATTTTTAGTGGAAATTTTTTCCGTAATTCTTAAAGCTATCGGCACGCTTTCAACGGAGGAATAATTGTATTTTAAATTTGTTTCGGGTTTTGTGACATCAACAAATTCAAGCGTTTTTACCAATTCCTCATCATTATTTTGAGAATAAGCACATAACGAACCCGTACTCAGAAGAAAAATTACAAAAACAAACAAAAAACGAAATTTATTCATAACTTACAACCTTATTTGATTTCGTTGTAATCTTTTCATATAACTTTTTCCTGTTTTCGATTGATGACAACAAAAAGTTTTGGTATGTATCATTTTCTAAATATTCGTTATTTTTAATAAAATAAGGATATTTTGTATAGATATATTCATAAGCATAAGCCAAGCGTTTGGAAGTAAGATTATGCGTTGATATTATGTCGTAACGCTTTTGCGGATTACATTTATGAATAAAAGTAATAAACCCCAAAGGGTTATAACCTGCGACAACCATATAATCAATTGCTTTTTTGTCAAAATATATTTCAAATTTTTTAGGAGCACATTTTACTTGTGCGGATGTAATAAAACCTTTTACGACTCCTTTATAGGAAGCACGTGTTTTTGCAATCTTCATTGCAAGATAAGCGGCAAGTTCATCTTCATTCGATATAAATTGAATTGTTTTATCAACAACCATAATTTGTCGTTTTTTCAATTCGGGCTCTATGTCCAATTTTGAATTTTTTGTTTGGTAAGTAAAAATAATCCTGTAATCAATTTTATTTGCGTTTAAAATTTTATACCCGACATCTTCAACTTTATTTTGAACAATTACGGCGGTAATAACTTCATCGGGAATTTTCAAATAAGAAACCTCCGAAACATTTTCCTCTGCCTTTACGCAAAGGGGGAAAAGACAACAAATAAAAAATCCGATTAATATAATTTTTTTAAACATAACCGCCCTCTCTTTTATACAATTATATAACAAAAAATCAAATACGTAATTTAAAAAAGATACAAAATCTGTTATAATAAAAGAATGAAAGAAACCGTAAAAAATATATTAAAGAAATATATAAATATTTCTTGCGAAACGACCCTGATTGTCGGATTTTCCGGCGGTTGGGATTCTATGTGTTTGTTGGATATAATGAATAAACTTTCCAAAGAATACGGGTTTTTGCTTGTTGCTGCACATTTAAACCACAATTGGAGAGGAAAAGAATCCGAAGCGGAAAAAGAACGCTGTTTGGAATTTTGCGAAGAAAACGATATCACATTTATTTCCGACACTCTGAAGGAAGGCACAAAAGCAACCGAAGCCGTCGCACGTGAAATGCGATATAACTTTTTTAAAAAATGTGCGGAAGACTTTGAAGCGGATGCAATATTAACCGCACACACAAAAAGCGATAATGCGGAAACGATTTTATACAGAATTATAAAAGGTACAGGGTTAAACGGGCTTGAAGGAATTAAAGAACTCCGTGATTTGGAAGGGTTTAAAGTTATCAGACCCATTTTGAACTTTTCACGTTCCGATATCGAAAATTACTGCATTAAAAACGAATTGTACCCGAACAACGATTCCAGTAATTCAAATACGAAATATGCAAGAAATAACATAAGACACAACATCATGCCGGCAATAAAAATAATCAATCCGAATATTGAAAATTCGCTGATAACCCTGGCTGATATTGCAATAGGAAATAACAAAGTCATTAACGAATTAATGGAAAACATAGAAAAACAAATTACTGTCGGAAACAAATGGCTGACGCAAAACTTTTTAATTCTCAATTCTGCAATTAAACAACATTTTGTATATAAATTATTAACAAAAAACAATTTGGAACCGAGTTTTTCAAAAATTCAGGAATTACTTAATTTTATAAGCGAAAACCAAAAATCCAAAACAGGTAAAACCCTGTCGGTTACAAACGATTTGTGGTTATTTGTTTCAACAAAATATACTTATTTTGTACATGCAAAAGATTGTGAAAAAATAGAAAATACATTGACAATTGAAGAACCCGGTACATATACTCTGGAAGATAAATTCCATTTTTCAATAATTGAAAACGAAACAAAACCCGACAAATTCCCGAAAGCAATAAACAATACCGCTTATGTCGATCTTAATGAAATAAAATTCCCGTTGACACTTCGTACACGCAGAAACGGAGATATCATTCAACCTTTCGGTATGGACGGTAAAATGAAATTAAAAAAATATTTTATAAACAAAAATATTCCCGAACATGACAGGGACAGAATATTGTTATTGTGCAAGGATAATGAAGTATTATGGGCGATAGGCGTGGGATTAAGCGAAAAATTGCGTGCAAAAAACCTTCCGCAATATAAACTTTCAATGGAGATAACAAAGAATGAACAATTTGGATAAAGATATAAAAGATTTAAAAGTATTAATTTCCGAAGAAACAATACAAAAAAGATTAAAAGAACTTGCGGAAGAAATAGAAAAAGAATTTAACGATAATGACGAAATATATGCAATCTGTGTTCTAAAAGGTTCTGTTATGTTTTTTACAGATTTGGTTAAACACTTTAAAAAACCGCTACAAATGGAGTTTATAAGAATTTCAAGCTACGGACACGAAGCGAAATCAACAAATAATTTACAGGCAATAGATTTAACCCTTCCGAATTTGCACGAGAAAAACGTATTAATAATAGAAGATATTATTGATACGGGCTTAACGGCAAGATTTTTAACGGATTTATTTAAAATCAAACATCACCCGAAAAAATTGTTATTTGTATCTTTGTTAAACAAAAAATGTGCAAGACAAATTGATATCGAACCGGATATATACGGCTTTGAAATCGATGATAAATTTGTTGTCGGCTACGGTTTGGATTATAAAGGTTATTACAGAAATTTACCTTATATCGGCTATTTCCCCGCTTAATTTACATATATTTTGGCGGAAACGCAAAACGAAATTGCGATACAATAAATTTTATACGGTTTTTGAACATTTTATCCGTATAAAATAAAATGCCGAAAGTAAAAGAAACAAAATGTTTACATCTTTTATATGCCGTTTTAACCGGAACATTACAAGTTAACATTATATCTCCGCCCTAAAATCATTGTCTTAATATATAAACAAATTTAAAAAATAAAAATTTCAAAAATCAAAAAAATCGTTACATTGTTAACATTTTTTATATTTTTTCAACGACATCGGAATTTTCAACATTTTCCAACGCAACATTTTTTAATTTTTTTTCTAATTTTCTGTTCCAAGGCAAGTCCTGACGGAAAACATATTCATAACCGACAATTTCACCTTTTGAAAAAGTCTGCAACTGTTCATCGCATAATTTTTCAAAATTATTTTGCAAATCAAGCGTAAATTTATGTCTGTCAAAAATGGCGGTATCTTTTGTTATAATTATCGGTTCGCCGATTTCCGCCAAACACTCGGGTCTGTCTTCACGCAAAAAAGTATAGTTAACGGCAACGGGTATTAAATTAACACCGCCGTGTTTTTTAGCAATATTTTGAGCGATATAAGTCAAGCCCGTTTGAAATTCAATCGGTCTGTAATTCGGCGGTCTTACAATGCCTTGCGGGAAAATCCACAAGCCCATATCAGACTCTTTTAAATCATCAACAATATATTTTAGAGAAATCATTGCTTCCTGAGCCGAGGCTTTATTAATAGGAAACGCACCCGCAAAAGAAAACAACGGAAACCTGTTCATTTCTTCAATCATCATTCTTACACGGACTTTAAAAACACGTCGCATTAAATTATAACCGACAATCCCGTCCCACCAATTCATGTGCGGAGCATAAAACACCGACGGGAAATCAGGATTACGTTTATTTTTATATGCTTCCAAATTTTTTATACGCAAAGCATAAAAACGGTGACTGAGCATTCTGAACAAAATTCTGTCTGCAAGCCAAGTCCAAAAAGGAAGATTTTGAGCTTTTCTGAATTTTTCTTTTCTGTTTCTTAACCTTGTCGGCGGGATATTTGAATATAATTTTTCTGCTTTTTCCATTTTTCAACTTCCGAAATTATTATAACATTATTTCAAAAAAAAATTAATCAAAAATTTCTTTTACGCTTACGGATTGTAAATTTTTTATTTCTTCAAGCTGTTTGTAAATTTTCAAAACGGGAGCCTTATCATTGGAATAAATTTTGGCACTAACCTTTATATTATCGGCATCTTCATCAATTGTTTTATGATTATAATCAATAATATCGGGGAAAACATCAAGTAAATCTTTGTAAATTTTTTGATAATCATCGTACTTGCAAATAAAAGAAATTTTAACTTTTTTTAAATGTTTAAGATTTCCCGATATAAATCTCATCTCAACAAATCTTATAAGAACAAGAATAGCGAAAGCCAAAATTGTTGATACAACGGCGATATCAAGTTTTCCGCAACCGCATGCCATACCTATGGCTGCTACAATCCAAAGCGTAGAAGCGGTTGTTAACCCGGTTACGGTAAGCCCTTGCCTTAGAACGGTACCGGCACCGATAAAACCTATACCCGTAATAATTTGAGCGGCAACACGGGAAGGATCGCCAATCGGATAAAGAGTTACGGCGGTTGAAAACCCGTATATAGACAATATTGTAAACAAGCATGAACCCAAGCACACCATAATTTGAGTTCTTAAACCTGCGGATTTATTTGTCATTTCACGTTCAAAACCGATAACCGAGCCTAATATTACGGAAAATAAAATCCGCATAAGAATACCTGAATCGGTTGAAACAAAGAAGTCGGAAAACTCAAACATATTTATCTTTCCTTACTGTTAGGGTCTAATACATCTCTAATTGTATCACCAACAACGTTAAAAGCTAATACCGCAACAAAAATTAAAAAACCGGGAGTCAAAAGCCAAGGGCGGGAAACAATGTTAATAAACTCCTGAGCTTCTTTTAACATATTTCCCCAACTTGCATCGGGTTGTTGAATGCCTAACCCCAAAAAGCTCAAACCTGATTCAGAGAGGATATAAGAAGGAACGCTTAACGTCATTGCAACAATAACATAACTCAGAGTTTGAGGTAAAAGATGTTTGGTGATAATTCTGAAATTTGAAGCTCCGAGGTTTTCTTCGGCAAGTATAAATTCACGTTTTTTTACGGATAAAACCATTCCTCTGACAACTCTTGCGAACCCTGCCCAGCCGATTAATGCCAATATTACGACTATTAACGAAAAACGTTGAACGCTCGTCATATTCGCAGGCAATATCGAAGCCAAAATTATAAGCAAATAGAAACTCGGAATTGACATAATCGCCTCAGCAATTCTCATCATTATAAAATCCGTTTTTCCGCCCAAATAGCCGGATATACCGCCGTAGAGCATTCCCAACGGAAAAGAAATAAACAACGCAAGAAAACCGATTGTAAGGGAAATTCTGCCCCCGAAGAGTAAACGTGAAAAATTGTCACGACCGTTTATGTCCGTTCCCAGAAGGTATAACTCCCCGCCTTCTTCAACATTGTAAAAATGACGGTTACAGGGGATAAACCCGAATAACTTATATTTATAGCCTTTTGCAAAATATTTTACGGCATATTTTTTTGATTTATCTTCTATATATTTCGTATCAAAATTTTCTTTATCAAAATACCTTACGTAATTATATGTATAAGGGAATGATAACTTGCCGTTTTCGTTTATAATATAGATTTTTGAAGGCGGGCAATAAGATTTATCCCTGTTTGAATAATTTTTTGAATACGGAGAAATAAAAGAAGCCAAAAATACCGTTAAATATAAAGCAACAAGAATAAAAAACGCAACCTTTGCAAACTTATCTTTTAAAACGGACTTAAAAATATTTTCACCGTTAACGGAATTAAAATCGGGAATAAACGCCATTATGCAGCCTCAATTCTCGGATCGACAAGTTTTAAAAGAATATCGGCAATAAGATTTCCCAAAACAAGCATAACGGTACCAATCATAAGCGAAGCCATAACAAGATTAATGTCGGATTTCATAACTGCTTCCAAAATCAGCCTGCCCAAACCCGGATATTGAAAAACATATTCCGTTAAGGCAGCTCCGCTCAATAATGAAGCAAATTCAAATCCGAGCAACGTAACCATCGGATTTATTGCATTTCGCAGTGCATGTTTGTATATTACTTTGTTTTCGGGCAAACCTTTCGCTCTTGCGAACTTAACATAATCCGATTCCAAAACGTCCAATAAATTTCCTCTCATTTGACGTTGAAGCCCCGATAAAGAAATCGTAAAAAGAACAATAACGGGCAAAACGAGATGATGAAGGACATCAATTATTTTTTGAAATAAATTCATTTCCGAAAAATCGTAACTTGTTAAACCGCCGGTCGGAAACCACGAAGTTTTAACGGCAAAAATCAGTAATAAGAGGGCGAAGAAGAAAGAAGGAACAGCCATTCCGATACTTGATAATATGGTAAGAATGCGGTCAAGAGGTTTTCGCCAATTGAGAGCGGCAAGTATTCCGAGCGGAATACCGATAAGCCAAGTCAATAAAATAACGGTCGAAGTCAAAAGTAAAGTATTTGGAATACGCTCTGCCAACTTATCGACAACTTTTTCCCCTGTTGTGCAATAGCCCAAATCACCTTTTACAAAGTTTTTTAACCATAACCCGTATTGAACAATAACCGGTTTATCAAGCCCCAAACGTTGAACTTCCGCATTTAACGTTTCCTGCGTGATTGAAGGATTTAATTTTAATTCCGCCAACGGGTCAACGGGGGCCATGCGAATTAAAAAGAAACTTAATACCGACACTATAAATAAAAGCGGTATTGTTTGTAAAATTCTTTTTATCACATAACCTAATAAATTCATAAACCAATTTTAAAATAGAACGGATATTTTGGCAATTAGCCGTTTAGCGTTAAACAAAAAAATTAATGTTTCGTAAATCAAAAATAATTGATATACTTGTTTTAGGGAAATAATTAACAAGGAAGTATTAATGAAAAAAGTCTTTGCATTTGATATGGGAAAAGCGAGCATAGGTTATTGCGTCAGAGAAGATTTTGAAATAAAAGATTTGGGTTCTTTAATAATTGATAAAGATCATTCTTCCGTTGCCGATAACAGGAACAGAAGACGAGTTAACAGAACATTAAAATCGCACAGAGCAAGAGAAAATTG
>CAZHCP010000021.1:0-22261 GCA_964531015.1 uncultured Muribaculaceae bacterium
TTCCGACTCCTTATTTATGCAGACCGATTGATTTCGGTGCTGATATTGTTGTTCATTCAACAACAAAATATTTATCCGGTCACGGCAACGCAATGGGCGGTGTAGTTGTAGACAGCGGTAAATTTGATTGGGGTCAAAACGATAAATTCAAAATGTTTACAACACCTGATGAAAGCTATCACGGAATAATTTATAATCAATCATTTGGTGAAGCTGCTTTTATTGCAAAGGCAAGAGCACACTTAATCAGAGATTTGGGGTGCTGTCAAAGTCCGTTTAACGCATATTTGACTCAATTGGGCTTAGAAACTTTACATGTCAGAATGGACAGACACTGCGAAAACGCTTTAAAATTGGCTAAACATTTAGAAAGCCACCCGCACATAAACTTTGTAAATTATCCTTTACTTGAAAGCAGCAAAGATTATGATTTGGCACAAAAATATTTGAAAAAAGGTGCTTCTTCATTAATCGGATTTGGCGTTGACGGTGACGGAACAAAATTTATTGAAGCCTTAAAATTGTTTATTCACGCAACAAATTTAGGCGATGTCCGTTCTATCATAACCTACCCCGCCGGAACTACGCACAGGCAACTATCCGATGAACAAAAAATCAAAGCAGGCATTACAAACGACTTTATGCGTGCTTCTATCGGATTGGAAAACATTGATGATATTATTGAAGATATCGATAACGCTATAAAAATATCGAGAAAATAAAGGCAGTATAATGATTACGGATGAAACAAGCGTCGGAATAGTCGAAACGAAATATTACACAATTGAAGAAAACGTTAAATTTGAAAGCGGTGTTGAATTTTCACCGATTACCGTTGCTTATGAAACATACGGAGAGCTTAACGAAGCAAAAGACAATGCAATACTTGTCATTCACGCTTTAACCGGTGACGCACACGCAGCAGGGTACCACAGCGAAAACGATAAAAAGCCCGGTTGGTGGGATACAATGATAGGTAAGGGAAAAGCCTTTGACACAAACAAATTTTTTGTTATTTGTACAAATATTTTAGGCGGTTGCAGCGGAACAACAGGTCCTTCAAGCATAAACCCCAAAACTCAAAAGCCCTACGGTTTGTCCTTTCCCGTATTTACCATTGAAGATACGGTTAAAGTACAAAAAAAATTGCTGGATTATCTCGGTATAAAGCAGTTATACACGGTTGCAGGCGGTTCAATGGGCGGTATGGAATCAATGCAGTTTGCAATTTCTTATCCCGATTATGTTAAATCCGTAATTTTGATAGCTACAACTTCAAGGTTGTCACCGCAGGCAATTGCGTTTAACGCAGTCGGCAGAAATTCTATTATTTCCGACCCTGAGTGGAATAACGGGAATTATTACAACAGCGAAAACAAACCCGACAGAGGTCTTTCCAACGCTCGAATGATAGGGCACATTACATATCTTTGTGAGGAGGCAATGTACAATAAATTCGGTCGAAAATTACAAAATAAAGACCATTACGACTTTAATTTCGATATAGATTTTCAGGTGGAAAGTTACCTTCAACACCAAGGGCAAATTTTTATCGACAGGTTTGATGCAAACAGCTATCTATATATTACAAAAGCTGTTGACTATTTTGACCCCGCTTCAAAATACGGTTCGCTGAAAAACGCATTCAAAAATACAAATGCAAAATTCCTCGTAATTTCCTTTGATTCCGATTGGCTCTTCCCCTCTTCACAATCAAAAGAAATCGTAAATACGCTTATGCAATCCGATAAAGATGTTTCCTATTGCGAAATAAAATCACCTTGCGGGCATGATGCGTTTTTGCTTGAATATGAAACACAGTCAAAAATCATAAAAAGTTTTTTAAACACGCACATAAAAGGAGAAATTAATGAATAATCACTATAAAGAATCAAAAGGACTCCATGTTAATTATTCATTAATAACGGAAATGATTGACGGTAATTCAAAAGTGCTTGATTTGGGTTGCGGTAACGGTTTCTTGTTGAAACTTCTAAAAGAAGAAAAAAACGTAAAAGGTATAGGCATTGAAATTTCTCAAAAAGAAGTTATACAATGTCTTGAAAAAGGATTATCCGTAATACAAGGTGACATTGACGAAGGTTTAAAACAATTCGGCGATAAAACTTACGATTATGTAATTTTAAACCAAACACTTCAATCAACAAGAAATCCCGATTATGTTTTGGAAGAAATGCTCAGAGTCGGAAAAAAGTGCATTGTAAGTTTTCCGAATTTTGCGTATTGGCGAGTCCGGCTTTATTACTTTTTTAAAGGGAATATGCCAAAATCCAAAATTTTACCGTTTGAATGGTACGATACTCCGAATATTCATTTATTAACGGTTAAAGATTTCTTTGAGTTTGTTAAACAAAGAAACATAAAAATTACGGACAGTATTTACACAACGAAGGCAACAAAACGAAATTACATTCAATCGAATATTTTTGCGAATATTTTGGCGGAAGAAGTAATTTTTGTCATTTCAAGAGATTAATTTCCGAATATATTTTTTAATAACCTGATACCGTATAAAAAATAGTTTTTTAAAAGTGAAAAGGTTATATCTTTTGAAAAAAGTTTTTTTAACAGAAAAGACGGGCGTAAATGATATTTTAAAATTACTTTCTTTCTGAATTTTATCAGCTCTTCTTTTGAAAGAAAATCCGTTCCCGTTGTCAACTTTTTGAAAGAATCTTTGCCCAAAATCCGTAAATTTTTGCCAAAACGTGAAGAAATATCTTCATACAATTCACTTCCTTTGAACGGGGTAACAATTGAAAGTTCCATAAAATCCGTATCAAGTTCAAATATCAGTTTTTCCGTTTCTTTTAAATGTTCAAACGTTTCCCAGGGGAAACCCGTTAAATAAAATCCGAATATTTTAAAATTGAGTTTTTTCAACAACGCAACAGCTATTTTACATTGTTCGACGGTTGTATTTTTTTTCATTTTTATAAGCGATTCGTCACTGCCCGATTCAATTCCGAGAGCAATTAAAGAACAACCGGCTTTTTTCATGCTCAATAACATTTCCGCATCAATCGTATTAACTCTTGAATTTGCAACCCAATTAATTTTTTCGTTTAATTCGGAATTTATAATCAGATTACAAAGTTCCATAACCCAAGATTTATTAATTGTAAACGTATCGGCTTTAAAAAAGAAATCGTAAATTCCGTATTTTTCCACGCATTCTTTTATTTCTTCAAATATTAAAGCAGGGTTGCGAAATCTTACATTTTTCCCCGATATAAACGGCGTAACGCAATATATGCAAGAAGAAGGGCAACCTCTTGAAACGGAAATCGTTGCCATTTTTTTATTTGTGGCAGGGTTTATATACAAATCATTATTCATTAAATTTCGAGCGGGGAACGGGAATTCGTCTAAATTTTCATTAAACTTCAAGCAGTTATTTATAATTCGATTGCCGTCATTTACATAGGAAATACCTTGAATTGACGAAAGTTTTGATTTGTTCGAAATATGTGCATTCAATAAATCGGAAATAATAAATTCCGCTTCTGCTCCAATCGTATAATCAACATTTGAGAAATCCGCACATTTAAACAAATCCTCCTCAGGGTTAAAAAATAAAGCTCCCTTTAATATAACGCAAACTTCCGGAAGGATTTTTTTTAATTTGTTAACAAACTCAATATCGGAATATATACTTCCGTTTGTAACGCTTATAAATATAAAATCGGGATTAAACTTTTTTAAATCATATTCAAAATCAGAATAAGATAATTTTTCGGCAGGATAATCTTTCAAAAAGATATCAAAATTTTCACGTTGCAAAACAGCCGCAACATATCCCAAGTCATTGCACGCACGCACGGAATTTGAAACCGATGCCTCAATATTTATTTGACACCGTTCTTCACATCTTTGATAATTTTCACCCGGCGGGTATATAAGCATTATTTTTTTCATACTTATATTATATAAGATTTCACATATTATAAATACTATGTTAAAATTTTTTAAAGAGGTTATATGAAAAATAAATACGCAAGATACATTTTAGGATTTTTTCTGCTCGGATTGATTTTTGTTTCATTATTTTTATCAAAAACGGCACTGTTTGTTGTTTCCATATTTTTCATTATTATAGCAATGCGTGAATACAGAAATATGTTTAAAGAAAAAAATATATTTCCGCATAAATTTTTACCTGAAATATTCGCAATAGCCTGCACTTTTGTATTTTCATTTTCAAACATATTAAATGATGATAATTTTCACAATTTTATAACACCGTTTTTAATCGCATTTATTGTAACCTCATTTTTAATAACAATACTCAAAAACAAAAAACCGTACGTTTATACGTCATTAAGTACGATAGCGGCGGGATTGTTTATCCTCTGCGGACTCTATATTATTAAAATTGCGAATTTTTGTCAAAGCGAATACTATTCAATAAGCCTTATTTTTATATATTTTGCAGCTGTGCTTTCGGGCGATTGGGCAGCAAGTATTTTAGGTCCGAAATACAAAAAAATATTATTGGCAAAAGAAATAAGCCCGAACAAAACACTTTTCGGGGCATTTGTAAATTTGTTTGTTTCCTGCTTAATTTCACTTTCCTTAACAAAAATTTCCGGATTTAACGTAATACAATGTTTAATATTCGGCTGTGTTGTTTCAATATTTTCACAAATCGGCGATTTAACGATATCCTGCTTTAAAAGAGAAGCAGGCTTAAAACACAGCGGTAACCTGTTTTATGACTACGGCGGAGTATTGGACAGGATGGATTCTTTTATTTTTTCCGCACCTGCCGTTTATTATTTGCTCTACCTTCTTTTAAGCATTTAAAAACAAGTTGCTTACTTTCTTAATTTCTCAACGAATAAAGCTAAACGCTCCATTGCCTTTTTCAAGTTATCAATCGAATAAGCATAAGAAATTCTTAAATACCCTTCGCCCGCCTCACCGAAAGCAGTTCCCGGTACGGCTGCAACACGTTCTTCCATAAGCAATCTTGTGGCAAATTCTTCACTGCTCATTCCAAATTCTTTTATGCACGGGAAAACATAAAAAGCACCGTAAGGTTCAAAACAGGGTATGTTCATTTCTTTAAAAGCATTAAGCAAAAATCTTCTTCTTTGATTATATGATTGCCTCATTACACAAACATCGTCATCACCGTTTTTTAATGCTTCAACGGCAGCATACTGGCTTGTTGTAGGAGCACACATTATTGCAAACTGATGGATTTTCGTCATTTGTTTTATAATTTCTTTTGGAGCACAAGCATATCCCAAACGCCATCCGGTCATTGCATAAGCTTTTGAAAAACCGTTTATTAAAACCGTTCTTTCTTTCATTTTTGGCAGTGAAACAATCGAAACGTGTTTTTCCTTATACGTAAGCTCAGAATATATTTCATCGGATAAAACATATAAATCATTTTTTATTATAACCTCGGCAATTGCTTCCAAATCACTTTTGTCCATAATTGAGCCTGTCGGATTATTCGGAAAAGGCAAAATTAATATCTTTGATTTTGGAGTTATTGCCGATAACAAATCTTCTTTTGTCAATCTGAAATCGTTTTCGGGTTTTAAATTAATAATAACCGGTTTGGCATTCGCAAGCACCGCACAAGGTTCATAAGAAACATAAGACGGTTGAGGAATTATAACTTCATCTCCGTCATTAACGATTGCTCTTATTGCAATATCAATTGCTTCCGAACCGCCGACCGTAACAACAATTTCATCATTCGGATTATATTTTACGTTTTGCGTTCTGTATATGTAATTAGAAATTTCTTCACGTAAAGATTTTAAACCGGAGTTTGAAGTATAAAAAGTTCTGCCTTTTTCAAGTGCATAAATACCTTCTTCTCTGATATGCCAAGGCGTATCAAAATCAGGTTCGCCGACCCCCAAAGATATAACGTCTTTCATTTCGCTGACAAGGTCGAAAAATTTTCTTATCCCTGACGGTTTTATACTCAATACTTTATTTGAAAGTTCTTTTGTCATGGGGTAATTATTTCTCTTTCATCTTCGTGTTGTTTTGCAAAAACAGTGCCATGGTCTTTGTATTTTTTTAATATAAAATGAGTAGCCGTACTTAACACGCTGTCCAAGGTTGCCAATTTGCAGGAAACAAAATTTGAAATATCTTTTAATGATTTTTCTTCCAAAACAACCAACAAATCAAATCCGCCCGAAATTAAGTAAACCGAACGAACTTCGGGATAATTATATATACGTTCCGCAATTTTATCGAAACCCTGACCACGTTGAAGCGTAACTCTGACTTCAATTAATGCCGTAACTTTTTCAATAGAGGTTTTATCCCAATCAATCAAAGTGTGATAACCGCAGATAACACCTTCTTTTTCCAATTTTTCAAATTCACCCAGCAATATTTCTTCCGTTGTTCCAAGAAGAACCGAAAGTTCTTTTAAACCTATTCTGCTGTTTTTTTCAATTATTGCAAGTAATTCTTCTCTCATTATTAACTCCGCATTCAAAATAATTTTATCATAAACTTATAAAACGAAATTAAAGTTTATCTTAAAAAATTCCAAAAATGTCTTTTTGCCGTCTGAGCAACGGAAATTTTTGAAATTTCTTTATCATCAATCGTAACGATATCGGCATTAAAGGGTTGAATTGTCCTTGAATAATTTACGCTTTTTTCGCCGAACAAAATCACATAGCCGGCACCGTAACCGTCAGGAATTTGGAAATAATCGCATAATTCGGGGAACAATTTTAAGCACATTTCGCCGAAACCGCACCAACAAGTGCCTAATCCCAAACTTTGGGCATATAATTCAAAATAGCTTAAAGCTATGATTACATCTTCCGCACAACAAGGAGCTTTCACGGAATTTGAAACAACCAACATGTGCGGAGCATTTCTGAAAATTATGTCTTCACCGTTCAAAAATGCTTTTGTATAAGGTGAAAATTTTTCGGCAACGGCTTTAATCGGAGCTTTTGTCAAAGCGTTGATTATTTTTTGATTAACAAAATTTCTGACTTCATTCATAACTTCAACATCTTCAATAAATGAAAATTTAAGGCTGTGATAATTACACCCCGTGGGTACGTAAGAAAGCATTTCTTTAAGTTTATTTAATTTTTCTTTATCGACGTTTTTTGTCAAAAAATTTCTGTCGCTTCTTCTTGATTTTATTAAATTTAAAATCATATCGGGATTTTGAGAATAAATTTTGTCGGAATTTTCAGGATTTTTATCAAAAACGGAAATTGCACCGACAGGGCAAATTGCAAAACAATGCTGACAACCTATGCAATGCTTATCATCATCAATTTTCGGAATTTTATTTTCATCAAATTTAATAATTCCCGCAATACAATCTTTAACGCACAAACCGCAATGAATACATTTTTCGCTGTCGACTTTAAAATTTAATCCGCACATATTTACCTCTTTTCACTATTATTTAATGATACCGTGGATATAAACCAAAAACAACAGGTAAGCGGGAACGGAATTAATCGTTATTTTGTGAATTAAAATCGAAATCGGAATATTTTGCTTTAACACCGTTAAAGCTGTTGGAAATGAAATCCAATCCCGGTTCAACGGTCTTTTTAATTATGTATTTATCAACAAATTTTTCAATCGGTTTGGAAAGCAAAGCAAGTGCAATAAAGCCGCCTGTTACTTTAATTAATTTGTTTTGAAATATTTTTATTTTATGATAATTTTTTAACGTTTGTTTTACGGCGTTTTCTTTAACGAAATCACCGTTCGGACAGGAATTTGCAACCTGAACAAATTGTTTATATGCTTTTTTAGAAAGTTCTTTCGGTTTTTCGTTATTCATCAATGCGTTACGAATATTAAAAATTTTTTCCGTAAATTTTGAAGAATAAGCAATCATTCGTTTTTTATTTGAGAATGCAATATTATCAAAATTTTTCAAAGGGTTTAACACGTCAGGAATTTTTTTATATAAAGGCATTGAAACAAAATCATGTTTTTTATCTTTTGCAAGATTTATTAAAGACTCGTTTAAATCCGTTTTATATGATGTAAAGTCTGAAAAATCCGAAATTTTACGAGATTTCATGTAAGCCAAGGATTGATTTAAAATGTCTTCTTTTGCTTGTGTTGTCAATCCGGTTTTTGAAAATCTGTTTAAAGAAGAGAAAACTCTTTGTCCGATACCGACGGCAAAAGAAGGCAGAATGACACTTGCGGCTGCTTGCGTAATGGCTTGTTTTACACCTCTTTTTGCACTGGGATTGTATGAATCGTTTTCGTTTTTATATTTATCGTAAATATCGGCTCCGAAATACATTAATGTCGGAACTCTCAACATATTGCCCAATTTCGGGTTTAATTCACCGACGACCGCACCGATATCGCTTGTATAAGACAAGCCGATTAAAGGCCAAGTCTTTAACGGGTCAACGTAGCCCGTCTTTTCTTGTTTTTCTTTCGGTTTTAATGTTTTATAATTGTATGTATTATTAAAAATCTTCATAATAAATTAAAATCGACACCCTAAACACATAACATGTTTATAATAACACAAACAAAACAGAATAAAATATTTCGGTCGAATAAATTTTATGTGCTATCATAAAGAAAAAAGGAGTATATTTTATGTTTCATGTAATTACGGAAAAAGATTATTCCGAATTTTCCAGAAAACAAATAGGCGAATATTCAAAATTTGAAAAAGCCCTTGAAGTTGCACAAAATGCAATAGCAGGCAAAGAAGGTTTGAGATATATTATTGAAAAAACGGACGGACATTTTGACAGTTACGGAAATGAAATTGTTACGGTAGTTGCCGAAAGCGATTAATTTTTATTCTTAATTGTAAACTTATGGCTTTTTTCTTTAAAATTGTTATAATAAAGCTGTTAAGGGTATATAGGCATGCAATCATGGGAAAAAAGGTTATAATAATTTCATCCTCACCGAGAAAAGGCGGTAATTCGGATACTTTATGCGATGAGTTTTTAAAAGGTGCGGAAGAAGCGGGACATAATGTACAAAAAATATTTTTAAAGGATAAAATAATCAAATATTGTACCGGTTGTAATTATTGCAATATCAATTCAAAACGCACATGCCCGCAACCCGATGAAATGGGTGAAATATCCGAATTGTTGGTAAAAGCCGATGTTATTGTTTTTGCGACACCGATATATTTTTATACAATGTGCGGTCAATTAAAGACTTTTATTGACAGATGTTGTGCAAAGCATACGCTGTTAACGAACAAGGAATTTTATTTTATTATGACGGCAACCGCAACCGAAGAGCATATTTTTGACGGTACGATACATGAATTTAAGTGTTTCCTGTCCTGCTTGGAAAATCCGACAATAAAAGGAATGATAAAAGCAGGCGGAGTATGGCTGAACGAGGATGTTCACCATACCGAATACCCGCAAATTGCTTATGAAATGGGAAAAAATATATAAAGACGTTAAATTTCGGAAATACGGTCTTGTGTTATAATTTATATAAAAGGAGTTTGTAATGAAAATTCAAGAAATGAGTCCTAAAACAAAGCAAAATATCGGAATAATTGCGGGAAGTGCAGCTGTCGGTACCTGTATGGGGTGGATGAGTACTATCTGTTCAAATGTCAAAGTTACTACAAAAGATATATTTCAATATTCTAAGTTATCTGCCCCGCAAAAGAAAGTTATAAAAACGGGTACAATCGGCGGATTGATTGTAACGGCTTTAATTGCTCTCGAACAATTTATTGGCGTAAAAAATGCCCAAAAAACTATTGACGATAAAAAACAATAATTTTAATGATTTCATTAAAAAAAGCCCCAATTTTGCATTTACGCTTATCGGGGCTTTTTTCTTAACTTATATTTCGGTTTTAACTTTCGTTGCAGAGAAAATCGGCTAACGGGGTTGAAATTACGCCGTTTAGTGATTTATCAAGTTCTTTTAACTTCACGGCAATTTTGTTTATTTCATCAGTCCATACAAAATATTTATTTATAAACTCTTCACCTTTTGAAAAATCTTGCGAAAGCTGAATTTCTATAATCTCCGTTAACATTTTTCGTGCGGTCGGTATCATTTTTTCAGTGTCAATGTCAATTATTCCGTTATCCGAAACGGTTATTGCACCTTCTTTTATGAAATAATAAGCCTGCATAACGGTTCTTACTCTGTGTGCTTGCGAAAGTTGCGGTTTCGCCTTTAAAAAACAATCGGCACCGAAAGTTACCAAAATTTGATTTTTTTCTTCTTCCGAATATACCCCCGCCTTGCACAAACAATCAAGCAACGCCAAGGAACCCATATCGGCTTTGTTTTCTTCAATAATATTTTTATATTTTCCGAGAGCTTCCGTTCCCGATTTCGGGCCTAACGAATGCACGTTTTCATGCCCGATAGTAAACCAATGGTCGGCTTCAGGGTTGTAAAACTTATGCAATTCGGGATTTAATGTTGCATTCAATCTCTTTTTACGCCGTTCAAGAGTTTTTTCCGATGTGTTGTTTCTTATTTGACGGTGATAAACATTTCTTCTTCCGCCTCCGATTGTTAAAGATAATTTATCATTGTTCGGAAGGTTTTGAGCAATTGTAATTCCGCCTCTGTACGCACCTTCATCACCACGCAAACTGACAATATCAACGTCAACCATTGTTTGAAGATTATCTTCATCGGAAGAAATATTTTGTTCGTAGAGTTCTTTTAACGGCATATTTTCAGCCATTAAAGGCAAATATTTTTTTACTTTTAACAAATCTTCGCTGCCTTTTTCATTTACTATACCGACACGAATGCCGATAGAATCTTTTGAAACCGGTTCAATGCCGTGTTGTTCCAAAAGTGTTTTTAATTCGTCATTTTCCAAAACGCAACCTGTCATTAAATCGGCATATTGTTCACGAGAAATTGTAAATTCAAGCGGAGTGTTTTGCAAAGTCGCCCATTTTTTATCGGCAAAAGCGTCAAGCATCGGGTCATTTTTACGAAGTGCCTTTGCCTGTAATATCAAATATTCGTTAAAATCCGCATTCGTAGAATATTTTGCCGCCTGTTCCAATTCATCGGCAATTTTATTAAACTCTTCTTTAAATGCTGTCGTGTAATCAATTCCGACAAGCTTGTTGCCCGAACGTTTTACAATGCTTCGTTGTGTCAGAATATTTTTAACTTCTTCAGTTTCACCGGATTTTAGCATATTAATCAAAATACGTTGAAATTCCTCCTTGGATAAATCGGCAGGATAGAAGGCTTTTGAGTCGGTTTCATTTGAATTTCTTTCCAATATAACGGGATTTGATTCCGAATCTATACCGATAATTCCAAGTTGTGCATTAAATAATATCTTTGTTAGTTCTGCTCTTTTATCACCTTTTGCTGTTTCTTCTTCCAAAAAAGTCAAAAAAGCAAGATTGTTTTCGTTATCCTGTTTCATATATATCGTATTTGCATAATTTGCAGCTTTGCAAAGATGTTTTAATGCTTTTTTATCACCGTCCGATAAATTTTCATATTCGGGTGAATTTATTTTTAAAAGTTCTTTCTTTATCAGGACATCGGAATTTGTACGTTTTTCCAATTCTTCAAGCGATAAATTCAATTCAAATTTCATAATATATCTCCTCTGTATGGTTTAATATTTTTTCAGGATAACATCAGGCATTTCATAATACAAACAATCCGGACAAATTTTTGTTGCGTAGGATTTTCCGTTTTCTCCCGCAAATTTTGATTTGAAATTTGCTATAATACGATGTTTTTTATCCGATTTTTTGATACAAAAAGCATAAGCCCGTTCATTCGGATTATGAACAACCTCGGCATTCATAATTTTATCATCCGCATAAGAAATTGCTACGGGCTCTTTTACTCCCGTTCCTATATTTAAAATTTCATTATTTGTCCAGAACTTAACACCGATGTAATTTAAACCGAAGGTTTTTAAAATTGCGGTTAATTCGGGGATATTCGGCAATCTGCCTCCGTTAAGATTGCAATATGAATTTTTTTCGTATCGTGATTTTAATTCCGGTGTCTCGTTTATAACTTCAAACTCAGGTGAACAAAAACTTTGTTGCCATATAAACATTTCATCCTGTAAAGACATGTTCGTATAATTTGTAAACGGGAAGTAACACAAATTTATTTCATTGTTTCTTCTGTCGGTTGTTGAATTTCCCGAATATCCGTTTCCGAATGTTTTTGAACTTTCTTCATAATACGGGTTTACGGTTTCCATTAAATCGTACACATAGCCTTGTGAAAGCAATTCTTCCATATATTGCCCCGATACGTGCATAACATTAAATTTTACATATTTGGATACATTTTTTTTGATTTCGGTTTCGGAATAATATCTTTTTTCGATTTCAGAATTAAAACCGTCATAAGAAAACTCATCTTGGGTTTCGGAATTATAGCCGTTTATTTCGTTTGAACCATAATCCTCCGTATCGACAGTCATTTCTTCTCCATCAAAGTACTTCACGTTTGAATTAACGGTTGCGGTTTCTGTTTCGACAGGTTCCGTTTTGTAAAAATATCTTTGATATACAATTTTTTCTTCGGGCGGAAGATTTGCCATGCAATAAACAACGGGTTTAATATCCGCCGGTGATTTCATCACCTCGTAAGACATATCTTTATAATGTAAAACAACATTGTTTCTTCCCGCTTTATCGCTTGTCCAATAATATTTTTCACCGAAAAGGTTAAATTGATGAAAAAGAATATTGTACATTTCCAAGTGATTAGGAACTTTCGCACCGATGGAATTGCAAAACTCTTCCGCATCTGAATATTTACGGAACGTAAAACCGGATGACGTATATAAAAAAGGAATTTGAACTTTATCTCTTTTTAACATCGCTTCGTTATTTTCGGTAAAATCCTTATATTTTAAATATTTTGAAGAATATTGCACCGGTAATTTTACGGCTGCGTATTTATCCTTATAAAGTGAAGAATAAGAATCGACAACATTTATAAGTGTATTAATTCCCAAAACAAACAAAATTAAAATTAATAAAAGATATACAAGAAAATCATTTTTCTTCCGCCTGTTTAGTTCAAAAGACGGTACGGTAAACGCAGGAACAATCAACACCATATATACAAACATCAAAATCGAAGGTAAAAACAAGACAACGCTTTTCGTAAAAAATGAAAATACAAAAATCGCATTTAACGCTTCTTTATTAACCCTATCTATTATTACAATGTTTGTAACAAGTATTAAAACAAATATCAGAAAAACAAACAGTATATTTAACGGATAATTGTAATACATTGTTTCTTTTTTTATATCAAGCCACCTTTGCCTGATTAACGAAACAATATTCATTCTGTAAAAAATAAACAAGGAAACAATTACAAATGAATTTATAAAATAAAAAACATTACTTTCCAAATTAAAGAAATTAATAAATACGGTGTTTACAACAACCAAAATAAAAAAATACAATAAATTCGTTTTTAATAAGTGTTTTGTTAATTTAAAATTATGTTTCATTTTCTGTCGTTTCTGTTCTCATCATATATAATTATTGTATAATTAAAATTATAATACATGGAAGGCGATAAAGTGGAAACTATACAAAAATCAACATTAACGGATTTGGCAAAAGAAGTTTTGCAAATTGAAGCCGATTCTGTTCTAAAATTAAAAGAACGAATAAACGATAATTTGGAAAATGCCGTATCCGAAATTATAAAGTCGAAAGGAAGAGTTATTGTAACCGGCATGGGGAAATCCGGACATATCGGAAGAAAAATTGCCGCTACGCTTACATCAACAGGCACTCCCGCATATTATCTTCATCCTGCCGAAAGTACACACGGCGATTCCGGGATTATTACAAGAGATGATGTTGTTATTGCTATTTCCAACAGCGGAGAAACAAACGAACTTTTAAACCTTCTTCCGCTTATAAAAAGATTTGAAGTTCCGCTTATCGTTTTTTCGGGCAATAAAAATTCCACATTGGGCAAATGTGCCGATATCTATTTTGATATATCGGTTGAAAAAGAAGCATGCCCGCTCGGAAAAGCACCGACCGCAAGCACTACCGCAACACTTGCAATGGGTGACGCCCTTGCAATTTGTTTGTTGAAAAAAAGAGGTTTCTCAACGGAAGATTTTCTTCTGTATCACCCCTCGGGAACTTTGGGTAAAGGCATTTTGTATGTCGTAAAAGATTTGATGTTAAAAGATAAATCAAAACTTCCGATTGCACACGAAAACGATACTTTCCTTGAAACGGTTGATTTGATTTCAAAGAAGAAATTGGGTTGTGCCTTGGTCGTTGATAAAGACAACAAGTTAAAAGGATTACTTACGGACGGTGATATAAGAAGAATTTTGTTAAGATATCCGGATATATCGGTTTTAAGAATAAAAGAAGTAATGACCGTTAATCCGAAAACAATTTCGCCTGATGACATGGCTTCAAAAGCACTTGCATATATGGAAAAATATTCAATTACCTCCCTTGCGGTTTGCGATGAAAACAATGTTCCGACAGGTATTCTGCACATCCATGATTTATTAAGAGCGGGTGTTGCATAATGTATAATTTGGAATTAAAGAATATTGCTTCACAAATAAAAATGGTTGTTTTTGACGTTGACGGCGTAATGACCGACGGAAGTATTACTTATGATGAAAACGGTGTCGAATACAAGACCTTTAACGCAAAAGACGGTCAGGGAATTGTATTAATTACGAAAGCCGGCATAATTACGGCAATTATAACCGCAAGAGAAAACGGAACAGTTAAACACCGCTTTGAAAACTTGGGTATGACTCGCTTGTTTATGGGGCAAAAAAACAAACTTATTGCAATGGAACAACTTTTAAAAGATTATAATCTTGATTTTTCACAAGTTGCATATATGGGGGATGATATCCCCGATTTATGCGTTTTGGAAAAAGTTGCCCTGCCTTCCTGCCCGAATGATGCAATAAATTCGGTTAAAGATATTTGTAAATTTGTATCTTCAAAAAACGGCGGAAGAGGTGCCGTTCGTGAACTTACTGATTTGATTTACGAAAATATAAAGAAAGAACCGCTAAAATAATTAAAATTTTAAGTTGATTTCTCTTTTTGATTTAATTCAAAAAGGATTTTTGCCCCGATTAACGTTAAATCAGGTTCAATGCTGTCAAAATTACGGTTTAAATATTTGCTGATAACGGAAGAATAACCGCCCGTTGCAATAACTGCCGTCTTTTCGCCCAACTCTTTTTCGCATTCGGAAATCAAACCGTCAATCATAGCGGCATGACCTCTCACAATTCCCGATAACATTGCGTCAATAGTATTTCTTCCTATAACTTTTTCGGGTGCTTCAATATTTAACTTGGGCAATTTTGACGTTTTATTGCTTAATGCGTCAGCCTGAATTTTCATGCCCGCAGTAATTATTCCGCCGATAAATTCTTTTTTTGAATTTACAACGTCAAAAGAAGTTGCCGTTCCAAAGTCAACGACAATTGCGGGAATATCGAATATTTCGGCTGCCGCGGCAGCATTCGCAATCCTATCCGCACCGATTTGCGAGGGATTATCCGTTTTTAACTCAATATTCGTTTTTATTTTATGCGAAATTATAAGACTTTCTACTTTTAAATATTTTTTAACGGCAGTTTTAATTCGCTCCGTTAACTGCACAACAACGCTGCTTATTACACAATTTTTTATGTCATTTCCCAAACCGAACTCACATAAAAGATTTTTTATATAAATACCGTATTCGTCTTCCGTTCGAGAATGAATTGTGCTTAATCTCCAAGTATATTCAATTTTATCACCGTTAAAAACGCCGATTGTAATATTTGTATTCCCGATATCTATAACCAATAACATTAAATTTCTCGCTTTCGCATATAATTCTATCAAAAAAATAATTTATGTTAAAATTTAGAATAAGGAGAGAGAGTTATGTATGATTTCTTAATACAAAGCCTGCAAGTTAAATCAATGAGCATTTGGGAAGCAGGCATGCTCATCTGTTTCGGTGCAAGTTGGCCTTTTGCCTTGAAAAAGACCTTTATGACAAAAAACGTTAAAGGAAAAAGTAAATTGTTTCTTTCTCTTATAATTTTGGGATATATTTTCGGAATTATAAATAAAATCCTCAATTCTGCGGATATCGTTTTTTGGCTGTATGTTATAAACTTATTATTGGTAAGTTGCGATTTCGTATGTTGCATACTTTACCGAAATAAACAATCATAGAAGAGGTTACATGAAAAAAATACTTCCGGTTTTAATTTTATTTGTTCTGTTTTTTACAAATCAAACTGCAAATTCAATAACCATAATTAATACAAATGAAAATGACATAAGTATTTCCGCTTGCGAAAGTGAAAATTATGAATACGATAATGTTATTAAAAAGGTAAGTTTCCGTGATAAATTTAAACGTTCACCGGAAAGTCAAATTAAAAGTTTTATAAAAAAACACAATAAATATACGGAAAACGGCAATTACGAAAAACTTAAAGATTTATATTCCGATTCCTACGTTAATAACGACGGCTTTGATAAAAAAACTGTATTTAAAATGATGGAAGAAGCGGCTACCGCTTATAAAAGCTTTTCTTATACTTCAATTGTTAAAAATATTAATGTTATCAACGAAAAATATGCTTCCGTTGATATGTATGAAAAAGCAACGGGAGAAACTTCAACGCCGTTCAAAGGTATTGATGAAAACGGTTGTGTCGAATCGGAAATTACTTATACGGACTATCTTATTAAAGAAGGCGGAAATTGGAAATTAATTTCAAGTGACGTAAAAAAAGAAGTCTTGAAACTTAAATACGGATTGGCTAAAAATATTCAAGCGGACATATTTGCCCCCGAATTAATACCTTCCGATACGGAATATGATGTTACCGTCAAAACAAATACATTCTCCGATACAATGATGATTGGTTCGATTTCTAATGATAAAATCAAATATCCGCAGGATAAAGTAAAAGATGTTCTGCACGCCGTGAAATCGGATGAATTGACAAGAGTTTTAAAATCGAATAATGAAAACGTAAATGAATATGCAACCGCCTCGTTAGCTTTTACTACAACCGCAATTGAAGATGATTCCGTTGTTGTAAAAATGTCGGGTGTTGCAATTCTTATGTCAAGAGTAAACGTATTAAAAAGTAAAAATTCACAAAACACAAAAGGAGTTCAGGAATGAAAGCAAAAAAGCGTAAAATAAAAGAAGTTAAACCGATTTTTGATTTATCTCACGCAATCCAATATTGTATATTTACGGTAGTTTTTGCAGGTATTATTTACGGTGTCAGAGAAATTGTACTTAATGCAATTTCCGCTTCTCCGACGGGAAAAGTCGGTAACGGTTATTTAACACTCTTTGAAGTTCATAATACGGGTGCCGCTTTTAACTTATTCTCGGATAAACCTGATTTGATTTTGTTTTCTTCTTTAATAGCCGTTGCTGTTTTGGCTTTTATCGGAATTATTTTCTCGGGTAAACTTAAATATTCGGTTATGTCTTCAATGGCATTGCTTTCCGCAGGTATTTTGATGAATTTTCTGGAAAGAGTTACAATGGGACATGTTATTGACTATATAAATTGCGAATTTGCACCTAACTTTCCGGTCTTTAATACCGCAGATATTATGATTGTTTGCGGAGCATTGGGGCTTATTGTTTCTTTGTTTACGAAAGATTAGGTTATAATAATGACCCGAAAATATGTTTTTAGTATCCGATCATTAATCAATCCGACAAGGTTGGATACTTTTTTAAGTGAAAAAGATGAATTTTCATCACGTTCACAAGTCCAAAACCTGATAAAAAAAGGACAGGTTTTGGTTAACGGTAAGCAGTGTAAAAGTTCTTTTCAGGTAAATAATGATGATGTTATCAGCGTTGAATTGAGTGATGATTTCAGCCTTATTATAAAACCTGAGGATATTAAAATTGAAATTGTTTATGAAGATGATGACATAATTGTTGTTAATAAACCGAAAGAAATGCTGACACACCCTACAACAAAAGAAACAACGGGAACTCTTGTTAATGCTCTCTTGTATAGATACGGTTATGAAGGATTATCGGATATTAACGGAATTATGCGACCCGGTATAGTCCACAGGCTGGACAGAAACACCTCGGGACTGTTGATGATTGCAAAAAATAACAAATCTCACGAATTTCTCTCGGAACAAATTAAAACAAAATCCGCAAAAAGAAATTATCTTGCAATCGCACACGGAAATTTTGAAAATGAAACAGGCACAATAAATGCTCCCGTTGGCAGACACCCTATCAATCAGGAAAAAATGACCGTTATTGAAACGGGTAAGCCCTCCGTTACGCATTACAAAGTTCTTGAAAGTTTCAAAGGCTATTCGCTTTTGGAATTGCAACTGGAAACAGGAAGAACTCATCAAATTCGTGTACATTTGAACTATATAAATCACCCGATTGTAAACGACAGTTTATATAATAAAACCCCTTTTAAAGTTAAAACCGTTGAACAATTGTTACAATCGTACAAACTTCAATTTACGACACTCTCAAATAATGATATTATTAATCTTGAACTGGAACCCGATTATGATATAAAAAAGGTACTTAAATTTTTAAGGAGTAATTATCTTGAATAACAGAATATTTTTAAGCATTATCGAATTAATTTTATTTGTTGCGTTTTTATTTTTAGTTTTAATAAATTATCTTAATAATACAATGTGTAATTTCTCATTAAGTGACGGAAATATAATTGAAATAAACACGTTTATCCCGATTATTTTTATTTACTTTTTCGGTGTCGTTTCAGGAGCGTTATATTCCTTAATTGTGACTCAAAGATATAAAGACCAACTTGAATTTTTTGCAAGAAAAAATGAAAAACTCGCACAACAAAACGAAATAGATACAGATGATAAAGAAGTTCTGCAAAGAAAAATAGCTACGCTTGAAATAGCACTTAATAACGCTCTGAAAAATAAAAATAACTAATTTTAATTTTTTTTTCATTAAAAAAGAGGAAGTGAATTTTCACTTCCTCTCAATTTTGTATGATGTTATTTCATCAATTCGCCGACTGATTTGTAAACAGCCATTCTCTTTGCCGCATCAGCTTCCGCTTGGTTATAAAGCTCTTCTGCCGCAGCAGGATTTGTTTTAAGAAGTGATTTATAACGTCCTTCACTTCTTATGAAGTCCTGATAGCTGCCTTTCGGGTCTTTTGCATCCCAGGTAAACGGAGTTTCGTTTGCCGGGTTGTATCTGTAAAGCGGGAAGTATCCTGCTTCAACAGCACGTTTTTGTTCGGTTTGAGTCTTGCTCATATCGATACCGTGTGCGATACAAGGAGCATAAGCGAATATGATTGAAGGTCCGTTGTATGCTTCGGCTTCTTGGAATGCTTTTAATGTTTGCATTCTGTCAGCACCTAATGCAACGGAAGCAACATAAACATAACCGTAAGACATGCTCATTAAGCCCATGTTTTTCTTATATGTTTTCTTACCGCCCGTAGCGAATTTTGCAACCGCACCCGTCGGAGTTGATTTTGAAGCCTGACCGCCCGTATTTGAGTAAACTTCGGTATCCAATACCAATATGTTTACGTTTTTGTTTTGAGCCAATACATGGTCAATACCGCCGTAGCCGATATCGTTTGCCCAACCGTCACCGCCTATAATCCAAACCGATTTATCAGTGAAGTAATCTTGTAATTCTCTGATTTTTGCAACATTAGCACATCCGCAATCAGCATATTTAGCTAAAACTTCTTTTGCTTTGTTTTGTGCTTTTACGGCTTCTTCCGTTTTGGAATTATCAAAGTATGAAACAGCTTCCGTTAATGCTTCTTTTAAATCGGCAGGCGCATTTTCGCTTTCAACAACTTTTTCAACATAAGATTTCAAAAGATTTCTGTTTGCGTCAACAGCTAATCTAATACCGAAACCGAATTCCGCATTGTCTTCAAACAAGGAATTAGCCCAAGCCGGTCCTCTTCCTTCTTTTGTCTTTGTATAAGGAATTGTCGGGAATGTACCGGAATATATTGAAGAACAACCCGTAGCGTTTGCAACGATTGCATTTTCACCGAACAATTGAGAAACCAATTTAACATAAGGTGTTTCACCGCAACCTGCACAAGCACCCGAAAATTCAAATAACGGTTTTCTTAACATTGCACCTTTAATTGTTTTGGTTGTATTTTTACCCATTACGTTGTCGGGTGCTTCGTTAAAGAATTTTTCGTTTTCAAATTCACAAGCCGCTTCTTCTTTTTCTATTGTTGACCAAGTTAACGCTTTCTTTTCGGGATTGTTGTTTGCCGGACATTGGTCTATACAAACACCGCAACCCGTACAATCATTGCAATATACCTGAACTTTGAATTTTTCGCCGTTTGCATTTGGTTTTGCGTCAACCGTTTTGAATGAGTCCGGAGCATTTTTTAACGTATCGGCTTCAAATAATTTTGTTCTGATTGCTGCATGCGGGCATGCACTTGCACAAATACCGCATTGGATACAAGCTTCGGAATTCCAGTGAGGAACTCTCGGTGCGATACCTCTTTTTTCCAAGCAGGCAGTACCCGTCGGAATAACACCGTCAACGCTCATTGCGGAAACAGGGATATCATCACCTTTTTGACGCATTGAAGGTTCAATGATTTTCTTTGCGAAATCATCAGCATCATCGGGAAGTAATTTAACATCATCAACACATCCGACACCGTTTAAAGAAGAAGGAATAACAACTTCTTCGCAAGCATTAACTGCAGCGTCAATCAATGCAAGGTTCATATTTACGACATCATCGCCTTTTTTCTTGAAGGTTTTGATTGTCATTTCTTTCATACCTTCCAACGCCTGTTCAAACGGAATGATACCGGAAACTTTGAAGTAAGCAACCATCATAACGGTGTTTGCACCTTTGCCTCTTAATCCGGGTTGTTCCTTGATTAATTTTTCTGCGTCAACGTTGTAGAATTTGATTTTCTTATCAATAATCGTTTGTTGCATATCTCTTGTTAAGTGAGCAAATGCTTCGTCCTTAGTGTAAGGAGAATTTAACAAGAAAGTACCGCCTTCTTTAATACCTTTAAGAATATCATATCTGCCGATGTAAGCGTGAGCGGAGCAGGATACGAAATCCGGAGCCGTAATTAAGTATGTTGACTTAATTTGTTTATCACCGAATCTTAAGTGAGAAACCGTAACACCGAAAGATTTTTTAGAGTCATAAGCAAAATATGCCTGAGCATCTTTGTTTGTATATTGACCGATAATTTTGATTGAGTTTTTGTTAGCACCAACGGTACCGTCTGAACCCAAGCCCCAGAACATGCAGTTTGTAGTTCCTTCGGGTTCGGTAACGATGTGTTCGGTAACTTTTAAAGATTTGTTTGTAACGTCATCTTCAATACCTACCGTAAATCCGTGGAAACCGTTGTTTTCCGAATGTTTAAATACGGCATAAACCATTGAAGGTGTAAATTCTTTTGAAGATAAACCGTAACGACCGCCGATAACTCTGATATCTTTGTTATCCAAAGCTGCTACAACATCCAAATACAAAGGTTCACCGATTGAACCGGGTTCTTTTGTTCTGTCTAAAACGGCAATACGTTTTACGGATTTCGGAAGAGCTTCGTTAAATCTCTTTGTATCGAAAGGTCTGTATAATCTTACTTTAACCAAACCGTATTTTTTACCGCATTTTGAATTTAAGTATTCAACTGTTTCTTCAATAGTTTCGCAACCCGAACCTATTGCAACGATAACATCGGTTGCATCGGGAGCACCGACATAATCAAACGGATGATATTGTCTGCCCGTAATTTTTGCAACTTTGTCCATATATTCCTGAACGATATCGGGAACGGCAGCATAGTATTTGTTAACCGTTTCACGACCTTGGAAATATACATCGGTATTTTGAGCACCGACTTTACAAACGGGTGCTTCGGGTCTTAAAGCTCTTTGTCTGAATTCTTCGATGTATTTAGGTTCAACCAAAGAAGCAATATCATCATAAGAAATTTCTTCAATTTTGTGTATTTCGTGAGAAGTTCTGAAACCGTCAAAGAATTGAAGGAACGGAACTTTTGCTTTGTAAGTGGATAAATGAGCAACCAATGCCATATCCATTTCTTCCTGAACGGAGTTAGCGGCTAACATTGCGTAACCGGTATTACGACAACCCATAACGTCGGTATGATCGCCGAAAATAGCCAATGATTGAGCAGCCAATGCACGAGCGGAAACGTGAATAA
>CAZHCP010000022.1:0-15050 GCA_964531015.1 uncultured Muribaculaceae bacterium
ACGCTGACGATCATGGCCATATCGGGACATACGGCCGAAAAGTCGTTTCTTCGCTACATCAAAGTTACGCAAGAGGAGCACGCACAACTCATGAAAGAGCAATGAATAAAATTATTCAAAGAATTATGTCGGGAAAGATATATCATTCCGAGTGGAAATGGTCGTGGAACAAAATATCATCTAAACATGGACTTGGGGAAAACATTGTTGATAGTTTCGACAGAAAGGTTGGTAGTTTGGCAAACAATGTTGGGGGGGGGTAGCCGACGAGGTTGGATGACCGGAGAGCAATTGGAACGACAAATACTCGAATGTTGCCGTGAGTACTGTTCCATCGGAGAAATCGCTTTGTCAGTAAATCGGAGTGCAGATTATTTGAAAAATAAGATTTTGCCCAAGATGGTTCAAAGTGGAATGTTGATTCGTCAATATCCGTACAATCCGCCCCATCCTTTACGAAAGTTCAAAGCCGAAGAGTCCGCGTAAAATTATCATGAAAATAGATAAAATAACCGAAAATGAAGGCGGGAAATTATATCCCGCCTTTTTTGTCGCCACCGACGCTCGTTGCCCGAATCGTTGCTTGGGGTTGCAAACAGCGGCAATGTCCTGCGTGCAGAAGATTGCACCCGCATACCTTTGGTTCGCAATCATTCAATGCGAGGTATGAGCAAATTATTGGAACTTGCCGAAGAGAATAGGAATATCGTCGTATCGATCTCGTTGGGAGATTTGATCGAATGCAACGAAGAGTTGATCCGCCGGGCAAAAGCCGGGGTGGAACAGCAAATTACCGATACCGCTGCCGAAACATATCCCGGCGTAGCGAAAGTCGCCGAAATCCTCGATGTCGACAAAACGACGCTTTGGCGTTGGGTTAAATCGGGATACTTCGTACCGATCGAGATCGGAGGTAAACGGCGCTACCGAATGAGCGACGTGAAACGGATACTCGGAGACGTCTAATGATTATTCGGCGGATACTGCCATCGATTGCCGAACCCGATTATGCCGTAACGGTTTAGGAGGTCGTATTCCGCATTCGAAGTCATAGTCGGCGGCGGGTAAGTCGGCGCAGCCTATGCCGATAATTGTCTGCGCGCTGTCGACAGACGAGAATCGTTATTCGAAACATATATCTTTTGAAAAGGGCGCGTCCGATCAGAGCCGTTGTCCGGCAGAGAGTCGATCATCGTTTCCCACTATAACTATATTCCCTTTTATTCTCCACCTTTTGCTATTACCGCGCATAATCATACAGATATATTTTTTGCGGAATCGTTCGAACGTATTTCGCGCGATACCGTATTCGCGGCATATTTCGGAAATACTCGAACCTCTATTCATTTTATATACTATATCCGCGCGATTATCTATCAGCAACTGCAATTTGGTATAACTTCCTTTGCGTCGTCCGAGCACGACGCCCTGCTCTCGTCGCAGAGCCAGCGCCTCGCGCGTGCGCATCGATATGAGGTTGCGTTCGAGTTCGGCAACCAATCCGAATGCGAAACAGAGTACCTTGCTGTTTATCGTATCGTCGAAGACATAACGATCCTTGGTGCTGTACAAATTCACTTTTTTCCTCAAAAGTTCGCCGACGATGCCCATAATGTCCGTCAATGTACGGCTCAATCTCGATAATTCGGTTACGATCAGCGTATCGCCCTTTTCGAGTTTTCCGATGATACGACCGAGTTTCCGCTCGGATTCGCGTTTTTTCCCGCTCGCGATTTCGGTTATCCAATGATCGATGCGGATACCCCGACTGTTCGCGAATTTCTCGATCTCGTTTCGCTGATTGGCCAATGTCTGTTTTTCGGTACTGACTCTTAAATATGCTACTGTCATAACGATATATTTTTTAATCCGGTCAAATATCGAGGTTTGCAAACAAAAAAAGGACGAACCCCGTGGAGTTCGTCCCTTGTCCAAAAATCGTTCGATTAACTGTGTAAAGTTAGTTAATAATTTTCAAATCGCATGATAAAATCGTATAATTCTGACTACCAGACCGCAATAAATTTTTCGGGGGGGGGGATTTCGCTGATTGTCAAATAGTTATTTTTTTGCGATAAAAAAGGAACGATTAAAAATACGATGTCCGATGCAAGGATTTGAAATACAATGAGATCGAAACTGTTTTTAATATTATCCGTGTTTATGTCGCTCGCGATTCCGTCGACCATTATGGCGCAACGGGCGGTCTCGGCGGATACGATAGGCGTATTTATATATTACGAACGAGGATATTCGACTTTGGATACCTCCTATCGGGGGAATGGCGAAAGGCTCGATTCTTTCATTCGTAACGTAGAAAACATACGAAAAGACTCTTCGTCCGTTTTACGGTCGATGCGCATCATCGGTTCGGCTTCGCCCGACGGTTCGAGCAAAATGAACGGAATTTTGGCTCTTCGCCGTGCGACGAACATGAAAGAATATCTACATAATCGTCTGAGTCTTGCGGATTCGCTGATACATGTCGATTCGCGCGGAATCGATTGGGAGGGTTTGGCCGAAGCGGTCGAAGCCTCCGACAAGCCGTATCGAAACGAAGTATCGAAAATTTTACGCGAAACGCCCGAGTGGATCTACAAGAACGGTAAAATCGTGGACGGGCGCAAACGGCAATTGATGATGCTCGACGGCGGTCGTGTCTGGTGGAACATGTACGAGCATTTCTTTCCGTCGTTACGAAGCAGCAACATCTGCGTGATATGCGATATCGAACATTATTCGGTCGAAGCCACTGTCGTCGAAGTTCGCGACACAGATCGCATAGATACGCTTGACACGGCCGTCGCAGACAGGTGCTCGGACGATCGCAATGCTGACGAGGCCGTATGCGGAATTTCCGATTCGATACCGGAGTCCGTTATAGAGTCGGCAGCGGTGCCATTGCGCGTGCCGGTGGCGGCGCTGCGCACCAATTTGCTGCTTCCGCTGCTCAATTTCGGTCTCGAAGTTCCGGTCGGCAACCGTTGGTCGATCGAGGCGGATTACTATTATCCGTGGTCGTGGCGCAAAAGCGATCATAAGAATTGCTTCGAGTTGTTGTTCTGGAACGTAGGCGGTCGTTACTGGTTCGGCAAGCGGCATACGCCGGGGGAGGATAACTACCGGTACCGACTCATCGGACATTCGGTAGGGGTCTACGTCGCCGGAGGATACTACGACATCGAGCGCAATTACTCGGGACATCAGGGAACATTTTACAGCGTAGGCGCGGATTATTTATACGCCATTCCTATTGCCAAAGGCAAATTGCATTTGGAATTTTCGCTCGGCATCGGTTATATCTACTCCGACGCACAGGCCTATCGCGTACGGGAAGAGGGAGGCCGGTTACTGCGCAAACAAGATATCAAGAATCGCATCGGTTATTTCGGACCTACCAAAGCGACCGTCTCGCTGGTAGTGCCGATAGGTAAAGCCATAAACAAGCAATCGAAATGAAGCATTTAACCAACATAACGCTTTTGCTGCTGATGCTTCTCGCATCGGGCTGCAAGCGGTTGCCTCTTTACGACGAGACGGGACGTGTGCGCCTCGATTTGGATATCGACCTGAACATTTCCCATCAGCAGGACATTCCGCAACCCGAGACGATGCTCGTGCTCTTCTTCGATCCTGAAACGCACGCATATATCGCCAACGATTATGTGGGACCTACCGGAGGCATTCTGAACATCGATGCCGGACGATACGACATACTGATCTACAATTTCGGCACGGAGACCACCGTCGTGCGCAATACCGAAGATATGTCGATCATAGAGGCTTATACGAATGAAGTCGCGCAGAATATCCGCAAACCTTTCGATACGATATCGGAGAGACTCTCGCAGTCGGGCGATTCCGCTTCCGACAGTCGTTCCTACGGCGACGATCCGGTCGTCTTCGAGCCCGACCATCTTTTCGTCGGTCGAGTTCCCGGCATAGATATTCCCATACGTATAGAGGGCGAAGAGACGATGTCCATTCATGCCGACGCCTCTACCGTTTTAGAAACGTACAGTATCGAAATAGGTCCCGTTACGGGAAAAGAGTACGTTCAAAGCGCGAACGTTTTTCTCACCGGACAGGTACGTTCCAATTTTATCGGGTCGGGCGAGCGCTCCGTAGAAAGGGCGACCATCTATTTTCCCATTTCGATAGATGCGTCCGACAACGAATTCCATACGGTGTTCAACACGTTCGGCAAATACCCCGGAGCCGAGAACAAAGTATATCTGAATATACTCGTTACCGATACCGGCGGCGGACAATACCAGTATCGATACGATGTAACCGACCAGTTCGACGATCCGGACAACGTCGATCATGAGATCATTATCCGCGATCCGATCGATATTCCCGAACCTTCGCACGGCGGCGGAGGGTTCCGACCCGATGTTACGGATTGGTCGGACGAAATAGTCGATATAGAATTATAAAGGTTTCGAATAACAACTATTGTTTAACGAAAATTTATTAAAGATGAAAAAGTTGATGTTATTTATCGTCGCAGCGGTAGCGATTACCGCTTGCGCAAAGAATGAAGAGGTGTACACTGGAACTCAAAAAGAGATCGGATTATTCGCTTACAACCAAAACGTAACTCGTGGCGCCGCATTCGACGGAACGACATTCCCGACGGAGCGCGATATGAATGTTTCGGCATTGTATCACGATGAAAACAACACGGCCAGCACTTATTTCGAGGATGTAAAATTCGCCTACGTGACCGATTCGTGGAAGGCGGGTTGGTATTATCCTTTGAACGGTACGATCGATTTCATGGCATACAGCACCGATGCCGACGTTACCGCCGAATGGGATATCGACAATTCTATCAAATCGGTCGTACTTACGTTCGACACCGCATTGGACGGAACGGAAGATGTCATGTACAGCAATTTGCTTTCTGCCGTTTCTTGCCCTCAATCGACAGACCAGAAATTGACATTCAAACACGCTTTGGCATGGCTCTATTTCAATGTAAAGGCAAAGAGTCAGGCTGCTGCCGATGCAATCAAGATCAATAGCATTACCGTAAACGGTGTTTCGCTTTCGGGGCAGGCGACCATTAACGCCGCAGCGAGCTCTTCGGTAGTTTGGAACAAGCTGTCGTCTGTCGCCGGGGTCGTAGTGCCCGATTTCAGCGCGGTTCAGTTGACGCTCGACGCGCAAGTTGTGGGCAACGGTCTGCTGGTCGTTCCGCAGAATCAATCCTCGTTCACGATCAATTACACCATTACCAACGGCAGCGGAAGTGACACTGTGGAGAATACTATGGATTATACATTCACTCTGACCGATACGGATAAATGGAGCGATGCCAAGAAGTATATATACAACATCAACATCGATCTGCACGAGATCACGTTCACAGCAGATGTAACCGATTACGAGCAATCGGGAGTGGATAAGGATATCGACGAATAAACGACAATTTATTCCGTCCGATAGAGCGATATCGGACATATACGGACATGGCGGGGTTGGATCTCCCTGCCATGTCGCAAATCGCAGCCTCCGTCCATCGGGAAGGTATTGCGGAAGAAACGAGTTTATGATGAAGTTCGAGAAAATAGAATCGTTACGATTGTTCGTCGCGGCGGCTTTCATGCTGACCGCCTGTTACGGAAATGGGTCCGACAGCAATCCCGACATGCCGATGCCCGACTATCGGCGCCCCATAATGCTGTCGTCCGCGACCTCCGACATGACGCGCGGAATGCAGCCGCTCGATTACGATATGCTGAAAGAGCGGCATTTCGGTGTTTTCGCCGCATATACCGCCGAAGAGGATTTCGGAGAGAGTTCCGTTGCGGGAAACTATCTCTATAACCACGAATTCGAAGAGGGCGGCGAAAGTTTCTGGCACGGTTCGCCTGCTGCATATTGGCCGCTCGGCACTTCGTCCAAGCTCACTTTCTTCGCCTATGCGCCCTACGACAGATCGCTGACGCAAGTAGGTCTGGACAGTTATCGTTCGGGGGCATTGCAGATAGATTATCGGCCGTCGACGGAGAACATCGCCGACCAGTTGGATTTCTGCGTAGCCGATGCCACGGCGACGCTCGACCGCACCGATTCCGGAACGGCGATGCCGATCGTTTTCGAACATTGCCTGACGCACGTGTCGTTCTATGCCAGATACACGGGTACTCCTCCTGCGGGATACAAAGTCAAGGTCGACGAAATCAAGTTGAAGCATATCGTCGGGCACAAGATTCTCACATACGACCTCGTTCCCGACGATGCGGTCGTCTACGTATGGTCCGACGACTCCGAAGCCGGGACGGACGATTATGCCGAATACCGATTGCTGCGCACCGACGTCTATCAGCATTTGGGCAATGTCGAACTGCTCTCGGCGGACGATGCGACTGCCGACGACGACGCGTACCTTCCGCTGCAACTCATCAACGGTTATCTCTACCTGCTGCCGCAGACTCCCGACGGGGCTTCGGTCGACATAGTCTTCTCTTTCAACGAAGGCGATAAGATCTGCGCCCAGTTCTCGCGTACCGTCTCTCTGCCGAACGATCCCGCATGGGGAGCGGGACGCAAGGTCAACTACAAAATCACCATAGACGCCGGCGTTTCGAATCCGATCGAGATCGTCGGAGAAGATGCGGGCGAAATAGGCGTAGAGGCGTGGAAACCGGCGGATAACGGCAACGGCGACACTCTCATCGAATAACAATGAAAATGAATAATATGAAACGTATAACCGGCATAATCGCTTTATCGTTCGTCCTGTGGTCGTGCGCCCGTTCGACCGATGACGTACCTGTCGATAACAGGACTCCCGTCGACATCGAGGTCTCGGTCGCAGGCGCCGTATCGCGCTCCGTAGTCGAAGGGACGACGTTCGCCAACGGTCAGACTTACGGATTGTTCATCTGCGAAAACGGTACGTACTCCCCGCATAACACCGGCAGCAACAACATCCGGGCGACATACTCTACCGCTAACGGTTGGAACTACAACTACGAGGGCGGTTCGTTCACCTTTTCGTCGATCTTCATCATGTCGAACGACCGAAATACGAGCGCCGATTTTTACGCCTACTCGCCGTGGCTCTCCAATATCGGTGACCCCGAAGCCATCGCTTTCTCGATAGGCGGTACCAACAATGCCAACCAGTCCGATTTGATGTGGGCGGAGCAGAACGGCACTGCGACCAACAAGAACATAGAGCCGGACGGCATCGGCAACAAACGGGTCGAGCTGCATTTCAATCATGCGTTGAGTTGTCTCAGATTCTATTTTAAGATAAGCAACGCCGGCGCACCCATAACATTGAGTTCCGTACGCATACGTCAAGGCGGCATTCCGCTCTACAACAGAGCGTCGTTGAATGCCATCGACGGGACGGTAACACCGTCGCAGAGCGTCGAAAGTTTCGTCGTTTCGCAATACAACACCACCATCGGCAGTACGGAGAATTACTCTACCGCACCGTTGCTGATCGTGCCCACCGACAAGGCGTCGTCGCTCGGCGACGACGATACGGTTTATGGCGTCGAGTTCACTTTCGACGGAGCCGTTTATCCGTCGTATACGTTTCTTATCCCGCGCAGCAGGATCGTTCACGGGGACGGTACAGTCGGATTTCAGGCGGGATACGAATATCGGTTCTACTTCACCATCGACAACTTCCTGCACCTCGACGGCGTGGAGATCGACGAAGAGTGGCACGAAGGCGAAGGCATAGATATCATCATATAAGGAATTATGAAAAGGCTCACGCTATTTTTATTGTTTGCGCTGTCGGCAGCGGGCTGCTCCCGCGATAACGACGATACGGCAGCGGTATTCGACGATCCGGATACGGCTGTGGTTCTGTCCGTCACGCGCAGCGGAACCGACGAACAGGGGGAACATACCTATCGGGTGCTGTTGTTCGACATGACCGCCGGATCCTATTCGGGCAAATCGGGAAGTTACTATTACGACTTCTCCGCGGCGCCCGACGACACGAATAAAAGCGGCGTATTGATACCGTGTCGGGTAGACGGGCAAGGCGACCGCATCGGAGACCGCGATGCGTCGGCGGGACTTTACGCCTCCGCCGGAACCTACGCAATGGTTATCGTTTCTCCCGCCAAGTCGATCGACGAAGTGTCGGCGATGGGAAACGAATACGGGTTCCGATACGCCCGCGTGCCCTCTTCGGAGGAAGAGCCGCTCAGGATAGGCGACTCCTTGTCCGTTACCATCAGAGGGCGCGGCGAATTGCTCTCGAATGGCGGTAACGTCGTCCGCGATACCGTCCACATAGACGATCGCGGCGACAAACTGTTGCGGGAGCGGCGGTCGAAATTGGAATTCCGCTTCCGGTGCGGCGAAGACATCGAGTCGTCGGTGTTGTCGGAAATAACGTTGCGCAATCTGATCGACGAGGCTTTCTGGGAGCCTGTCGGCGGGCATTTTTTCAATGAGACATTCGCCCAAAAGGGTCTCTTCTCCGGCGATCTCTCTCTCGTTCGCGGCAGGGAGTCGGTCGTCCTGCCCGCTGCGGCCGACGCCGAAGCCGACGGGCGTTACATCTACCTGCTGGCACAGGACTACTCTTCGACCGACGACTACGGGGAACCGTTGTACACATTGCCCGAGTTGCATGTCGAGTTCAATACCGAAGCCGTATTGGATATTCCGTTGGGCTACGATTTCCGCCCTCAATATACATACACCTATACGATAACCGTCAATTCGGTGTATGTCCATCTGGCGTTGACCGTCGCCCCGTGGGATACGGTGCCTTCGTCGGGCAATATCGACACGCCTCCCATGATCGATCTGGGCACCTTCACGATTGCGGGCTGGAACGATGGCGGAACATCGGGCGGAACAATCGAATAGAAATAGAAAAAGAACGACGAATATGAAGAATTGGTTTATCATTACCTTGATTTTATCGGTCGCCGCATCGTGTACGAAAGACGATATAGGCACCGTATCGGACGAAACGGGCGAAATGGTCGAAGTGCCGTTGTCGCTGCGTATATCCGGCGAAACTTCGGGGACGCCGACAGTCGATATCCCGTTGACGGATACGACGAGAGCCATCGATGACCCCGAATCGGACAATGGGGCAAGTACCGAGATCGCCAACTTATGGGTATTGCAGTACAACGGCATCTCCGACGCCGCCGTGTTGGTGGGCGTACCGACCTATTTCGACGCTTACGGCGAATTGGAAGAGGAGAAGCAGACGGTCAAACTGATCTCTTCCTCCGCCGACAATACTATCGTGTTTCTGGCCAATACGTGCGATCCGTCGCTGCTGTTCCCTCAGGGTTCCACGCTCGCCGACCTCAAATCGCGTGTAAAGCGCATTGCGCAGCAGTCGGATATTTTCGGCTCCGAAAATACGACAGGCGAAGGCAATTTCCCCGATAACGGCGATTTCCGCACGATGCTCAACGGCATCGTGCATACGACGATCAGTTCGGATATGGAGGCTGTCGGCTGCACGCTCCGCCGTAATATCGCCCGCATCGATCTTGCCATCGACGTGGCCGACGATGCCGGCATACGTATCGAGACGGTCGAGTTGCGATCGGTTCCCGCCGTAAGCCATTACATCACGGCCTACGACGAGTTGCCCGAGAATTTCCCGACATCAGGCTCGTTCCGTACGGTATCGTTCACCGCACCTGCCGAGACGATCGACAACGGCGACGGCCGTACCACATATCGGTTCTATACGGCCGCCAACATGCGCGGCACCATCGACAACGCCAATCAGGCGTATAAGAACCGATATGCCCCCACGAGCGCCACATACGCATTCGTGCAGGCCCTCTATTCGGAGGGCGGTGTCGAGATCCCCGTCTCCTATTCGTTCTATCTGGGAGCCAATCTCGAAAACGACTTCAATCTGAAGCCCAACTGCAAATACACCTACGACATCGGGATACGCGCCAAAGGCGATGCGCAGAGCGACACGCGTATCGACGATTGGGGGACGGTCGACTATTCCACCGCCGACCGCGAGCGCGCCAACTGCTATATTCTCAATCCGGCGCCGGTCGACGATTATAAAAGACGGTTCCGCATTCCGGTCGACCGCATCGATGTTTTCTGGGGAGACAACGGTTATGAAGCCATGAACAACTATCTGCTCGGCAACAGCATCGGTTGGAGCGCGGAGGTAGTCTGGGCGGATTTCGACTATGTCGCCGCCGGTATCGAAATCACGAAATCTTCGGGCAGCGGCGCCAACGACTATTTCGAGATCGCCGTACCGCGCGACATAGCGGGCAATATGGTGATCGGCGTGCGTCAGCCCGGCAAGACCGCGATATTGTGGAGTTGGCATCTGTGGATCACCGATTACCGTCCCGACGAGGGCTTGCGCTACTCGCCCGAACCCGACCGATACGTCTATTCGGTCAGCGGGGGCGCTCTGCATCGTTACGCAGGCAGCGCTTGGACGAGCGGCATCTATGCCGACAGATTCATCATGGACCGCAACGTCGGCGCCATGAGCGACGGTTATGCAGGGTCGGGCTTCGGCTCACTGTACTATCAGTTCGGACGCAAGGACCCCTTCCCCGGCAGCGCGACTCTCTACGGGGCGGATGGAGAGACTCCCGCAGTCCAATACGTCAAAATCTCCGATGCCAACGGCGGCGACCCGAGTACGGTCGTCTACTCCGTCCAAAATCCGCTGCGGTTCATAACCAACTCGGGGTTGAGCGTCAACGGTACCACAGTCTATTGTTGGACCTACGGCGACAAATACAATCCTGCCACCTATAACTCCTCGATCATCTGGCAGGATCCTCTCGCCACCACTCAGCAGGAAGATCTGCCCAAATCGATATTCGACCCGTGCCCTCCCGGCTGGTGCCTGCCGCGCGACGGCGTGTGGGGCGATTTCCGCACCAATACCGCCACCGAGCCGACCACCAACATCAACGGCGGCACGGAGCCTTTGCGCGGCTTTACGCCCTATTCTCAAAGCGGCGGCATCGGGTTGCGTTATTGGCCTTATCCGAGCAGCGGCGACAGCGCCGTATCCGAAGAGATTTACTTTCCCGCTTCGGGCTATCGGAACCTCTCGTCCGGCGCGTTGACGCTTGTCGGCGGCTTCGGCTACTATTGGAGCGGCACGCCGAACAGCCAGTCGAGCGGTCGCTACTTGTTCTTCAGCTCGTCGAACGTGAGCCCGTCCAACTTCAACTACCGCGCGAGCGGCTTTCCCGTGCGCTGCGTCCGAGAATAAAAAGGGAGCGAATGCGACCGCATTCAATATTTCCTGCGGCTTGCAGCCGCAGGATTATAAAACCGGCGAAGCCGGTCGAAAAAAAATTTTTTGAGAAACCGAATATGACTACTTACCGCACACACCCTCTGTCGGAGAAACGCAAGGCAGTCGAGCTTCATAGCGACGGGCCGGGGTCGAAATCGATAGCCCGAAAACTCGGTATCGATCCGTCGACGGTACGCATGTGGCTGCGGCGTTACCGCACATTGGGCGAGACGGGTCTGCACAGATGTTCCTGCCGGCATCTTACCGTCGACAAAAGACGGAGCATAGAGACCGAAATCTCCATGCGAAGGGCAACCCATGAGCAGATAGCTTTCGAATACGGAGTGAGCCGCTCGACGGTCTCGCGCATAGCCAACGAATTGCGTGCGGAGAGACGGCGTGCGGCAGCGAATGCGGAATTGTTATGACGAGTCGGGAGTTGATAGCGGCGGAAGCGGATAATACGGACCGTATCGTCCTGTATCGCGAAGGGATTTTCTGGAAAGCCTACGAACGGTCGGCATTTGCCGTATGCACGCAGATACGCCCTTTCAAACCGACCAAACGCTCGTTGAAGACGCTCGGCGGAGAAGAGTTGATATCCGTCGGCTTTCCGATGGCGAGCGAACGTACGGTACTCGGTTCCCTGACGCTGCTCGACCGCAAACCCGACCGCCTGGTATCGGCGAGCCTGCGTCCGATAATCGCAGGGGAATTCGAAGCATGGAAATCCTCCGTGCCGACGACTCCGCCCCGTATCAGGACTACCGTCGCCGGAAACGGCACTCTCCCGCATATATGTCCGGACGCGACCGAGTCCGCGACGTCGGGCATATATGACGGCGTTCCCGATTTTCGGGAACGCGACCCTCTCACAGAACCTGTCGGCGATACGATGCGGGCATATCTTGCGACGGCTCGCGACGTGACCGAACGAGTCCGAGCATTCGATCTCGCCTCTTCGACGCCGATGGAGTGCATGATGTTTATCCTCGAATTGCAGAAAACGCTCTCGGCTTGCGGCGATAATGGCACAATACGATAATCTGCCGGTATACAAGGCGACATACGACCTGTTGCAGATCGTTTACAAAGATATGGGGAGCGTTCCGCGCGATGTCAAATTCACGTTGCTCGAAACGTTGAAAAACGAATTGACCGAAATTTTGGTATCGATATATCGGGCCAATTACGACGCGGACAAATGTGCGCTCATCGCAGAGATGCGCGAGCGGCTGGTGCGCGTGAAGATACGGATACGCATCATGCACGATTTGCGTTACATCGGCACCAAACTGTATGCCCGTACAGCGGAACTCTCCGAGTCGATATCCAGACAACTCGCCTCATGGCAGAAATATACGGAAGAACATCGGAAAGAGTCGGTGCGACATAATACGGAACAGATATAAAGGTCTATTTCATGCAGTACACAGACCGGAATTCCGCGAAGTCAAGGCTTGCGGAAGCGCGTCTCGTAAATTCAGCAACCCACTGGCGACGTAAAACGATCGCGATAGACTGCGCGTCGAAGAGCGTTGTCGTCAGTTATGAAAAACCAATCTGCGGCAGAGCTTACTCGATATCCTCTGCTCCATTTAGCGAGCGGTTGCTTTCAATCCCGCTTCGGGCTATCGGAACAACTCGTCCGGCGCGTTGACGAATGTCGGCGGCAACGGCTACTATTGGAGCGGCACGCCGAACAGCCAGTCGAACGGTCGCAACTTGAACTTCAACTCGACGAACGTGAACCCGTCCAACAACAACAACCGCGCGAACGGCTTTCCCGTGCGCTGCGTCCGAGAATTTACCGCTGCATGAAATGACCTTATATGAATAGCGGCTCCGATTTACTGACCGATCTGTTCCGTGCCTATTACGATGCGAGGCGGCACAAACGCAACACCCGCAGCCAACTGGCTTTCGAGATCGATTCGGAACACAACCTGATAACGCTCTACGAGCAGATCAGGGACAGGACATACCGCCCCTCTCCCGGTATCTGTTTCATAACCGACAAACCCGTCAAAAGGGAGATCTTCGCATCTCCGTTCCGCGACAGAGTCGTGCATCACCTGCTGTTCAACTATCTGGCGCCGATATTCGAGCGACGCATGATATACGACAGTTACTCCTGCCGCAAAGGGAAAGGGACATCGGCGGGCATCGAACGTATCGAACACCACATACGCAGCTGTTCGGACAACTACACGCGACAGGCATACGTGCTGAAACTCGATCTGCGCGGATACTTCATGAGCATCGACAAGCGATTGCTCTACGACATCATCTCTCGGACGGTCGTCGGGGTGCGGAACGTCGGTTTCGATCGCGATCTGGTGGATTTTCTGTTGCGTTCGATTCTGCTGCGCGATCCGCTGCAAGATTGCAGCATCGTCGGACGAAAATCCGACTGGATAGGACTGCCGCCGTCGAAAAGTCTGTTCGAATCGCCGCCTGGCGTCGGGCTGCCGATCGGAGACCTCACGTCGCAGTTGTTCAGCAACATCTATATGAATGAGTTGGACCAGTATGCCAAACGTCGGTTGAAATGCCGGCATTACGGGCGTTATGTAGATGATTTCTACATAGTTCACCGAAGCCGTAATTATCTGAAAACATTGATCCCCGACATAAGGGATTTCCTCGAAAAGCGCTTGATGCTCGAACTGCACCCCGACAAGATAGAACTGCGGCATCATACTCAGGGCATAAGGTTTCTCGGCGCATACGTCAAACCCTATCGCAGGTATCCCTCCGCACGTACGACAGCCTCGTTCAGGCACGTAATGACACGCATCGAAGAAGAGTGCCGCAAGCACGAACCGAGTTCGAAAAGATTGACGCGTATGTTGTCGCAAATCAACTCTTATTGCGGATACTTGGGACATTTCAGATCGTATCGGATATTGAACAGGCAGTTCGTCGCATCTCCGCTGACGAAATTTTTTCGTTTCGCACTCGACTATAAAAAATCGAAGCTCAAAGGCGAATACAAACCTTCGAGCCACTTCGATTCCGCATACGGCTGCGTATTATTCGCAAAAAGCATTGAACAACTTCTAAAAAACGGAACACGATATGAAACTGCAACGAATCATTCATCATTTGGAGGACGGCCGCCGCAAGTATGTGACCCATAACGGCAAGATGGAGAAATGGACGGCGGTCGAAATCGAAAACCTCCGCCGTAATACGGAACAGTACGGTCCGGCAGCCTATACCGCCGACTTCGCCAAGTACGGTATCTCCGCTCGCGAGCGTTATCCCGATGCGAAGATCATCCGTATCGTCGGCTTTGAGATCGAGGATCACGACCTGCCGTTGAACTCCGAAATCATCTTCTGACGATGCCTTATCTCCGTGGCTGTCGGCGCATAAGCCGCAGTCGGGATGCCGCCACGCCAATACGGAGTTCTACCATCCTGCCGCATGGCGGAAACTGCGCCTCGTCAAGTTGGAGCAGCAGCCTCTGTGCGATGAGTGCCTGAAACACGATCGGCATACTTCGGCGCAGATGGTCGACCACATCGTCCCGATCAATCGGGGCGGGGCGCTGCTCGACTTGCAGAACCTGCAATCCCTATGCAACTCCTGCCACAATCGCAAGAGCGCTCGGGAACGAAGATAACACGATGTCGAACCTCTAAAACGAATGCCTATGATGTAAAGCGAGCAGGCGGTACGGAGACCTTGAATCGATATTGTAAATCGAATATGGGATAGATTGGCTGTTGAAAAAATCTTTTCGTATCGCCTGCATTTTTATCATAGACCCGACAACTATGCGAAC
>CAZHCP010000022.1:15150-22211 GCA_964531015.1 uncultured Muribaculaceae bacterium
AAAAATCTTTTCGTATCGCCTGCATTTTTATCATAGACCCGACAACTATGCGAACGACCCTTAACCTGAATGAAATCATATCCGAATGGATTTCGGAGTGCGACATACTCCCCGCCGCCAAACGGGACTACCGACGCAAAATCGCGCTGTGGTTCCGGTGGTTGTCGGCGCACGATGTCGATACCCGTTCGCCGGAGCGTCGGTACGTCTTGGAGTACAAACAGTAGTTGCAAACCGAAAGCAAGAGCGTTTATACGGTGAACAGCCTCGTTACGATCCTCAAGCTGTTTTACGGCTTCTGCGAACGACAGGGCTACTACGACAATATCGCCGCAGGGATCCGCAGCAGCAAACGCCATACGGAGTACAGCAAACTGCCGCTGACGGCGGAACAGGCTGGACAGCATCGATACCGCGACTATCATCTGGTGTCGCGACCGACTGATGATTTCGCTGATGCTCTTCAACGGGCTTCGCACCTGCGAGGCGGAGCGTATCGACATCGGCGACTTCGCCGAGCGCGAGGGGCAACCGATCCTCCGCATCCAGCGCAAGGGACGCACGGACAAGAACGAGATCGTCGTGTTGCATCCCGACACGGTCGCGTGGCTGGAGAAGTATATCGCCGATAGGAACTTCGACAGCAGTACCCCGCTCTTCGTATCCCGCAAGGCGCAATGCGACAATCGGCTCGTGCGGCAGACGATCGGGCGGATCATCAAACAACGCCTCGCCTGCATCGGCATCTCGCATCCGAAGATTTCGGCGCACTCGCTCCGCCATACGTTCGGGGCGCTGATGGTAGAACAGGGCATAGACATCGAGACGATCAAGGATATGATGGGACACTCCGATACGAAGACCACGCGCATATATATCGAGATGGCGCAGTAGCGGCGACTGCTCCATCACTCGCCGTCGATGACCATAGGCGATGCGATATTGAACAGCGGCGGCAAACCGCACCGATGATTGAAGTACAGTGAATTAATGAATTACGCTAACTATTTAGTGCGCAAAATTTTGGCGATTTCCGCAACTCTTTGTAATCCAAGATATGAACATCAAAGAGTTGCGTGATCGAGGTACGCTTCCGACCGAAGACGGGGAGGGGCGAAAATCCTTCGGACCCTGCGAAAAGCAATCGCGCCCCAAGTCTTCTGTACGCACGTGCAGAATTCAGAATTCGGAAAAATGGAAAATATATGGAAATGAAAAAGGCGCGATCGAAACCGCACCTTAAAACGATCGAACGATGTTATTTTGCAAAATAGCTATGCTTGAGCCAATAGGCGTAAATCGGGTCTTGGAACGACACGACCCCGGCCTTATTGTCGAGAATGTCTTTCTCGATAAGCGTCTTGCGAGAACGAATTACCGCAGTAGGCGAACTGATGCGATATCGATACATTACTTCCGTAGAGGTAATGGCCTTTTCTCCTGCTATCAAAGCTTTCAGATAGTTGAGTTGTTGAGTCGTCAGCGTCTCGGTAATCGTCACGAACAGCAGGCTCAACTGTTCGACCAGCGACGAATGCGCTTCCCGGACAATTCCTTCAGTGCAGCTCTGCGCCGTTCTCAGCCACGAAAGTTGCGCCAACTGCTGAACATAGTACGGATGATTGTCCGTCAACTCGATAATCGATCGACATGCGGCTTCGTCGATCGCCTTCCCCGTAGCCGTAAACCGCTCGCGGATAAAATCGATCAGATACGGTGTCTCGATTTTATTCAGGAATATCAGATCGCCGAATTTGTAGAACGGTTTGGACGAGTCTGTAAATGCCTCCAACATCATATGCCTCTTGCTGCCATACAGGCAATAAGCTACATGTTGGTGTCGTTGCCAATGCGCCCGCAGACGTTTCTGAAAATAATCGGGTTCGTCGAACTCCGCGATATTTTGAAATTCGTCGATGCAAATCACGATTTTCAGCCCCTTATCCTCGGCGATTTTTTCAGCAAGATCGAGGATCTCATCGGAATTCCGTTTGACCTCTTCCCGGTCGAAATCCAGTGATACTTCATTCGAAGGATCGTTCCCGATCACCAATTTGGGGACGATTCGCGAGAAGAATCTTTTTGTATTCTCGACCACCTCTTCCCAGCGCGAGGAAGTCGCTTCGATGACGGTTTGTGCGAGCAAGGTATAGAAATGCTCTTCGTTACGTACGTTGAACAAATCGAGCGTACAGATACGAATATTTTTATTTTGCTCTCTGGCAAGTGTCGCAGCCTTATGCACGAGCGAACTTTTGCCCCATCTGCGCGGAGAAATGATGATCGTATTGATCAGCGACCCGAAATTGGATACCAAATGCGCAGTTTCTTGTTCTCGGTCGGTAAAGTTCTTTTCGGTTGCAATCCTCCCGAATGTAAACGGTGTTTCCATACGGTTTTTAAGATTTGTTCACTGCAAATATAAGACAAATTTTGTTATTACAAAAAATGTAAATACAGAAAATGTTAAAATGACGAAAGGTCGCAAGAAAATATCTGATAGATTGAAATCCTTATTACGGGGTACGGACCAGCCGTGTCGGATGACCGGAGACGCCGTTCCTGCCGGCACCGCCGTGGCGGCATTGCCGCACTCCAAAGGTACAGCGAAAAAGGTGTTCGAGGCCGTGGCGACGGAGTTGATCCACAAATGCCTGCTCGACGTTGTCGGCGTAGACTTGACATCGCCTATGCTCGCGAAATGGGACTGTACTACGATATGATGCGCGAAACCGAAAAAGAGGGATACACCTTTAGAAAATGCTGACAATTAGCTGACAAAATCGAGAAAAGAAAAATCGCAATCAACTAATTATCAGTTGATTGCGATTTCCAACGTGAGGTCTGAAGCGGATTCGAACCGCTGTAGACGGTTTTGCAGACCGTTGGCTAAGCCTCTCACCCATCAGACCGTATGTTCGGATCGGGACGAATACCGATTCGGAGTGCAAATATACGGAAAAATATGAAATCTCCAAAACTTTGCTGCGATATTACGCTTTTTTGTGAATTTTGCCGTGCGTTTTAGTCCGAGCATTGCAATAAAATTCGTGCATGATACATAATTTGTATATGTCCGTAAACGAGGGTCGCCGTGCGATTTTGCGGAGTCGCGAATAGTTTGCAAGAAATGAATAATCATGATTGAAAGGACATTACAGATAAAGCTGTTAGAGCTGACGAAAAAGTATCCGAATAACCTTTATCGCGGACCTCGTCAGTCGGGCAAATCGACCTTGCTGCGTCATGCTTTTACCGATTTAAATATAAATTAAACCGATACATAAAACGGCTACATTTATCCGATCCGCACGCAAACGGTATTGTTTATCGTTGCCCTCCGATAACAGGCAATATTCTCTGAATTTTTCGATATTTTTTCCGTGTCTGCTTTTCAATGCGACTTCAAATTTTAACAAAACGATGTAACAGTCCGTTTTCTTGGACTGTTACATCGTTTTGGAAGTGTCCGCCCGTTTTTACAGGGAAAGTGTTTCGGGGGGGGGCACGGAGAGGGTTTTGTCGTTTCCCGTCATTTTTTCATGCGGTTTTCTATCGGATTTTATCTCTTATACCTAAGATGCAAGTACCTTTAATTTCGGAAACCGACATACGGCCATACTTTAGAGTGCGACATTGATGTTGCCGCCGGTCCCTGTAATCCAGTCGGTGATGCTCGGATTCGAAATGGTGATCGCTGTACGGGTCACGCTGACAGCATAGGTGTATTTGGTCGCCGGTGCGAAAGTCGTGGTCCCGATCGCCGAGGCGGGTATGCTGACCGTCGTTCCTGCTTCACTCAAGTTGACGGCGAGCGTGGGCGATGTATAGGTACCCGGCAGGATCAGCAGGTAGAGCTTGGTGGGGGTGGCAGACAGGGTCGGAGGTGTGCCAGGCGTCGCCGTGACGGTGTTGGCCGTGGTTCCTGCGGTGATCGTGCCCGTGGTCAGGTTGATGGTCGAACTCGTGGCGTCGCTCGTAACCAGCGCACCGCCCGACGATACCGCGGTGACAAAGTTGGTCAGCGTCGTGTTGGCGGCAAAACCTGTGACGGAAATATCGAACTCGATCAGGGACAGGGCATGGGTAAAGACGAGCGATACCGAGTAGGGGGCCGATGTGGGACGTGTGACGCCGGTGGTCCATGCGTTGTTCGAGATCAGGAAATCCTTCGTCGGATCGATCGCGCCTGTCTGTCCTGCCAGCGAAGGCAGTTTGACGGCCGTGTAAGTCGTATTTGCAGCGGCATAAGGCGCGTAACCGAGGAATTTATGGACCGTGGTGCCGTCGACCCAGTACATGTTGGTGGTGGTAGTCCATGCCGTACCGTTGTAGGAATACTGCACATTGGCGGGAGGATTGCCCGTGGGGTGATCGGCATAGACACCTATGGAATCACCCGAGGTCCATGAAGCGGTACTCCCTGAATAGGCGGTACGTGTGGCCATGGCCGCGGAAACGATCGAGGGCGAGAAACTTATCACGTTATCGGCCGATTCCGAGTTCCGAGAGCAAGCGTCGTCTTTGTCGCAGGCTACCCATCCGAGGGCCACACAAGCGAGTAAAATCACTTTTTTCATAATAGCTGGAATTTAAAAGATTGGTTTATTGAATTATTTATATTATATCGATCAGACCGTTGCCGATCTGTATGCTGAAAGAATACATGTACCCGGGAAGGAAAGTGGTTACATTGAGCGGTATCACCGCGGTCTGCTGGTTGCCTCCCAGCAGCGAGGAGACTTGTACCTGAACCGACGGGCTCACGGTATATTGGCCGGGCAGTACGAGCACATAGACGGTGATCGGAATACTGCCGAGCAGCCCTGTCGAAGCGATCGGTCTGGTGACCGATTGGGAAAAATTGGCCGCCGTATTGTTGGCCGTAGTAACCGAAAGCGAACGTGCGACAAGATCGTAACCCACCAGAGAAACGGTATTGACCGTGTTGAACATTCCGTACGGGTTATTGGGACCCACGGTCGTGTTGCCGCCCCTTAGCGTCATCGATTTCAGGGTGTAGGTAGAAATCAGGGAGGTGGAGATCGTAAATTTAAGCAGGCTGAAAGCGTGAGAGAACGCCGTGGAACCTGTAAACGCCACGGCATTGCCGCCCGTGTTGCGCACCTGCGTTTTGGGGCCGGCGACGAGCATGTCAGCATTCACGTCGGGCGTAGATCCGAACGTCTGGTTGGCCAGTACAGGGATCGTGACGACATTGCCGTTATTGGCGGCATTGTACGGATAATAGGCATAAAAGGTATGCGTGGCCGTGGAGTTGAACCAGTACATGGTCGTGGCGGCAGGGGTGGTCCATGTCATCGAAGAACCGCTGCCCGAGGCCGTGTAGGGCACATTGCTGCGCTGCGTCAGCGTTTCCGACACCCCGATCTTATCCCCTGCGACGAACGAAGCCGTGGCGCCGCTCATCGACGTCCGTGTCGAGGTGCCCGTATCGTCCTGAGGCATCTGTGCCTGAATTACGACACACTCCGTATCTTGAGGCCGTAAATCTTCCTTGGAACACCCCATCGAACCGATCGTAAGACAAATTGCAAGAATCGGCTTATTCATAGTCGCATTGTGTTATCTGCGTACAGTCAATGCATAAATTTTGCCGAAGCTTATGTAATACGCTTCGGCCCATGATTTTTTACGGCGGCATTCGGCAAGGGACTAAGGTTATAACCATTGCGGTTCGGCATTTCAACCGCTTACACTATTACGGCCCGTTCGCCCGTTTTATCCGATTTTCTTCGTATGTTTGAGATATGGACACCTACGCTCGTTCGGTCGATAATCCCGAACAGGCTATCCGCAACGAACGGATAAAGGACTCCCTAAAGCAGATACGGTCGCATCGCGGATCTCGCGCAATTGGCAGAGACCGATTTGTCTCCTCCGCCGCATAACTCGGTGCGGCGGCAGCACGGCACGGCCACGCCCGCGGCGGCGGATTCAGTAAAAAAGGTACCTCAATCCGTAATCGGTCTATCGTCAGTGCGGCGTAATTTCACTATTTTTGCAAAAAACATATAATAATTGCGTAACGAGGCATGAATCGAATAGTTTTAATTTCAGTATTCACCATTTTAACATTCAATGTTATGGCACAGGAGAAGATAGTACAGACGGCGGGCCGCGACCAGCTCGGCGAGTTCGCACCCAAATTCGCGGAGCTCAACGACGATGTCCTTTTCGGCGAGGTGTGGAGCCGCACCGACCGTCTCGGTCTGCGCGACCGCAGTTTAGTTACGATCACCTCGCTCATAAGCCAAGGCATCACCGACAGCTCGCTGGGCTTCCATCTTCAGGAGGCGAAGAAAAACGGCATCACCCGCACCGAAATAGCCGAGATTATCACCCATATAGGTTTCTACGCGGGGTGGCCCAAGGCGTGGGCGGCATTCCGTTTGGCCAAGGATGTTTGGGCCGAGGATACGACGGGCGACGACGCCAAGGCGGCATTTCAACGGGAAATGATATTCCCCATCGGTGAGCCCAACACGGCATACGCGCAGTATTTCACGGGCAACAGCTACCTCGCCCGCATATCGTCGGAACAGGTCCCCATAGCCAACGTGACATTCGAACCCCGCTGCCGCAACAATTGGCACATACACCACGCCACGAAGGGCGGCGGTCAGATGCTCGTCGGCGTGGCGGGACGCGGCTGGTACCAAGAGGAGGGCAAACCTGCCGTTGAGATTCTCCCGGGCACCGTTATCCACATTCCCGCGGGCGTGAAGCATTGGCACGGCGCGGCAGCCGACAGCTGGTTCGCGCACCTCGCTTTCGAAATCGATGGCGAGAACACATCCAACGAGTGGCTCGAACCCGTCACCGACGAAGAGTACGACAAACTGAAATAGGCCGCGGGGCGGCTGTCTCGACGGTCGCATAATATGCATATACATTGTTGCACTTGCTTTGCAGTATTAAAAAAAGTGCGCGAAACCAAAACTTATAGTATCTTAATTCATACGTGATTCGAGACGGTAGTAACAGGTACGACAAGTCAGGAATCGCGCATCTTTATTATGCGTTCCCAACTGTTCGTC
>CAZHCP010000023.1:0-21792 GCA_964531015.1 uncultured Muribaculaceae bacterium
AAAATTAATTAAAGCGTTAAACATAAGAGAAACAAAATAATTAATTTTATATTTGAAAAACGTAAAAATAAGCCGATATATCGGCTTATTTTTTTGCCTTTTCCGCAACCCTGCATTCAAGAAGCAAACGCAACACTATAATGTTGAAAAATTTGTTTGGGTGTCATATAATTTAGAATTTTCATCGGTAGCTTATTGAGCCAATCTTCAACATATGCGATTTCTTCTTGAATGCAATTTAAGTAAATTTATTAAGAATTGTAAAGTTAGAAAAATAAAATTTTTATCTAATTTCTAAATATTACATCAATACTAAATATTTAAAGAATATATACAAAATATATATACTTAACAAGGTTAAAACGTCCGGAACCGGTGCGGGGAACGGGTTTTAAACAGGTTTTTGTCTGCAAGTCCGCCCGTTAAACATTTTGAGCAATTTTCAAAGTTGAAAATTTTTTATATAAGTGTGGGTTAGTTAAATAAAGATTTGAAAAGGTAGGTTAGTTATGGGTTACGCATTATTCTCAAGCAGAAAATTGTATTACACCGATTTAATTTTCCAACTTCAACAAAAATTAGACAACATTGCTCAGGAAAGACAAGATTTACTTGAATACTCCGCAAGCATTGCTGACGGTGTTGTTACCTCGGATGAATTGGTAAACGATTTGGGTAATATGGACAATTATGCTCAATACAACGCAGGTTTACAACAATATCAATCTGCAAATCCGTTTATGGCTTCAACAACCGATGAAAACGGAAATACAACTTCAATAGATATTGCAACATATATTTATGGTGAAAACGCAACGGCAGAACAGCAAATTTTGGCTCAACAATATTATAATAATTCCTTGGCTGAAAAATATGCAGAAAACATCCAAAAACAATTAAATGCCGCTGATAATAAATTGGAAATTCAACAAAAGAAAATTGAAACGCAATTATCGGCAGCTCAAAGCCAATTACAAGCGGTAGAAAGTGCGGAAGGCAACGCAATATCAAGTGCCGCTCCGAAATTTACCGGTGTAGGCTAAAAAGCATTAACTCACAAGTAACAATTATAACTATCTTAACTAACTTAAAAGGATTGAATATTATCAGTCCTTTTTTTTTAATTGTTTGTCATTGTTTTTGCTTTATAACCTTTTTCGTTTAAAGTTTTAACAAGATTTTCCGCTGTTTCTTTGTTTGAAAAAGAGCCTACCTGCACGATATAGTTCCCGTTAACCGATTTTATAAAAGGTGCGGAATCCGGGATTTCCAATGCGATTTTTTCCTGTTCGTCAATCGCTTCTTCTATTGTTTTATATGTGCCGATATACACTTTCGTCATTTCTGTCGTAACTGTCGGAACGGGAGTTTGCAGAACAATATTTTCACCCGGTTCTTTGAAATCTTTTTTTATTTTACTCATGTCATCGGCAAGAATTTTTGAAATATTGTGTTCCTGTTCTTTTAATCTTTTTTGTTCTTCTTTTTCCTGTTCACGTTTTTCTCTTGCCATTTGTCTTTTTAATGCGGAATCAATTTCTTCAAGCTCAATGTCCGCATTCGATGTTCTCAGTGCAACCGACGGCATTTCATCTTCCTGTTGAATCCATTTTAAACGCTCGTCTATTGCTTTAATTTCTATGCCGGAATCATAATCATTCAACGTAATGTCTTCGTTACTTTCAATTGCAACATCTATATCGGGAGAATATGACGACACAAGAAATGACATTGTATTTAATGCAATTGTAAAAACAACAAAAAACAGAATTACATAACCGAAAAATCTTTTAACTTTATATTTTAATTGAAGATTTTTTTTTCGTTTGTTTTTGTCTTGTCTGTCATTTATTTTGTTATTCTCGTTTTCTAATTCTCTTGTCGGCATTAAACAACTCCTCTTACTTTACAAGCTGCCAAATTAATATCGAGGACTTCTTCTTTATATGTTTCAAGTATTTTCTTTGCAAAATCTTTTATATCGGTAACGCCGACATCTTTTATTAAATCTGCGGCATTAACCGGTGCGTTTTCGCTGTCAATGTTTAACCCGAAATGAATTAAAGAAGAAGTTATTGACTTGGTTGCGATTGATACGGATAATTTTTTATCACCTATATATAAATCATCACCGCTTCTTCTTATTTTTACGTTCGGATATTCTCTTTCAATGATTTCTTTTGTAATGTTTACCAGCAAGCGTTGTTTATATACCGTTTCAATAAGAGTCGAGTTAAAATTTTCTTCAATAAAACTCAGCATTTTTTTGCTGTAAATGGGTTCATTGTTAATAACATCTTCAATATCGACCATGTGTGATAAATTTACTTCACACTCGCCTATAAACGCAACAACGGCATTACCCATTATATTAAAATTTTTGTATATCCAATGCGGTGCAAGTTGTTCGCCTGTGTATTTTATTTCCTTATCGATAAATAAAGTTTTCATTATTTTTCCTTACCAAATATCGTTTCAATAATATCATCTCTCTTATTTAATTTTAACGCACGTTTCAATCTTGCACAAGATTCACATAAACCGCAATGTTTTTCGTTATTACTATAACAACTGTATAAATATTCAAAAGGAATATTCTTTGCAATGCCTGTTTGTACGATTTCTTCTTTGTTCATTTTTATTAACGGCGTGATTAATTGTACATTGTTATTCGTTGAGTTTTTTAAAGACATGTTGATACTTTTTACAAATTCTTCGGAATTATCCTTAAAGGTTTGTCCTTCTTCTTTGTTTGCACCTAAAATTACGTATTGCAGATTGTATGATTCCGCAATGCAGGCCGCAATATTTACGAACAAAGCGTTTCTGTTCGGCACCCAAACGGAGTTTGATGTTTTCCGGGTCAGTTCTTTGTTTTCCAATTCTTTCCCCGAAATTTGCGGAATTACATTGTTTCCGTTTAATGCCGAAGTTGAAATTTTGGCGAGCCAATCAAGATTTATAACTTCGTGATTAATTTTATAATATTTGGCAATTTTTGCCGAAGCGAAAGCTTCATTTTCAAAGGCTTTTTGTCCGTAGTTAAAGGTCAGAGCACACGTAACGTCATAATTTTCTTTCGCAAGTGCAAGGCTTACAACGGAATCAAGACCGCCTGAAAGCAGTATTACCGCATTATTCGTCATCGGAGAATTCCTCTTCATCATCCTCTTCTTCTTTTTGAAGTTCATCTCTTAATTTAACGGCTTGTATTCTTGCGTTAGCGGGTGAATTTTTATCATCAATAAGTTTTTCCAAATATTCATCACCTTTTATATTATAAAGAGCAATTACGGCATTTTGTACAACTTCCGTATTTCTGTCTTCAAGCATACCGATTATAAGTTTTTCGGCTCTTTCTTCGTCCATATTCATTAATACTTCAATTGCATGAATTCTCACCTGAATTGACTCATCACGCAAAGATTTTTCAAGTGCGTGATAAACTTTATCATTTTTGAAATTAAGTTTATTTAATGCTTCCAAAGCACGTTCTTTTAAAAAAGTAAATTTATCCAAAAAGCCTTTTTTGCTTTCTAAAATGGAAACGAGGGAATCAACGGCTTTTTCGTCCCCAATCATTCCCAAAGCGGAAACAGCGGATTCTTTAACATAAACAGAATTTTCTTCTTCATCTTCAACAACATTCATTAAAGGCAAAACCGCATATTTATCACCGATTTTGCCCAACGCTTCCGCACATGCGATTTTTACTTTATAATTTTCGTCCTTACTGTTCAAACAATATAACAGAGGATATACAGCCTGTAAATCTTTTGTATTTGCAAGGACTTTTGTTATTTCTATTCTTATTCTTGTTGCTTTTTCGCTGTCTTGAAGTTGATTTAATAATTTTTCTTTCATAACAAGATAATCCGTCAAAAAAGCTCGACTTGACTTATCTTTAAATTTATCTGTTTTTTTCAGTAAAAAAATCATAACTTCAAAGCAATCAGTGTTTTGAAATAAATAATTGTATATTAAAATTAAATACTCGTTCGGAAATCTTGCACTCAAAGCAGAAATATTATCTATTGTCTTTTTGACATCAGAAGGATTAAATATTTCACACTCTACCGCCAGACTTTCAAAAGGTATATTTTTATTTTGTTCCATAACCCACATATATTTAATACACATGTATAGGATATATAAAAAATGAAACTATATCAAGCCGTTTGAACTAATTTAAAATTTTCGCCGATTATTAGTAAATTTTCTTTTTCGATTGCCGAAAATATCAGTTTTTCAATGTCAATATTCGGCTCCAATTTTTTGATTTTTTCCGGCAAAACTATGTCATTCGTTGTTTTTGTATTTATAAATCCATTATTCAGAGTTAAAAATTCTTTATACAGTTTTAAAATTTCTTTTTGTTCCTGCGGAATTTCGTATTTAATGCCTAAATAATAAAGCATGTCTTTTTCAAAAGAATTAAAAAAACTTTCAATGAAATTAACCTGTATTAAATAATCGTAATTTTCAAGTTCTTCTTTTGACAGATTTAAGAACACGTTTCCTCTGATATCCTTCGGATTATCTTTATTGCGGGTATGAATTAAATATGCCCAAAGCATGCAACCTTCATAAAAACTTATGTTATTATTTATTGCGTTTTCAATCTTTTTATATATAAGTTTAAACTTTGCTTTTCTTTGATGTACGGTTTTAAAGAAATACAAATTTGAATAAATATCATTAATGTATTCGTTAAAATTAATGACAAAGTTACCTATTCCGGGGTCAAATTCAACAGTATTATTCATTTATATTCTGACCTCAATATTGTTTTCATTCAGACTCTTTTTTAATTCGCCGATACTAAGCGTATTAAAGTGGAAAATAGAAGCTGCAAGTGCCGCATCCGCCGAGCCTTCTTTAAATACATCCGTGAAATGTTGAGGATTTGCCCCCGCACCGCCTGAGGCTATTACCGAAATTTTTACGTTTTCGGAAACAAGTTTTGTCATTTTCAGGTCAAATCCGTTTTGCGTGCCGTCAGCATCCATCGATGTCAGCAAAATTTCTCCCGCACCACGTTTTTCAACTTCTTTTGCCCAATCAATTAACTTTATGCCCGTGTTTAATTTTCCGGCATTTATAAATACATAGAAATCGTTATCGACATATTTTGCGTCAATGGCAACTACTATACATTGAGAGCCGAAATATTCGGAAGATTGATTAATCAAATCAGGATTTTTAACGGCTGCGGAATTTATCGCAATTTTATCCGCACCCGCCGACAACAATGTTTTCATATCTTCGATTGATTTTATACCGCCACCGACGGTAAACGGAATAAAAACCTGTTGTGCAACTTTTCTTACCATTTCAACGGTTGTTTGTCTTTTTTCGTTTGTTGCGGTAATATCCAAAAAAACAAGTTCATCGGCACCTTCATCCGAATATTTTTTTGCCAAAGCAACGGGATCACCCGCAAAACGTAAATTTTCAAAATTTATTCCTTTTACGGTTTCTCCGTTTTTAACATCTAAACAAGGTATTATTCTTTTTGCCGGCATAATTAAAACTGTTTCAAAAATCTTGTATCATTGTTAAAGAAAAGTCTGATGTCGTTTATAGCGTATTTAAGCATTGTGAGCCTTTCAACACCCATTCCGAATGCAAATCCGGAATATACTTCGGGGTCAATTCCGACATTTCTTAAAACGTTAGTGTGAACCATGCCCGAACCCAAAACTTCAAGCCAACCGGTTCCGCTACATGTTCTGCAACCTTTACCGCCGCACATAATACATTGAACATCAACTTCCGCACTCGGCTCGGTAAACGGGAAATAACTTGCTCTGAAGCGTGTAGGGCGAGCGGAGCCGAAATATATGCGGACAAATTCGTTCAAAATACCTTTTAAATCAGCAAAAGTAATATCTTTATCAACAAGCAAACCTTCAATTTGGTGGAAAAGGTTATTTTTTCTTGCACTTACGGACTCACATCTGTAAACTCTGCCCGGGGAAATAACTCTGACCGGGGGTGCTTGATGAAGCATTTGTCTTATTTGAGCACCTGATGTTTGACTTCTTAAAATAACATTCGGTGCAACTTTTGTATAAAATGTATCCTGCATATCTTTTGCGGGGTGATTTGGCGGGAAGTTCAGCATGTCAAAATTGATGTATTCCGTTTCAACTTCCGGGCTATCCTCGTTAGGCATAACGGAAAATCCCAAACCTTGGAAAATTTCAACGATTTCATTTACCGTTTGAGTCAAGGGGTGTACTTTTCCTTGCGGTCTGAAATCAGAAGGAAGCGTAATATCTATTTTCTCGTTTTCCAATTTTTTGTTTAACTCGGCTTTGTATAATTCATTGTTTTTTTCGGAAAGTTCTTTTTCCAAAATATCCGATACTTTATTTGCAAATGCACCGACTATTCTTTTATCTTCATCGGATAAGTCTTTTAAATTCTTTTTTATCGAATTTAATTCGCCTTTTCTGCTTAAATATTTAAGTTTAACATCTTCTAAATCCTGAATGCTTTTTGCATTCGCAATTTCGGCTTGTGCATTTTTTAATATTTGTTCGAGTTTCTCTTTCATATATGCCTCATTATACATTTTACGTTTAAAATTATATGACAAATAAAATGACATGTCACAGTTTCATTTATTTTATTTTGAAATTTTGGTTATGTTATAATTTTAACGATTGGGGATTTTTTATGAAGAAGAAAAATTTATTTTGTTTTATATTATTGATGATATTTGCATTTTGTCAGGGATTTGCGGTTGCGAAGGAAAACAGTCCAAGCAATTTAAGGACAATGTTTCAAAATAACGAGGCGGTTATATATGCTTTGAATATCAGAACTTTTAATGCGGACGATAAAAACGGCAACGGAATTATTGATTTTTCGTTATCCGAAACACCGGGGTCTTTTGTAAATGCCGTTGACAGGCTTGACGAATTGGTTTCGGCGGGTATAAATGCGGTTCATTTGTTGCCCGTTACTCCCGTAGGAAAAATTAAAGCACTCGGAACGGCGGGTTCATTGTATGCAATGTCCGATTTTACATCTTTAAATCCGCAATTTGAAGATTTTAAATCCGAACTTTCACTGAAAGAACAAATGATGTTTTTTGTTGATGAATGTCATAAAAGGAATATTAAGGTTATTGTTGATTTGCCGAGTTGCGGTTCTTACGACCTGTTTATTAACAAACCTGATTTATTTATGAAACGTTCTGACGGTACAGCCGTTATTCCCGCTGATTGGGCTGATGTGCGTTTATTTGATGTCCCCGACAACGAAAAATTGTTAAAATCCGATATTTTTGTTCTTCATAAAATGTTTGTAAATTATATGATAAGTCTGGGAGTTGACGGTATCAGGGCAGACGTTGCAACAATAAAACCGTTTATTTTTTGGAAAGAACTGATTTCTTATGCCCGCTCCAAGAAATCCGACTTCTTTTTCCTTGCGGAAGCCTCTGAGAACTGGACTCAACCTGCTTGCAAAGAAGCTTATTTTACCGATTACAAAAAATTACTTGAAGCAGGCTTTGACGGGTATTACGGCAATTATTTCGATTTAAAAAATTGGAAAACAATGGAAGCTCTTTCGGACTCCGTTTTAAATCAACAAAAAGTATTAAAAAAGTATCGTGAAAAAAAATCCGTAATCGGCAGTTTTGCAACGCATGACGTTGTAAGTCCTTTATTAACGGGCGGTGAAAATTTCTCAAAGATAATTATTTGGCTTAATGCAACACTACCGCTTAATCCTTATTATGTCGACGGATTTCTTCAGGCTGATGACTATGTTTACGAGTATTCAAACAAAGAAGCACCCGTTTCTTTTACCGATGATATTTATTATTATGTTCACCAAGGGCAAATTGATATTTTTAATTTCTCTCGCCGTCCCGTGTCGGATTCTTCCGTACTCTTTGATGAACAAAAAGTTGCCATAAAATTCCGTAATGATTTCCTTCCTCAAATTACAAAAGGCAGTTTTGTTTCTCTTGTGAATGATGATGAAGAAATTTTTGCGTTTCAGCGTATATACAAAAATAAATCGATTGCGGTTATTATCAACAGAAATTTAGCGGTTTCACGTGATGTTTCTCTAAAACTTAAAAATGTAAATTCAAAATCAAAAATTGATTTCATCAAAGGTTCTGATAATATATCCGTCACAAAAAACAAGGTTTCGGGGCGTTTAAAACCTGCCGAAATTGTTGTTTTATCCGTTGAAAATTAATTTTTTACAATAAATATCGTATTTTTTATACTTTTTTTTATTAAAACTATTGCCAAATCTTGAAATATAAGTATAATAAATCTTGTAATACAAGAGGAGGTTCTTATGAACAAAGAAGAATTAGTAAAAGAAGTTGCAAAAAAAGCGAAAGTTTCTCAAAAAGCTGCTGCTGATGTTTTGAGTGCTACAATTGATACCGTACAAAAAACGGTTGCAAAAGGTAAAAAAGTTACATTGGTAGGTTTCGGTACTTTTGAAGCTCGTAAAAGAAAAGCAAGAACGGGTCGTAACCCTCAAACAGGTGCATCAATTAAAATTGCTGCTAAAACCGTTCCCGCATTCTCAGCAGGTAAAAAGTTTAAAGAAGCTGTTAAATAGGTTTTATTTCTATAAAAAAGGAGCAGTTGAGGTTTTTCAATTGTTCCTTTTTTTTTGTGATTATTTTCGGCAATAAAATTAATTGTCAAAGCAATAAGAAACTTTAAATTTGTACGGAAGATAATATATCAACCGTAGTTTTATGTAGACCGGAAGAGCAGTGAAATCAGTTTAATGCCCTGTTACAATTCGGGCATGTCGGAGCCGTTACTCTTACTTTTGTATTGCAGTAAGGACAAATTTTATAAACCTCTCCCATTTCGGGGTTATAATTTTTCTCTTTTTCACTGTTTTTTACTTTTATGGTCGTATAAATCAAATTAAAATAATATATTGCGATAAGTATAAGTGCAACTCCGACAATTAACCACCAAAATTGTTTTAATAAAAATAACAATATCGCAAAAAATAAAAATGCCGTTAAACAACCGCTAAATTCCACTCTATACATTTTTAACTTCCTTCGGCTTCGTAATTGACGGAGGCTGAATGTATAACGGTTTTACTTTCGCCCAGTGAAAATCGTTTTGTTCGGTTTGTAACTTATATTCGACTATCTCGGACAGATATAAACCGAAATCCTTGTCATTGTTTTCAAAATTAATATTTTCAATTCCGTTTTCGTTTAAATAGCACGAATATACGTTGTCTGCGATAATTATTGCATTTTCATTGCTTAATTTACTTATGAGTTCATCCCGTTCAACAAGCATAGGTTCCGTTATAACCGTATTGCCCGCATATTTTGCATAATACACTTTGTTTTTTCTTGCGTCGGAAATAACAACACTGTTTTTATCCGATTTATTTAATTTTGAAAGAATTTGCAAGGAACTTACGCCGACTGATTTTTTTTGAGTTTGCTGTGCAAGCACTCTTGCAATCGTTATACCGGCTCTGATACCCGTAAAACTGCCGGGTCCGATGTTAACGCCGATTGCATCCAAATCACTTATTAATATGTTGTTTTTTTGCAGAATATTTCTTAATTCGGGAATTAAATAAACGCTGTGATAGTTTGTATCATTGCTTTCAATTGCCTTTGACTCGACAATTTCACCGTTATTTTTTAAAACGATGTAAGTTTTATTAAAACAAGTATCAAAAACCAATGTTAACATATTTTTAATTTCCCAAGAATTTTATCGCTTTTTTCTCCGAAAGATTTAAAAATAAATTCTCTTTCGGTTTCATCAATGTAATTTATTTGAATTTCAATTCTGTCAAAAGGCAGGGTATTTTGAGAAAATTCCGCCCATTCGACAAGGGTTAAAATTTTTCCCTGCGAATACTCGTCAAGTTCGTTTATAATCGTGCTTACGCCTTCATTTTCAAGCCTGTATAAATCAAAATGGTAAACGGGAATAACGCCTGTTTTATATTCGTTCAAAATAACAAAACTGGGGCTTGTAACTTTCTCTTTAACATCAAGATGTTTGCACAAACATTTTGTGAATGCGGTTTTGCCCGCTCCGATATCACCGAAAAGGCAGACAAAAGCACCATCATCTTTTACTGCATTTGAAAAATTCAATGCAAGTTTATCCGTATCATCAAGATTTTTGCATACAAAGTTCAATGTCATCAGAATATATCTCCCACACCGAACGAGAATGCACCACGTTTGTTTCCTTTGCCGACATTTGTAAACGGAACGCCGTAATCGATTGACAGAGGACCTACGCCCGGAATAAACAATTTAACGCCGATACCGCCGGATATACCGTATTCGGGTCTGTTATATAATTTGTTTGTTACACTTCCGTTAAACAATTGTCCGGCATCTACGAACATTGAAAATTTTATGTTATCCAAGAATTTTGCTTTTTCAATTCTGTCAAGGAAGAAGAACGGAGTTGTTAATTCCGCACTGCCCAACATAAAGCCTTCACCGGTACCGATTGTACTCATTCTGTAACCTCTTACGGTATAAGGTCCGCCTAAGCTGTAAGCCATAACTTCAGGCATATCACCGAAGAGTTTTCCTGCCGCTCTTGCCGTAAGAGAGAACGAAGATTTGTTCATGACGGGGAAATATCTTTTTATGCCTGCCGATAACGTACCGTGAGAATAATCGAAATCGGTCATGTTGATATTTTCACTGAACCGTAATGTAGCCAAAACACCGTTACGGGGGTTAAGTGCATTATCTCTCGTATCATAAACAAGCGAAGGACCGAGGGTAATATATGTTCCGCCCTGCAATTGTTTAGACCTTTCGGAAATCGGGATATGGTGTTGTTTGTAAAGCGAAGCGATTTTATTTGCGTCACCCTCCTTAACTTTTATGTACTCACCGCCGATTTTAACGGAACCCATTAAATTTTTATAAGACTTAATCGGGCGAGATAAAATAACTTCCGCACCGTAACGTTTTTCTATTGCAAGCGGTACCTGATAGCTGCCGAAATCTCTTCCGAAGGCTTTAACCAATAAAGCGTTGTCACTGCCTTTCAACCTCGGTTCAAAGAAACTGATTTCGGCTTGCAAATTGGCATGGTCAAGTGTCGAACTGTCGGACATAATAACGCCGGTACCTGCCATAAAGTTAATACCGACTCTTTGACCGTTACCCATAAAGTTATTTTCGACAAATCCTGCCTGACCGAACAGCCCTGTTGCCGTATCCAAACCTCCGCCCAAAGAAATTGTACCCGTTCTTTGTTCTTCAAGAATTATTTTTACGTCGTAAGTGCCTTCTTCATTCTTTTCGATTGCACGATTAACGTCACGAAATGCCTGCGTTGAATATAAACGCATTAAATCGGCTTTCAGCGTGTTTTCATTGTAAACACTGCCTTTTGTCGATAAAATATTTCTTTCTATTACGAAATCTTTTGTTTTTTTGTTCCCTTCAAATTCGATTGAATTAATTATACCTTCTTCAATTTGAATATTAACGCAACCATCGGGGTCATCCTGAACATTTGAAACACGAGCAAGCACATAACCTTTTGCCGCATATAAATCTTCAACCTGTGAAACCGCCTGACTTAAAACCCTCAAATTTTGCGGTTGACCTTCAAGCTCACTTAAAATATTTAAAATTTCGCCCGTTGAAACAACACTGTTTCCGCTTACTGCAAAGCCCGTAACCGGTATATTTTCTTCCAAATAGACTCTTAACGTGACGGAATCGGGTGAATTAGGAATGGGGATGGCTTTCATTTTCTCGGAAAAGTACCCCGTTTTGTAAATATCTTTTAAACTTTGTTGCACGAGTTCTTTGCTGTAAATATCGCCTATTTGCATTTTCATGGCTTTTACGATATCGGATTCCTGAATAAGGTGATTTCCTTCAAATTCGATTTTGGTAATCTTTGAATTTTCCTTAATTTCGTTGATTATGTTATCCTCTATTGCGTTTGCAGGTTGAAAGCGTGCAAATATTAATATAAATATTAAAAATGATTTAATTATGTTTTTTTTCATGAATACTTTTTACCAAGATTATCTTAATAAAATTATATCATATATAAAAAAATTTATTAGTAACTACAAAAAAGTTAAAATTTCATACGAAAAAGCGGAAAATAATTTCCGCTTTTAAAACTTTTATGAGAAACAAGATGTGTATTACCGTTATTATTAGCCGCCTGAGAATTTCGGTATTGAGTTCTTTATACCGCTGCTTTCCGCTTGTTCTATTGCTTCAAGTTGGCTTTGATATACGCTAATGAGTGTATCTAAGTGTTTAACTTCTCTTTCTATAATGTTTTCTTTTCTTGAAACTTCATATATTTCGTTTTGAATTTCTTGAGTTTCCTGATCTATTTCAAGTTGCATTCTTTGGATTTGAGCCTGTATGCTGTCACGTTGAGTATCGTTTGTAGCTCCGACCAGATCATCATACAATTCCTGTAAATCCGTTGATTTTGATAATTCGTAATTTGCAAGTGTTTGCTGCATGTCATTGACATTTGTTGCCAATCTTGTTTGTTCGTCCATTCTTTGCGTTTGTTGCAATTGAGTGGCATTTAATTGTGTTTGTAAAACCAATTTGTTTTGTGAATGTAGTGCGTATCCCATCTTTGTTTCCCTCTGTAAGTTCCTCTTACTTATATAAACAATTTTGCGTTTAAATTCATGCCTTTTTTGATGTTAATTGTTACAATTTCGTTACAATTATATATTTCGTATATATCGAACATTTGTCGAAAGTTCTTGCAAACAGAGGGTTTTCAATGTTTTGTCACATTTGATGATTATTTTATATATATTCTTTATTTATATATCTAACGAAAAGAGATATTTGCTTTCATTAATACATTGTGTGCAGTAATCCGTTTCAACGTAACATTTTTTAGAATAATCTTTTAAATTTTCGCCGCATTTTCCTCTGTTGTCGTTTGCAAGCAGAGGACATACAAATATTCCGTTTGCACTCAGCGTTCTGCTGTTTGAACATTCCGTTTTGCATTTTGAAAAATCCGTATCACCTGCAATTTCTTTTCGTTTGCCTTTTTCTATAAGAGGTCTTATTTTTAAATTTATGTCGCTGATTTGAAAATCAAGGCTTTTGCATAACTCCGTAAAGTTTCCTTTTAATTCTTCTTCTTCAATATTTTTATGGTTAACAATCGATAAAATCGGATTAAATTCGTATTTAACCAGACTTTGTATCGCATGAACGGCTTTTCGGTAAGAGCCTCTTCCTCTGTATATGTCGTTTTCCTTTTCAATATAATGGTCTATGCTTATCATAAAAATAATTTCGTGATTAAGATTGTTTTCGTCCTCAACTTTTCTTAAAAACCTTGCTTTTTTATCGTTAATTGAAAATGCGTTCGTGTGGATAATTACGGACGAATATTTCAAGCAGAGTCTTAATATATGGTTAAAATCAGGATGTAACATCGGTTCTGCTCCCGTTAAACAGATGTATTGAAGTTTGCTCTTATCCGCAAGTTGTAAATTTTGTTTAACTTTTTCTATCGGTATAAAATCTTTTACTTTTTTATCTTCAAAATTTATGTAGCAGTGTTTACATCTTAAATTACAATTTTGTGCCGTCATTTCAATATATATTGCATTAAGTTCGGATAAATTTATGCACGGGGCTTTTACAATCAGGTTTTGCATGTCGTTAACTCCTTTTTCCTTTTCAAATTATATTTAGCATTTTTCTTATAAACGTGAAATCAGCCGGTCGGGTATAATTATAATCGTTATTTTTACATCCTTCGGAGTATCTTGTTTAAGTTATTTATTATCTTGCCGTATAATATTCCCAAAGGAGGATATATGGCTAAAATAATTGAAAACAAGAGAGGACGGCGATTAATAAGGCTTTCGACCGATGATGTCATTTCCGTTGTAAGAGAATATCAAAATACCGTAGTTAAGGCGTGTTCGTATTCGGAAATCAGAGAAAAATTGGACTCCGCAGAAATGTATTTGCCCGAAGATGTGTATTAACATTGTAAAAATCAATATTTGAATTAAAATTCAATCCTTGTTATATCGGATTGAATTTTTTTATATCACCGCATTTTTTGTCTGTTTGGAGAATTTGTTTTATTATAAAAAATAATAAACTTTCACTATCGGAGGAAATTTTATGAAAAATATATTTATTATTTTATTAATTTTGATATTACCCGTTGCAATTTATTTAATGTTGAATAAAAATTCCGATTTTGATTCGGCTATGGCAAAATCAAATGATTTGCCTTCACTTTTGATTTTTACTTCAACAATGTGCCTTGATTGCCAACGTATGAAAGCCTTGGTTTCCGAAATCGAAAATGATTATAATGATAAAATTAATTTTGTCAGAATTAATGCTTTGGATAATAACAGAAAAGTTAAAGAACAGGTTAAAACGCACGGCGTTGTTCTTGTTCCGACCTTGATTTTTCTTGATGTTAACGGACAACAAACAAATAAAATCGAAGGTTTTATCCCGAAAGAAGAATTGATTAAAAATATAGAGGTTTCCGTAAATGGATAGTTTGACAGCATTATTTACAAGTTATTCTCAACAAAGCACGTTTTTTTATCTTTTGTTGATACCGATAGCATTTTTTGCCGGTGTTTTGGCTTCGCTCTCACCGTGCAGTTTGAGTTTTCTTCCCATAATAATCGGTTATGTAGGAGGATATTCAAAAGAAAATAATAAGAATATTTTTATTCAAATGTTGTCTTTTTCTCTCGGTTTATCCCTCGTTTTAAGCGTAATAGGTATTCTTTGTGCAATTTTCGGTCGTGCTTTTGCCGGATTTTCATCCCCCGTATTAATCCTTTTATTTGCTTCCGTAATTCTTATTATGGGGTTAAACCTTTTGGAACTTGTGGAAGTGCCGTTTCCGTCGTTTGTGAAAAAGTTACCGCAAAATAAAAAGGGAAGTCTGTTCTTTTTCCCGTTTTTGGTCGGAATTTTATTTGCACTCGTTTCAAGCCCTTGTGCTTCACCGATTTTAGCTGCGATTATGGCAATTGCAACCGTATCGACAGATATGCTGTTTGCCGCAACATTGCTTTTTGCTTTCGCACTCGGAGAATGTCTTATAATTATTCTCTTTGCCGTTTTTGCTTCTGCTTTGAAACACACAAAAGTTCTTGTTAAATATTCTTCATTGCTAATGAAAATTTCCGGAATAATTTTGATACTTGCAAGTGTATATATTTATTATTCCGTGTTTAAAGTTTTCTTTTAATACGCAAGACAAATTGCCCGTAATTTTAAATAAATATTGCGGGCAATAACAGTATAACTTTTTATCGTACATTCAAATCGAGATATTAAGGTTTTTTGAAAGCAATTTTTGCGTATTTGCTTTATTTGCAAGTCTAAAATGATTTTTTCCGAATTCATCTTTTGTTCTGATTGCAAATATTTTATCGGAGATTAAAGAATGAATTTCCGTTTCCTTAATTCCGTCTTTAATTGTTGCACCGATAAATTTCCTGTTCTTTTCTTTTGCCGTAATTGCCTTTAAGTTTTTACAAACATTTTCTTCGGCAGTTTCGGGCGAAACAAAAAATGTCTGATTTGAATTAATAAGGGGAGAACTGATTAACTTTTGGCAATAATTGCCGTTTGGAGCAGCTTTGTGAATGATACAGGTATAATTTTTCCCCGATAAATTTTTTTCTTTTACCTTATTTCGGAAAAGAAAACCGACAGCAGAAACCTTCATAACACACCTCTTTCCTCAATATAATTATAAATCTTTTTTTACACATTGTCCATACAAAAAAGTCGTTTTTTTGAAATTTGCACGTTAAATTTGCTAAAATGTTACAAAAAAGTATCAATTTCCTCGATTTTTTGTTAAAAATATCAAAAAATGCATTGAATAATTGTAAAAAGTACAATTTTTATTAAAATTCACACCGAATTTACTCCTGTTTATATATTTTAATAAAATGCCTAAAACCGGTGTATTTTTTCTTGGTTACGGATATAATATTTACGATTGATATTTATAAGCCGAGCGAAATAAGATGAAAAAATTTCTTTTTTTATTTTTAATACTGTTTATGCCCGTTTCAGCCTGCCTTGGCATTGTCGAAACGGAAAAAATTTCGATAAAAGATGCCGTTGCAATTGCAAGTAAACAAAATTTGGATATTTTGGCAAGTCGCATAGATACCGATATTGAAGAAAATTCAATACAAGCCGCAAACAGGCTTGAAAACCCTTCCTTTGGCGTTTTTTATAATTTCGGTCAGGCAGGTAAAGGTAATCCTCAACAAATAGGCATTACGCAAACCGTTGAACTCGGAAAAAGAACTTCAAGAAAAAATCTTGCAAAAGCAAATTTTGAACTTGCAAAGAAATATTATGAGTATCTTGAATTTGATTTAAGAATGGATGTTCGTGAGGCATATACAAATTTACTTGCAAAAAAATCCGTTCTTGCAACAAGAAGAGAACAGGAAGATTTGCTTAACGGCGTTCTTAATCACGTAAAATCAAAAAACAAAACAAAAAATTCTTCAAATACCGATGTTTTGCAGGCTCAATTGCTCTTAAACCAAATGATTACCGAAGTTCAATCGGCATATTACGATATGAAAACGGCAATGTATGATTTTAATAAAATTATCAATTGCCCTAACTCTTTCTATGATACAAAAGAAGAAAACTTCACGGAAGATTATATGCCTTTGTTAATTCCGAAACCCGATGCAAAAATGCCGGATTTTGAAAAAATTTCAAATGAAGCATTAAATAACAGGCTTGATATTCAAATTGCATTGAGAGAAATTGAAGTTGCCGAGCAGGAACTTTTGGTTGAATTAAGAAAAAAAATTCCTGATATTGAAGTTAATGCCGGATACAGTTATCAAAATCCGGGGCAATCGGGCGAAGGTATCTTTAAACACGGTGCTTTTATCGGTGCTAATTTGGTTAATATTCCCCTGTTTTATTCTTATGCACCCGAAATTAAAAATGCAAAATTAAAGCTCGAACAGGCTCATTTGCGTTATTCTTCCGTCGAAAACAAAGCACTGAACGATTTAAAAAAGGCTTATGATAAATTTTTGCTTTCTCAAAAAATTCTTGTAAGTTATAACGAACAATTACTTGATAATTCCGAAGATTTAATTATTGCTTCAAGAAAAAGTTATAAAGAAGGTAAAACAGATTTAACAACATTGGTTACAATGGAAGAATCATATCGAATGATATCAATTTCTCATACATACGCCTTAGCAGACTATTACAACGCTTGGAACGCATTTATAAGAGAAGTTAATAACGAAAAATTTATTGTTAATTTATAAATAACTTTATCGCACTTGAAAACGTTACTTTTTCATGTTAAAATACTTATATGAATGAAAAAATTTTTACGGCAGAATATACAAAAGAAGCTCTTGAACAATATTCAAAACTTGATGCTGATAATCAGGATAAAATATTAGCTGCAATAAAATCTTTTGAATTGCTTGGTATAAAATACAAAAATATAAATAAACTTGATTACGATTTATACGAAATCAAACCGGCAGGTGTAAGAGCATATTTTAAGTATGATGAAAGGCGGAAGAAAATAATCATTATCGGTTTTATATGCTTAAAGAAAACACAAAAAGCACCCAAAAGATACATGAAACAGGCAGTTAGAAATATTGAAGAATATTTAAAAGGAAATAAAAATGAACAAAAATAAAACAATTACTACGGACGATTTAATAGCACAATTACCCAAAGAACGACAGGAAAAAATAGAAAAAATCGTAAATAAAAATCTTTCAAAATGGGGTGGTGCAAGAGCTGACAGCGGAAGGAAAACCATTGTAGAAGGTAAAGTTTTGCAATTTACCAAAAGAGTAACCGAAAAAGAAGCACAATTTATTGATTATGCAAGAAAACATAATATAAATTATGATGATTTAATGCAAGGTTAAAAGTTATCTTGTATAAACTCTTGAAAGACGGGCTTTCAATCGGCAGAGCAACTCATAATTTATGGTTCCTAAAATTTCCGCCCATTCGTTAATGCTTATTTTAATGTCGCCGTCAACACCCAATAAGGTTATTACATCACCTTCGTTAGCGTTTACGCCCGTTATGTCAAACATCATTTGATCCATCGTTATATTCCCGACCTGCGGAACTTTTTTCCCGTTTAAAATTCCGTAAATTTCGTTTGATAATCTTCTGTCAACGCCGTCAGCATAGCCAATCGGAATTGTTGCTATCGTTGTATCTTCTTTCGCAGTGAAGGTATGACAGTAACTTACCCCCGTGCCTTTTTTTGCCGTATGAATGTTTATTATTCTGCCTTTCAGGCTCATTGCAGGGGTTAAATCGGGAACTTTTTTGGCAAATTCCGGTAAATCGGGTACTAAACCGTACAACGCCAAACCAAGACGAACCATGTTATATTTATCTTCTTCATACTGCGAAATTGTTGCGGCAGTATTAAAACAGTGCAAAATTAAGCCTTTTGTGTCAACATTTGAAAGAACATAATTCCAAATTTCAAGCTGTTCTTTGGTTTTGTCTTCAAATTCGGCGTTAGCGAAATGAGTAAAAATACCTTGAAGTTCAATACATTCCATGCTTTGAACTTTTTTTACAAATTCAACGGCATCTTCTTTTTCAACGCCTATTCTGTTCATGCCCGTATCAAGTTTAATGTGAGCTTTTGTTTTTAAACCTGTTTTTTTATAAGTAAGCTCTGCTGCCTCCAAGTGGTTTGGCAAAAACAGCGAAAGCGAAATATTATTTTCTGCGGCATAATCGAAAGCCCAAACCGGAGCCGCCCCCAAAACCAAAATCGGACACGTAAATTTGTTATTTCTAAGTTCCATGCCTTCGTCAATTGAAGCAACGCCGAGATAATCAACCCCCGAAGCGAGCAAAGTCGGAGCAATCATGGAACTTCCATGCCCGTATGCGTCGGCTTTAACAACCGCAAGAATTTTAGTATCTTTCCTTACAAAAGACTTCAATTCAAGAATATTCTTTTCTATTGCGTCAAGGTTTATTTCCACCCACGCATCACGTTTCGTATTTATATTTGATAATCTTTGAAATTTCATATTTACATTTTAGTTTAAACAAAGTTATTTTGTTATAATTACTTTGAGGAAATTATGGAAGAAAATAAAAAGAAAGACATATTAACAAATCTGTTTTCGCACAAGTATGGGATTTTAACGTGTTTTGTCGTTATCTTTTTAATTAATTTATTTTTATTCCTTTTATACAACGGAAATGCAATGCTTTTTGTCGATACGTCAAGAGAACTTTATGTCCCGATGGCGATGAATGACGGCGGAGTTTTATATAAGGATATTTTTAACGTTTACGCACCTTTGGGCTATCAATTGAATGCTTTTTTCATAAAAATATTCGGTGAAGATATAAACACTTTTTTTAATATCGGGTTTATTAACTCTACGTTATTTTTATGGGGATTATTTTTGCTTATAAGGTTTGTCGTTAAAGGTTCAAGCCTTTATAAAATTTCCATAGTATCTTTTATTGCGGCAAGTTGTTTATATTCCGTTTCGCAAAACAACTATGTTTTCCCATATTCATATTCGCTTGTGTATGCATTAAACGCTTTTATTTGGTCGTTAGTTTCTGTTTTATATTTTGTAAAAGAAGAAAAGAATTTATATCTGTATTTCGCCTTCTTTTTATATGGTGTAAGCGTAGCCTGTAAATACGAATTTTGTGCATTTATACTTGTTTTAACCGGCATTTGTTTTTGTAAAAAAGTGCCTGTAAAAACAATTGTTATTTCATTAATTTTAATGTTTACCGTTCCTCTTCTTTCACTTGTTGATTTGCTTATAAAAGGAGTAACATTTGACGATTTGCGACTTGCCTGTATTAATATTTTACTTCTGTCAAAAGCCGAAAGCACACACACTTTATATTCATATCTCGGTTTTATTCCGAGTCTTAATTCTTTAAAAACTTCAGGATTTTATTTCCTTAAAACTTTTTTATTTTTAGTTTTAATGGTATGTGTTTTTAACTTATTTAATCGCTTTAATAAATTTCTAAGTAAACATATTGATAATACTGTTTCTATGTTTATTACCGGTTTTATTGGTTTAACGTTTTTGTTGTTGATTTTTAAATTTTTAATACCAAACTTAGTTGAAAGTAATGCTTTCTATTTCAGTCAGATTGGCATATTTACGGTTGTTTTGTTTCTTCTTAAATGGAAGAAAATACTATCAGAAAACAAATATTTATTCATTTTGTTTATTAGTGCAATTTTATGCAGTGCAAAATGTATTTGTAACATCAGTTTTAATTCATACGGTACATACTTTTTCCCTCTACTGTTCATTTGCAATATTTTATATTTTACGGAAATTACAATTCCGAAAGATGAAAACGATAAAAAGCTTGTAAGATTGGTATTCCTTATAATTCTTACTATACTTTGCTTATTATTTTCGATTTCAAACGGCAAAAGGATAAACCTTATATTTGAGAATACAAAATATAATTTTTATAAGGGTTACCTGTATCCTGAAAAATTGTATTCAAATTCCGTACATAGTGCTATTCGCTACATTAAAGAAAACACAAAGACCGATGATAAAGTGCTTGTACTGCCTGAAGGTGCTATGATTAACTTTTTTACGGACAGAAAATCCCATAATAAATTTTATTATCTTATTCCTCCGAATATTGAAATTTTCGGTGAAGATAATATAGTTAAAGAACTTGAAGATGATTTGCCGGAATATTTGGTTATTCAACCGATGTCATTTTATAATTTTAATGAAACTTATTTTTGCGAAAGTTTCGGGAAAAAAATTTGCAATTTAATTCCCCAATATTATCAACCTCCGATTGTTTTCGGAAGTGATTTTTGGATAGCGATTTATAAAAAAAGAGAAAATTCAGCTTTGTAGCGTGCAATTTTTTGCACCTAATTATTAATAATCAATCAAATTAATTTTCAATTCTAAATGATTTATATTATTCGTAAAAAATTAAAAACATCCCTCTCCGACGGGAGAGGGGTTGGGGGTGAGGGTTTACTGAAAAATAAGAATTTTGTAATTATGGAAATAAGCAAATAAGTTAAAATTAAAATTTAAAATAAATAAAACAAAATATTCAACAAGGTACTGCGTTTCTAATTCACTAAATTCAACTTGAAAAGTGCTAAACGACGCACTTTCTGATGTTGTTTCATTAAGTGAATAAACGAAACTCCGTAATTGTTTCATATTTTGTTTTATTTATTTTCTGCGAGATTATTTTTTTATTTCCCTTCAAAAGTGTTTGCCAAAATCAAATTTTTGAAGCAGATTTTTATGTCTTTTCAAAACCTAAATTTTATTTAAGTTCCTTCTCCGACGGGAGAAGGAACACTATAAAATTTCACTTATTTATTTACATTAAATCAACCCTCACCTAAATCCTCTCCCGACGGAGAGGACTTTATAAAAAATCACTAAGCAAGGGGGCAATTTTTTGCACCGGAATTATTCATAATTAATCGAATTGATTTTTAATTTTAAATGATTTTTATCATCTTTAAAAAGGTTCAAAACACCCCTCTCCTGCGGGAGAGGGGCAGGGGGTGAGGGTTTGCAGATGTCCTTAAATAATATCAATCAAATCCCCTTTATTCTTTTTTTAATTTCAATTTTTAATTTAATTACTGCTTTCCTGATATTCTATTTTTAAATCAACCCTCACCTAAATCCTCTCCCATCGGAGAGGACTTTAAAAAAATGTTAAGAACA
>CAZHCP010000024.1:0-21484 GCA_964531015.1 uncultured Muribaculaceae bacterium
AAAATGGTGGACTTGGGGGGATTCGAACCCCCGACCAATTGATTAAGAGTCAACTGCTCTACCAACTGAGCTACAAGTCCTTATACTTTTTAATTATAATAAAAAAAATCATTTTGTGTCAAACCATTTTTGCTTTTTATTAATAATCTCAATATTTTTATAAAAACCATATCGGAATTTAAAGTTTATTACAATTTTCTTTTTTCCAAATTCCGCAAAACAATCTCTTTCAACTTCCAATAATCATTTATCACATTTATTGCATTATGATTTTTCTTATAATATAATTATTGTGTTTAGTTTAGTTTACTATAAAATGGAGAGTTTTATGAAAAAGATTTTTGCAATGATTGCCGTATTTTTCATGATGTTGGCTTTTAATCCTGTTAATGCGGAAGTATACTCCGATGTTCCCGCAAAACATTGGGCTAACACCGAAATTTCGGCTGTTGTTAAAGACGGTATTTTCTCTTTAACAAAAAATTCTTTCTTCCCCGATAAGGAAGTTTCAAGATCTGATTTTAACACCGCACTTTTAAAAACATTGGGTCACAGAACTGCGACTATTACTTCAAATAATCCGTTCTCCGATGTTGTTTCAACAAGAACAGATTATGCGGATATTCTTTTATCTTCAAAAATCGGTTTGATTTACGGATATACCGACGGTACTTTTAAACCCGACAGAATTATGACGAAATCGGAAGCAGCTTCCGTTATAAGTCATATTACAAAAGATTACAAAGGTAATGTAAAAGTTCTTAACGCTTTTGCCGATAAAGATACAATCCCTGCTTGGGCTACAAAACAATATGCAAAAACAATTGATTTGGGCATTTATGTTAACTACCCCGATGCAGACAAACTTTTACCGAACAAAAACTTGAACAGAGCAGAAGCTGCCGTTCTTCTTTACAAGTTAAAAAATTCTATTTCTAACGTTAAAAAACAATATATTAACGATGAAAAACTTTTAAGAACGGAACACTTGGATGTTACGGGAAAAGCAGAAGTTAACGATGTTCAAATTACAAATACAAGAAAAATTGTTTTGGCTAAGAACATAATAAAAGGTTACTTCTATACTTATTTCTCGTCTAAAGATGCAAAAGTCGGTGATGTTGTTACATTTACGGCTAAGAAAGATATCTATACGGAAGAAGGAACTTTGGTAATTCCCGCAGATACAACAATGAAAGCAACCGTTACTTCAATTGAAGAAAAGAAATGGTGGAATAAAAACGATAAAGTTACCGTTGAATTTTCATCAATGACTTTACCTACGGGCAGTGTTGTTCCTTTTAAAGCTAACATCTTAAACAACAACGGTGTTTTAACCGAAAACAGATGGGCTAAACCCGTCGGTTATACTGTCGGCGGTGCTGTTGTCGGTGGCGGTGTAGGTGTAGGTATTGCAGGCATGTCTTGCCATGACCACTATGATAACGGTGTTGCAATCGGTGTTCCGGTTGGTGCAGGTCTTGGTCTTTTGACAGGTTTGACAACTCCCGGAAGAACTTATAAAGCTAATGACGGCGATTATGTTTGGTTAGAATTGACTCAGGATTTATCAATTCCTTACTAAACAATAATAAACACTTAAAACCGCCTTTTATCGGGCGGTTTTTTTATGCTTAAATATGTTTTTTTGAATATAAACCGGCACAAGTATTATAGATATTTTCAAAACGAAAGTTTCACCGGGATTTTCTTTCTTTTGCGATTTAAAATTTTTTACTAAACAAAGCTACCTGCATTCAAGAAGCAATCGCAACACTATAATGTTGAAAAATTTGTTTGGGTGTCATATAATTGAGCATTTTCATCGGTCGATTATTGATACAATCTTCAACATATGCGATTTTTTCTTCTGTTGCGGATTATACAATAAATAAAAACTTAAAGTTCTCGTAACGGTATCTTTTGCACCGCCCCAAGTTAAACCATCTCCTATTGTTTTAATTTCTGTGCCGTCTATTAATATCATGAATATATTTTACAATTTTTGAAAATCAACTAAAAAAATAATACGTATATATTTTATTTTGATTATTTTATGTTATTAAATCATTGTAAACTATTGCAAATTATTTATATTTATTTTTGATTACATACTTGAATTTTATCATTTTATGAATTATAATAAAGACATAAATTGAACATTGAAATCTAAATATAAACGGGCGTACACCTCAAAAACCTTTTAAAAGGACTACGGCGACAACAATACTTCGGTCTTTGGTCGATAGTCTTAATGAAAGGAGGACAAATTATGCAAGAAATTAATTTGACTTTAATTTTAATTCTTTTAATTTTATTCATAATTAAAAGTGCCTTTTACAAAAAGTAAAAAGCACTTCGGTCTTTAAATAAAACGAGGGAGGGAACGGCAATTCCCGAACGCCCGTTTATATTTTTATTTTAAACTATTTTTAAAATTTTTCAAGTGTTATCAAAACAAAAATTTAGAAAGGTTAAAAAATGCAATTACGTAAACATCAAACCGAAGAACATCTTTATTATTGCGTTGACGAACACCGTGCCGAGGTTTTCCGCTTTGTAATGGACGACGAATCTTTTGAAAACAAATTAAAATTTGTTGATGAATTTTTGAAATCTTCACATGCAAAATTTAAAAAATACACACAAAAAAGGGTGTTGCTTGATTTTTCAAAAAGCGATGAAGAAATAAAAAAATATTACAAATCGCTTGACAATCGTGGCGGAAGTCGTGAGGGTTCGGGGCGTAAGGTTGGCTCATACACTAACGGCGTAAAATCAGACCGCACGGAGCAGTTTACAATGGCAATAAACAAAGAAGAAAAAGAATTTTTAATTGAGCAACTCAAACGTTATCGCTGTCGCCACGCTTTAACCGATAAAATATAAAAGGTTTCAGTTCTAATTAGCCTAAGTTTCTTGGAAACTACATTCAAGAAGTAATCACAACAACAAAAAGTTCATTTCCGTCCGTTTTTCAAGGGAAACATTTTTATTTTCTCAAACTTTCGAAATCAAGTTTTTCCAATTCTTCATCGGTAAATGTACAGCCGAATTTTTCTTCCGCAATTTTCATCAATCTTTCTCTGCACACATTTAAATCGGCAGTGTTTTTTTTGCAAACATTATAAACTTTGTATTTGTGAGGATTTAGAGTTCTGCCGTAGACTTTATTAAGGTAAAACGGTGCAATATTGGTAAATACACCCAAATCAAAATAATTGTAAAATGTATTTGTTTTATTTATGGCGAATATTTTTTCCAAAACATAAGCATTTTTCCTTACCGTTTTGGAATGGGTAATTTCTCCGTTTAAATTATATGTATAGGGGGTAATATCAAAAACAAAAGCTGATAATAATAAAGAAACGGAGATAAGAACTTTTGCGGTTTTATTTTTATAATTGTTAAATGCGATAAAATACCCGATTGATGACATTAATGCGGAATACAATGTTATTTTTATCAAAAAGCGTAATCCCTGGTGGTATAAAACCGAATCCCAATATTTATAATCATCTTGCACGATTATCAAGGAAAATGCAAATATTAATATTGATAAAATTGATGAAATTGTCCAAATGACAAAACGTTTATTTTTTCTTTCTGATATCAAAAGAATTGTTGTGACTAAAACAAGCAGTAACCACATATTATCTTTAAGTACGTATATTTTGTAGTATTCCCAAAACATCTGAACCTGATTAAAAAATTCCGTAATACAAAAAGAAGTTGTTTTTTCGCTAAAAAGTTGTCTGTGTACTTTTGTCAGAAAAGTAAGTAAATTTAATAAAATTAAACCGATATATGAAATTATAAAAGTAATGTTTTGTTTTAAATTTCGGTTTTTATATTCTTTTGAAAAAAGAAATACAAAAAATATTGTTAACAAAAACGTAAATCTGTAAAATTCGTGAGAAAACGCAACGCACAATATTAAAATGCCCGTTATTAATAAGTCTTTCTTGGAATATTTTTCGGATAATACATATTTTTTTTGAATTTTATCATTCAACAATATTCCGAAAACAGGAAGAAAAACATAAGCCAAAAACCAACAATCATTCTTGAATAACCACATAAAATCGGCTTTTACGAGCATTGGGAATATAGCAAAACAACACAGCAAAAAAACAAACGGAAATAGTTTTTTATTTTCGATATATTTTGTGCAACTTTTTGTCAGAGCCAAAATCAAACAAATAAAAATCAAAAAGAATATATAAGAAGAAACATAAGCAATACATGTTTGCGGATGAAGGTTTAACCAAATGGGAAGATATCTTGCAAGAATAACGTAAACTGCCGAAAACAAAAACCACGAATGATTATTGGAAGTAAAAATTTGCCAAAGGCTGTCATTGTCAACAAACTCAATTTTTGACATATACGGTGAAAAAAACGATTCGCTGTTTACCGACATAAAATTCAGCAACGGTTTAAAATAAATAAAAAATGCAACAATTATTAAAACGGTTACGGAAATCGTAATTGATTTTTCATGTTTGTTAAAAAAATTATTAAGCATATTTTTAATTTTTGAGAATGTCATAAGCCCCTGTTCATCTGATATTTAAAAACTTATGAGTTTGAGGAATAAGCCGAACGTTATTATAGTTCTCGACAAATTTATAATAAGTTTTGAAAATGAAATCGGAAGGTAATTGCAAAAATTCACCGTTCATTTGAGGTTGCAACACAATCATCGTATTATGCTTTTTTGCCAAATCAATTGATTTTTGAATTTCAACCTCGGTAATATTTTCATTAAAAACAATTTTCAAAAAAACGCACTCACATCCGCAATATGCAACATCAAGGAATTTTTCGTGCACCTTGAATAAATCACCGTTTTTTGATGAGGAATTTAATTTTAAATCCGTTGCGACTATATCAACATAAGGAATAACGGAAGATAATTCGTTAAATAAAGTTCCGTTTGTTTCCAAATAAACTTTTATTCTCCCGGAAGGCATACCTGCGGATTTTAAGCGTGGAAGAAAACGAGCCAAAAAATCGGAATCTTTCAACGGTTCACCGCCGGTCAAACTGATTGAATGTATATTTTTATATTTTGATACTTCATTCAGCAATTCATCAACGGAAAAATGTTTTACGCCGGAGCGAAAATCCGTATCGCAATACGCACAGGAAAGATTACAGTCCGAAAATCTGATAAACAGTTGATTAACCCCGACAAAAGGACCTTCCCCCTGTACCGATTCAAAAATTTCTTTAATTAAAACAGACTCAGACATTTTTCAAATCCTTTCTTATATCCTCAGTGGAAAGCGATTTCAATTTTTTATACAATTCAAGTTCTTTTTGCGAATATGATTCGGGCAATTTAATCAAAAGATTAATAATCAAATCACCTTTTTTTGAATTATCTTTATTACAAATTCCCTCGTTCGGTATTTTTAGTTTTTGACCGGAAGAAGACATCGGCGGAATTTTTACTTTTAAAGTACCGTCCGAAACGGGCAGTTCGATATCTGCCCCCAAAACGGCTTCAAAGGGGGAAATCGGCAAATTACAAAGCAAATTTAGTCCGTCAACGGAGAAGAAGGGGTTTTGTTCTATATCCAAAATAAGGAACAAATTACCGTCTTTACCGCCGTTTATGCCCTTATTCCCTTCCGATTTAATTCTGACTTTTGAACCTTTTGAAACTCCTTTCGGAATTTTTACGTTTATTTTTTTTTGAAGAGAAAGGGTGCCCGTTCCGTTGCACATAAGGCAAGTCGAACCGTTAATAAATTTGTGACCGTGACAATTCGGGCAAGGTTGAGTATGCAAAATATTAACTTTTCTGTTTGTGCCGTTAAGTGCTTCCAAATAAGAAATTTTCAAATCAACGAAAATATCCTCACCGTTAACGGGTGGATTTGAGTTTTTTTCGGAATGTTGCGAATTTTTTTTTGAATGGAAAAGGTTGTCTAATGCTTCATTTACCGATTTTGTAAACGATTCGTTTGTTTGAGATTTTTTCTTTGCTTTTTTTATGTACTCGTTATATTTGTTTTTGGTTGAATATTCAAATTCTTTTTTGATTTTTTCCTTGTAAAACCCGTGAAGTACGTCATATTTTCGTCTTGCGGTTTCGTCGGACAAAACATCGTAAGCCTCTTTAATTTCTTTAAATTTAACTGCCTGTTCGGGAGAGGAAGCAACGTCGGGGTGGTAAATCCGTGCCAATTTGCGGTAAGCGGATTTAATTTCGTCCGGCGAAGCGTCAAAAGACAGTTCCAAAATTTTATATAAATCTTTGTTGTAATAATTAGCCAAAATGTCAATACTCCATAATAAAATTGTACGGGAGATTAAAAATTTTTCAACAGTGTAACAATTATAAACTTTTGTGTAAATAAACGGAATATTAGATTATAATAGAAGAGAAAAGAGAAAAAGCTGAGGGGGATAATCATGGAAATTGAAACAATAAGGCAAACTGATGCGGAGATTGCGGAGCTTGTAGAAAAAGAATTACAAAGACAGCAAACAACAATAGAACTTATTGCAAGTGAAAACTTCACGTCCAAAGCGGTTATGGCGGCTTGCGGTACGGTTTTAACGAACAAATATGCGGAAGGAAAACCGTATAAAAGATTTTATAACGGATGTGAAAATGTTGATAAAATTGAAGAACTTGCACAGGAAAGAGCAAAAAAATTGTTCAATGCGGAGCATGCAAACGTTCAGCCCCACAGCGGAGCACAGGCAAACATGGCGGTATTCTTATATGCGGTTAAGCCCGGCGATACCGTAATGGGAATGGATTTATCAAACGGCGGTCATTTGTCACACGGTTCACCGGTTAATTTCTCGGGTATGTATTTTAACATAGTATCATACGGAGTAAACGAAAACGGTGAAATTGATTATCAAAACGTAAGAGAATTGGCATTAAAACATAAGCCGAAATTGATAATTTGCGGAGCAAGCAATTATTCCAAAATAATAGATTTCAAAAAATTTAAGGAAATTGCGGACGAAGTCGGTGCATATTTAATGGCTGATATAGCACACATTGCGGCACTCGTAGCAACTGGCGAACACCCGAGTCCGTTCCCTTATGCGGATTTTGTAACGACAACAACCCATAAAACATTAAGAGGCCCGAGAGGCGGAATAATTATGTGTAAAAAAGAGCATGCTTTAGGAATAGACAAAGCGGTATTCCCCGGGGTTCAAGGCGGACCTTTGGAACATATAATTGCCGGAAAAGCAATTGCCTTAAAAGAAGCATTATCGGATGAGTTTAAAAATTATGCAAAGCAGGTAAAATTAAATGCGAAAGCACTTGCTGCCGCATTAAAAGCGGAAGGCTTGGACATAGTCGGCGGAGATACGGAAAATCATCTTATGACGTTAGATTTAAGAAAAATAAACAAAACGGGTAAAGATGCGGCAAATATTTTGGAAGAAGTCGGAATAACGGCGAATAAAAATACCGTTCCCAATGACCCTCAAAGTCCGTTTGTAACAAGCGGAGTAAGACTCGGAACGCCGGCAGTTACGACAAGAGGTTTCAAAGAAGATGATATGAAAGAAGTCGGAAAAATTATTGCGGAAGCGGTAAAAATGGCTGATACAAAAGATGAAACAAAGATAAAAGAATTAAGGGAACGTTCGTTAAAACTTTGCGAAAAACATCCCTTATATAAGGATTAAATATGACGGTTCTTCAATTAACGGAAGCAAATACAATAGGTACGGTTATAGCATTTATATTGGGAATATTCATTGTCCCTCCGGTTATAGTATTTTCGGAGAAAAAGGGATTAACGGATAAACCGAACGAAAGAAAAATTCATAATCACCCTATACCCAGATTGGGAGGTGTAGCGATATGGATATGTACGATATTGTCATTTTTTGCGTTAATAATATTAAGTTATTATCCGTACCATTCGCTGCTTTCGGGATTATTAACCGGCAGTTCGCTGATGTTTTTGTTAGGGTTAATTGATGATATATTCGGGCTTAGTGCAAAATTCAAGTTTGTAATACAAATATCAATTGCAAGTATGGTATATTTGCTCGGAGTAAAAATATCCTCGTTGTATATTCCGATGACGGGATTGGTTGAAATCCCCGATTATCTGTCTTATGTATTAACGGTAGGTTGGATTGTCGGAATAAGTAATGCCGTTAATTTTATAGACGGAGTTGACGGGTTAGCCGGTTCTGTCATAACAATAAGTTCTGTTACTCTGGGGCTTTTGGCGGCGGCAATCATACCGGGTGATGTTGTCGTAAGTTTAATGGCCTTTATTTTATCGGGAGCAATGTTAGGATTTTTAACCTATAATTTTTATCCCGCAAAAATTTTTATGGGGGATTCGGGTTCGTTGTTTGCAGGTTTCTTGCTTGCGACATTATCCGTAATATATGCGGAGAAAGCGGGCGGTTGGCAAATGTATATGCCGATATTCGTGCTTGCTTTGCCGATTTGCGATATAACATTTTCTTCTTTAAGACGAATATTAAAAGGAACCTCACCGTTTGTTGCCGATGCAAATCATATACACCATAAATTATTGAAATTGGGATTATCTCAAAATAAAGCGGTATTGATACTCGTAATATTTTCAATATTGACGGGATGGCTGGCGACAATTGCGGCGGCTTCCGATACAACGAAATATTTTATATATGCGGTAATAATATCGGCAATAATGATAATATTGAACAGGCATGCCAAAACAGGCGAAAATAAGTAGGAAAAAAGAAAAGGAAATATAATGGCGGTAAGAAAAGTTGTAAAGTACGGAGAAAAAACACTCAGGGAAAAATCGAAAGAAGTGCATAAAATATCGAAAAAAATACAAACACTTGTAGAAGATTTGTACGATACAATGTATGCAACAAACGGAGTAGGCTTGGCGGCACCGCAGGTCGGAGAAAACGTGAGAGTTTTTGTTATTGATACGGGAATTGATACAAAAACAATGAATCCGATAACATTTATAAATCCGAAAATAATAAAAAAGGAAGGGGCAATAAATTCATACGAAGGATGTTTGAGTTTCCCCGAAGCCTATACAAACGTAAGACGATACAAATACGTAAAAATAAAGGCACAGGACATAAAAGGTCGTGCATTTGTAATGGAAGCCGGAGAAGGTTCGTTGCTTGCAAGAGCAATTCAGCATGAATATGACCATTTGGACGGAATATTATTTATTGACCATTGCAGAAACAGGTTTGAAGCGGATAAAATTCTTTCGGAAAAAGGGTTAGCACCTACGGAGTCTGAATATTTAATTGACGAAAAAGAACTGGAAGAAGAAATACAAAAAAATCCGCAGGAGGAAAAGAAGGTTGATTAAAATTGTATATATGGGTACTCCCGAGATAGCGGTAAAAAGTTTGGAAGAGATACAAAAAGATAACGAAATTGAAATTTGTGCCGTTGTAACTCAACCTGACAGACCGAAAGGCAGAGGTAATAAATTAACGCCTCCGCCCGTAAAAGTTTGTGCGGAAGAAAACGGAATAAAATGTTTTCAAACGGAGAGAATAAGCAAAGATAAAGAATTAATCGAAAAATTAAAAGAATTAAAACCTGATTTCTTTGTTACTTTTGCGTTCGGACAGATATTATCGCAGGAAGTATTGGATATTCCGAAATATGAAACAATCAATTTGCATGCTTCGTTGTTGCCTAAGTACAGAGGTGCAAACCCCATACAAAGATGTATATATAACGGGGATTGCAAAACGGGGATAACAACAATGTTAACCGTTTTTGAGTTGGATGCGGGTGATATTTGTCAAACGGAAGAAATCGAAATTGATAAAAATATGACAAATATCGAGTTAAAAAATATAATAAGCGAAAAATCTCCGAAATTAATATGTTCGACAATAAAAGGTTTGTATGACGGAACAATAAAACCTCAAAAGCAAGATTGCGAAGGCGTAACGATAGCGAAAAAGTTTAATAAAGAGGACGGTCTTGTTAATTGGGAAAATAAAGCCGAAGCAATACATAATCAGGTAAGAAGTATGGTTGATTTTCCGACCGCATATACATTTTATAATCAGAAAATAATTAAAATAACGGAAACGGAAGCATTAACAAAAGAAAATACGGGAAGACAAATCGGCGAAACAGTGAAGGTAAGCAAAGAAGGTATAGAAATACAAACGGGCGAAGGTACGATATTGTTGAAACGGGTAAAACCGGAAAGTAAAGGAATAATGAATGCATATGACTTCGCAAACGGAGCGAAAATAAAAACGGGAATGATGTTTGGAGAATAAAATGCAACAAAGAGGAATAAGAGGAGCAATTACAATAGAACAAAATACCGTTGACGAAGTACGTTCGGCAACTAAGGAACTGATTAGCGAATTGAAAAAAGCAAACGGATATAAAGAAGAGGATATTTCAAACGTAATATTTACGCTGACCGAGGACATAAATTGCATATATCCCGCAAAAATAGCAAGAGAAGAATTTGAAGAATGGAAAAATGTTCCGATGGTTTGCTTTAATGAAATGAAAATAGAAAATTCGTTAAAAAAATGTTTAAGAATACTCATAACAATAAACACGGATAAAAAGCAGAACGAAGTTAAACACGTATATTTAAGGGGTGCAAAAGTTTTAAGACCGGATATAAAATAAAAGAATTATGAAAATATTAATAGTAGGAACAGACTTAAATTCAATATTAACGGCAAAATATATCAAAATGCAAAACGGCGGGCATGATATATATGTTACCGATGAAGAAAACAAAGAACCCGAAATATATACGGGAATTGCAATAAGAGAAAACGAAACCGAAAAACTCGTTGATTTCGTCAAATATAATGCAATAGAATTTACGATAGTAACTTCCCCTTTGGCAATAATAAACGCTATAGCGGATGAATTTGAAAAAGAAGGATTCCCTATATTTGCTCCTATCGGAGAATCGGCAAGAATTACATTTTTCAACAGTATTGCAAAAAAAATAATGTACAAATTAAAAATTCCCACGGCGAAATTCGGAATATTCGACAGAGAAAACATGGCAACGGATTATGCCCGAAAAGCAATGTTTCCGATAGCCGTAAAAAATGATTTTACGTTAACGGAGAGAACACGAAACGTATATAAAAATTTTACGCAGGCAAAATACGGAATACAAAAAACATTTGAAAACGATAACGATAAAATCGTAATTGAAAATCATATTGACGAAACACCGATATATGTTTACTTTTTGACTGACGGATATAACGCACTGCCTTTAATTTCAACGGAAAGAGAGAATTTCGAAGATTGTATTATAACAAAATCGACTTCCGAAAAAATAACAAACGAGATGTTAAAAAAGATGTTAAATCAAATAGTATATCCGCTGTTAGACGATATAACGAAATTTTCGCAAAGTTATAAAGGGATACTCGGGTTAAAAGTAAAAGTAAAAAACGGTGCAATTTATACAAACGAGTTTTACAACGGATTTCAAGAATATGACATGCAAAATTTTCTTGCATTGTTAAACGAAGATTTAACGGATATATTGTATTCAAGCTCACAAGGCATATTAGGAGAAAAATACAATCATATTGAACTTAGAAACGAACAGGCATTCACGATTGCAATAAAAAAAGATAAACTTAAACGTGAAATTGAAGAAGAGAGTGATTTTACGGAAAGTGAAGATAATAAAAGATATGCAATAACGGCAACGGGGATAACTCGAAATTCCGCAAAAGATAAAATATTTGAATATTTGGAAGGCAGAATTGAAGAAAACATACTTAAAGAAATCCGAAAAAGAGAAGAAGAAAAGGAAGGACGTATTTGAGCAAAAATAAAAGATTTTTAAGGCAATGTTGCAGCTGTAAAGAAGTAAAAGCCAAAACGGATTTAATAAGAATAACAAAAGACACAAACAGCAAAGAAGTAAAAATTAACGAAGGAAATAAATACATCGGACGCTCCGTGTATATATGCGGAAAGAAAGAATGTATCGACCTTGCAATAAAAAAAAGAACCATACAGCGACAATTAAAGTGCGAAATAAGCGAAAATATTAAGGAAGAGCTATATACTGTACTTACAAATTAAATTGTGGTACAAATATAATATGGTTGTAAAATAAAACGGAAAAACGGAAAACGGAATGACAATAGAAAATAAAAGAGTATATGAACTTGCAAAAGAATACAAAATGGCAAATAAGGACTTTATTGAGTACCTTGAAAGAGATTTGGACATAAAAGTCAAATCACATTCAAGCAATTTGACGCCCGCACAAATAGAAAAAATAAGAGAAGCTTTCTCAAATAAAAAGAAAAGCGAGCCGAATAAAAAACCAAAAGCCTTTATTATAAAGAAAGCGAAAACAACGGATGATTCTTCCGTTGAAAAACGTAATGAAAAAGAAACAAAAAAAGAACAACCTAAGCAAGTCATAAAAGAAGATATCCGTTCGCAAGAAGTAAAAAGCACCGTTAATCCGAAAAAAGAACCCGAAAAAACAAAAACCGAAGCGGAAAAGAAAGAAGAAAGCAAACCGGAAATACCGCAAATTCGTTCATTGCTTGAATATAACAACAGAAACAGCCAAAAAAGACGCCAACAAATGATGAGCATGGCAAACAAGCAAAGAATGCAGGAAAACGAAAAACAAAAAACGGAAGGGAAACAAGGCGGAAAATTCGGCAAAGGTCAAAACGAACAAAACGACAGAAATCAACAAAGAAACGACAGAAAACAGCCTTTTGATAAAAACAGACAAAACGGCGGAATAAAAAAAGGTGAAGAAAATAAGGGAGAAAAGAAAGAAAAACAGGCTTTCCCGAAAAAACCTTTACAACATCACATAATTCCGCAGGATATTTATGACGGAAAGAATGCAAACACCGCAGGTTCAAAGAAAAAGAACAATCAAAAGGACAAGAAAAAACAATACAAAAACAAAGAAGAAGAACAAGAATTAATCAGTTTGGAAAAAGCGATTTCTCAAAAACATAAAAAGAAATCAAAAGATACAAACGAAGCGGAAGCAATTACGCAAGTCGTAATAAATAAACCGATAACGGTGGGAGAACTTGCGGAAAAAATAAAGAAATCACCTGCCGAAATAGTAAAATATCTTATGATGCAAGGTACGCTTACAACCGTAAACGAAGTGATTTCGGTTGAAACGCAAAAGAAAATCTGCGAAAGTTTTGAACTTGAAGTTTTGGATGAAGATATAAACGAATATATCGAACAGGAACTTGCAAAAGAAGAAAAAGAAAACGCAATAAAAAATACGGATGAATCATTGTTGGAAAACAGAGCCCCCGTAATAAGCATAATGGGTCACGTTGACCACGGTAAAACAACATTGCTTGATTCAATCAGAGCATCAAAACATAAAATCGTGGCAACCGAAGTCGGAGGAATTACCCAGTCAATCGGTGCATATTCGGTATATTTGGACGACGATAAAAATAAAAAAATCGTATTTGTAGATACTCCCGGACACGAAGCATTTACGGAAATGAGAGCAAGAGGTGCTAAGGCAACCGATATAGCAATATTGGTAGTTGCTGCGGATGACGGCATAATGCCTCAAACAATAGAAGCAATAAACCACGCAAGAGCAGCGGAAGTACCGATTATAGTTGCCGTAAACAAAATAGATAAACCGAGTGCCGACCCCGATAAAATAATGCAACAGTTAACGGAATACGGACTTGTTCCCGAAGAATGGGGCGGTGAAACTATATGCGTAAAAGTAAGTGCATTGCAGGGCAAAGGTATTGACGAGTTGTTGGAATACATATTGCTTTTGGCGGAAGTACAAAATTTACGTGCAAACAAAACCGCACCCGCAACAGGTGTTGTAATAGAAGCAAAATTGGATAAAGGAAAAGGCCCCGTTGCAACATTGCTTGTCCAAAACGGAACATTGCATACGGGAGATTGCGTTGTAGTCGGAAGCGTGTGCGGAAGAGTCAGAGCTTTGTTATCGGATTCGGGCGAAAGAATAAAAGAAGCAGGACCTTCAACCCCTGTTGAAATCTTGGGCTTAACCGAAGTTCCGCAGGCGGGAGATTCGTTTGAAGCCGTTGAAAACGAAAAAGTTATGCGTGCTATATGCAACGAAAGAAAAGAAAAAGACAGAAACACAAAATTAGACAGCATGAAACCCGCTCATATAAGAAACGAACAAATCGGCGGAAGTGATGATAATATAAAAAGATTAAACTTAATTATCAAAGCAAATACACATGGTGCTGCCGAAGCGGTATCACAGGGGATATCACAAATCGAATCAAAAGAAATAATAACCAAAATCGTACACGTCGGAGTCGGTGATATATCGGAAGCCGATGTAATGCTTGCAAGTGCAAGTAATGCAATAATATTGGGCTTTACCGTAAAAGAAGATACAAACGCACAAATTGCGGCGGAAAAAGAAAATGTTACAATCAAAAAATACAATATAATTTATCAGGTATTGGAAGATTTGGAACAAACGATGTTAAATCTGTTGCAACCCGAAATAAAAGAAATAGCTTTGGGAGAAGCGGAAGTAAGACAAATCTTTACGATTGGCAAAACAACAAAAATTGCGGGATGTTACGTAACTGAAGGTAAAATCGGACGTAATAAAACGGCAACCGTATTCAGAAACGGAGTTGAAATTTTCAAAGGACAAATCGACCAGTTAAAGAGATTTAAAGATGACGTAAAAGAAGTTGCACAAGGCTTTGAATGCGGTATATCCTTTGATAAATTTAACGATTTAAAAGAAGGCGATATAATAAAAGTTTCAACTACGGAAGAAATCGAAAGACAAGTATTAGTATAACGGAGTCATTATGTCATTAAGAAATGAACGTGTAAGAAAAACTTTAATGAAAGAAATTGCCGATATAATACAAAAAGAATTAAAAGATTCGAGAATACAAGGTATTGTATCAATAACCGATATGGAAATTGCACATGATTATTCGTATGCAAAAGTATATTATTCCGTATTTGCTCCGGATAAAGAAAAAGAAAACACCATAAAAGCAATAACCGACAATACTTCCAAAATAAGATATGAAGTCGGAAAAAGAGTACGTTTAAGATTAACTCCGGAATTAAGGTTTATTCCCGATGATTCCTTGGAAAGAGGTTCAAACGTAACCGAAATAATCAATAAAATTTCACGGGGTGAAATATAGAAATGTTCGGGTTTATAAATATAAACAAGCCTTCGGGAGTAAGTTCCCATAAGGTTGTATCAATGTTGCGTAAAATAACGGGGATAAAACAAATCGGGCATGCCGGCACGTTAGACCCTCTGGCAAGCGGAGTTTTGCCTGTTTCCATCGGGAAAGCAACAAAACTGACCGATTATCTTCCTACCGATAAATGTTATATTGTCGGATTGCAATTGGGGTATAAGTCGGATACATACGACATTGAAGGCACGGTAGAAAAAGTCGGTGAAAAGAAAATTGAAGAAAAAGATATAATTAAAGAAATCGAAAATTTCAAAGGAAAAATAAAGCAAATACCGCCTGCATACAGTGCAGTGCATTATAACGGAAAACGATTGTATGAACTTGCACGCAAAGGCGAAATTCCTTGTGATATTCCCGAAAGAGAAGTTGAGATATATGAAAATGAAATAATTTCGTTTGACTATGAAGAACAGAAATTAAAATTAAAAATTAAATGTTCAAAGGGAACATATATAAGAAGCATTGTAAACGACCTCGGAAATAATCTTGAATGCGGTGCGATTATGTATGAGCTTGAACGGGTTGAAAGCGGAGGTTTTCATATTGAAAATGCTGTTGAACTGACGGAAAAAACAAGTAAAGAGGAAATAATAAACGCAATAAAATCACCGAAAGAGCTTATAAAAATGCCGTCTGTTGAAATAAATGACAACGAGTATAAAAAATTTATTAACGGAAATAAATTCGGAAACAATAAAAGGGAGAAAACGGAAGGCGAAATATTAATATTAAAAGACGGTGAAGTTGTAGGCTTGGGAATTTGCATAGGAGAGTGCATTCAACCGAAAAAAGTGTTGATATGAAATAAAGTAACAAACTTTGCAAAATTAATAAAAATGTTAAAATAGAAGAAAGCAAGATTTCTGCGGGTAAAAATGAGTAATTTTTCAAAAATAATAATAATTATATTGATAACAATGTCCTTCTTTTTCATAAAAGAAAAATACGGAGAAAACATAAGTGAAATAATCGCCGGAATAAAAGGAGCAAAAGGCATTGAGATAAATTTGCCGAATACCGGCGGAGAAAAAGAACTTGTAAAAAAGCCTACGGAAATTCCGGGAAAGAAGCCTAAAACAAAACAAAAAGAGAGTGCGGAAATATATTTTTTGGCACTTGATTCAAATTCCAACGGAATATATAAACCGGTTAAGAGAGAAATTCCGGAAGGAAACGAAAATAAACTTGAATATGCAATAAAAGAATTAATAAAAGGTCCGAATATAATCGAAAAATCAACGGGAGCATACAGCGAAATACCGCAAACAACAAAATTACTCGGTATAAAAGAGAGCGGGAATAAAGTAATAATAGATTTCAGTTCTGATTTTCAATACGGCGGCGGAACGGACAGTATATATTCGAGAATGATGCAACTGATAAAAACGGCAATAAATAATACAAAAAATAAAAACATTTATTTGTATTTGGACGGAAAACAGGTAAATATAATAGGCGGAGAAGGCATAATGATAAGCCAACCGTTAACCGAAAAATCACTTGAAATATAAAAATAAGTTAATAAATAAAAAATAACGAAAAAAAATACTCAAAAAATGAGTATTTTTTTATAAAAGAAAATATGTTAGTAAAAAAATGCCCGGATAGTGCAACAATAAAATAGGTAGAACAGACAGTTGTGAATTAGAAAAAGAGAAAAGGATGAAAGTAAAAGAAAACGGCGATAAATGCTTGTTTGCAATAAAAGAGCTTGCCATAAGCAAAAATAAAGACGGGGATTTCAATTTAAATATAAAAGTACCTGAGGATTTTGTAAAATATTTTATAAAAAACAGAAAACAAAAAGAAACAAAAAATACCGATTTCCCGATAGTATTAACAAAAAGAGAAAAAGAAGTATTAAAAAAATTATCAATGGGGAAAAATAATAACGAAATTGCAAAAGAATTAATGGTAAGCACGCATACGGTAAAATCACATGTTGCAAAAATTTTTGAGAAATTGGAAGTAAAAGACCGAGTGCAGGCGGCGGTGAAAGCCGCAACCGAAAATATAATATAGGGGTAATTACAAAAGAAAATAAATGTGGTAAAATTAAGGAAGAAGAAACAGAGGAAAATAAATTGTTTGAGAAGTTTACCGAAAAAGCAATCGAAGCCGTAAAAACGGCACAAATATATGCAATCGAATTAAATCACGGGAAAATATATCCCGAACATTTGTTGCTTGCTTTGTTAAATGATTCAAATAATATAATTTTTAAAATTTTCTCCATGTATAAAATACCGACGGAAGAAATAAAAAAAGACATCAAGGAACTTTTAAAACAAAGACAAGTTGTAAAGCCGGCAGAATATGTTATATTCAGCGATTCTTCAAAAGATATTTTTGTAAAAACATTGGAAATTGCAAAATTGTTGGGAAGTTCATACGTAAAACCCGAGCATTTGTTTTTGGCAATATGGGATTATCCCGAACTTGAACTGACAAATGTATTGAAAGAAAAAAATATTGATGTTGAAAAAATAAAAGAAATGTTTTACGGCATTTTTTCAAACAATAAACACAAAAAGACAATACACCCCGAATTGGTCGAAAAAAGAAGAAGAAACGATAAGGGCGAAAGCATAACGCAAATAATAGAAAGTTCCGACAGCTCAAAAATATTTGACAGGGCAATTGCAAAATTATCAACTTCAAACTATGAAATATTGGGAACGGAACAAATAATGCAATCCATATTGGAGGATACGAATTCCGATGTTGTAAAAACACTGGCTGAATTTGGCGTAACGGCAGAAAGTTTTTCACAAAAATTAAGCGAAGTATCAACAAGGCAAGCAGAATTTGGCGATAAACAAATTATTTTTACTCCGAACGCATTAAACGTTCTTATGAATGCACTTGATACGGTAAAAGAAGAAGGAAGTGCATCAATATTGGCTGAACATTTGATTTTAGGTTTGTTGAAATCGAAAAAAGGCATAGCCTATAATATATTAAAAGAATTAAATGTTAACGAATATCTGTTGGAAGAAAAGATTTTGCAACCGATAGAAAAAGAAAAGAACGAAACGTTAATCGTGTTAAGATTAGCAAAACAGGAAGCAAGAAGGATTGGTTCAACAACGGTAGGCAGCGAATTAATACTGTTAGGAATAGTTTTGGAAACGAACTCGACGGCTGCGGAAGTATTGCGGGATTTGGGAGTTACGGCAAAAGACGCAAGAACCGTAATAGAAGAATTAATCGGAGTAAACGAAGAATACGGCACGGGAGAAATCACTTTCAGTCAAAGAGCAAAATTAATTTTGGAAGATGCTTGGGAAATTGCCAAAAGTAAAAACAAAAGAAAAACAACGGCAGATGACTTGCTGTTGGCAATATGTAATCAACCGAGTTCCTTTGCAATGAAAGCATTAAGTAAATTAGGGGCAGATGTACTTGAAATCAGACAAGGGATTAAAAATAAACTCGAATACCCCGGAATATGAATTACTTGTACCCGCAAATAATAAAGAAACTGCAATAAAAGCAATAAAAGCGGGTGCGGATGCGATATATATAGGGTATTCAAAATACGGAGCCAGATTGCAGGCGGGAAATTCAATGGAAGATATCATTGAACTGATTGAGTATGCCCGCCAATACAGAGTAAAAATATATATAACACTGAATACGATAATAAAAAATGAAGAACTTGAAGAAGTTGAAAAACTAATTCAAAAATTGTATAAAATAAAAGCGGATGGAATAATTATACAGGATATGGGAATATTAAAATGTAAACTTCCGCCCATACCTCTGATTGCAAGCACTCAGTGCCATAATAATACGATAGAAAAAATAAAATTTCTTGAAAAAACCGGCTTTAAACGAGTAATATTACCGAGAGAAATAAGCCTTGAAGAAATAAAAGAAATAAAAAAAGCAACAAACATAGAATTGGAATGCTTTATTCACGGAGCATTGTGCGTATCATACAGCGGACAATGTTATTTGAGTTATGCAATAGGAAAAAGAAGTGCAAACAGAGGCGAATGTGCCCAACCGTGCAGAAAAAAATATTCGTTATACGATAACGACGGAAAACCGATAATAAAAGACAAATATTTGTTAAGTTTAAAAGACTTGAATTTATCCGACAAAATGGAAGAATTAATAAGAGCGGGAGTGACTTCTTTTAAGATAGAAGGAAGATTAAAAAACGAAACTTATGTTGTAAATACAACGGCATATTACAGACAAATAACGGATAAAATATTAACGACATATAATTTGAAACGTTCTTCGCAAGGAGTATCCCAAATTGATTTTGAACCGAATTTATATAAAACATATAACAGAGGTTATACAAAATTTTTCATTGACGGTGAAAAGAAGGATATTGCAACAATTGACTATAACACCTCGTTAGGAGAATATATAGGTGTCGTTAAAGAAGTCAAAAAAAATTATTTTACTTTAAACACAAACATTTTATCAAACGGTGACGGAATTTGCTTCTTCAATGAAAAAAAAGAATTAACGGGTACAAACATAAACAAAACCGAAGGTAAACTGATTTTTCCCGCAAAAATAAAAGGGATAAAAGAAGGAATAAAAATATACAGAAATTATAATAAAGAATTTGACGATAAAATAAAGAATGCAAGCATCACAAGAAAGTTAAGAACTGAAATAAGAGCAGAAGAAACCCAAAACAGCTACATATTTTTCTTAACGGATGAAGAAAATAACACCGCAACGGAAATGCGTGTAAAAAAATACGAAGAAGCACAAAACAAAGAAAAAGCATTGACAACGTTAGGAATACAGCTCTCAAAATCGGGAGATACCGAATTTTCGGTTGAAAAAACCAAAATAAACGTGAAAACAATACCGTTTATAAGGGTATCCGAAATTAATGAAATAAGAAGGCTGTTAACAAGTCGATTAAGAAAAATCAGACGAAAAAATTATAAATACGAAACACGAACGGAAGAAATAAAGAAATCCGAATATCCTAATATAAAATTGGACTACTCCGCAAATATATATAACGATAAGGCGGAACAATTTTACAAAGAAAGAGGCTGTTTTATATCGGAAAGAGCCTTGGAAGAAACAAAAAACACAAGCAATAAAACATTAATGACGTCAAAATATTGCATAAAAAATCAATTGGGCTTATGCCCGAAACAAACTCATGCAAACAAATATAAAGAACCGTATATATTAAAAGACGAATGCAACAAGGAATACCTTGTTGCATTTAATTGCCGGAATTGCACTATGGAAATTAGTATAAGGAGTTCAAATTAAGATCTTTTTAATGAAGAGTAAGCCGGGTTGTTAGCGATTAAATTTTCTATTGAAGTCATTTGGTTACCGTCTTTTGTATATAATTTTGATAAATAGTTTAATCTTTTAACCAATTTTGAATCTGCGGATTTTAAAGAAGGATTGTAATTTGTGAAAGAAACCCAGGTTTGAACTTCACAAGTCCACGCTTTAACTTCTTCTTCGTAAGTTTTTGTATTTTCGTGGTGTACGCTTTCGTGAGCTATTAAACAAGCAATTGCTTCAACGGGAGCTGTTTTATAATCGGAGCTGATTAAGATAACCAATCTTCCGTCAGCTGTTTTGGAAGTAACGGCTTCACAAGTTGCATAACCTAAAACCGCTAAATTTCTGAACATAACTTTGATGGGTTGGTTTGTTGAATTTTGACCTTTTAAAACATTGATAACTTTTGTATTATTCATTGCTTCCAATTTGTTTAAAGCCTCTGTTAAAACGGGTTGTTTGGTGTTTTCGGAAAAGTCCGAAGCAAAAACTACGTTAACAAAACTCATTATAAATAATGCACAAATAAGTGCAAAAACTCTTTTTACCATATTCATTACAGGGTATCCTTCGAGAACAACTATCTTAACTTATTAGAGGAGATGTTTCAGGGAAATTTAAAACTCTTTAATCCTCATACTTTATATATCGGCAATCGAAATAGAGAACTTTAGTTTTTGGTTTAATTTTTTTATGTTTTTGTAACATTTCTTAACAAGGGGGCAATCCCCGGATTCAAGAAGCAAACGCAACACTATAATGTTGAAAAATTTGTTTTGGTGTCATATAATTGAGGATTTTCATCGGTCGATTATTGTTCCAATCTTCAACATATGCGATTTTTTCTTCTGTTATTGTAGCAAAGTTTGTTCCTTTTGCATTTACTTCTTGAATGAAATTAAATTATAATCCGAATTTTATACCAAATTATAGCCGACCGGATAATATATAAATC
>CAZHCP010000025.1:0-21110 GCA_964531015.1 uncultured Muribaculaceae bacterium
AACTTCATAACAAAAGTTTCTTCTTAACATACCGATGTATGTCAACAAAAAAATTTTACTATAAATATATTTTTTTTACAATAAAAAACCTCTTTCGAGGTCTTTTATTATATTTTTATATTTCAATATATTCTTTTAAGCGTTTGCTTCTGTTCGGATGTCTTAGTTTTCTTAACGCTTTTGCTTCGATTTGTCTGATACGTTCTCTTGTAACTCCGAATAATTGTCCGACTTCTTCCAATGTTCTTTGTCTGCCGTCGTCCATACCGAATCTTAAACGTAATACATCTCTTTCTCTCGGTGATAAACCGCTTAATACTTCCGCCAGGTCTTCTCTTAAAAGTTCTTGTGCGACCGTTTTAACGGGTGCATCCGCATCTTTATCCTCTATAAAATCACCCAAACGTGAATCTTCTTCTTTTCCTATCGGTGTTTCCAAAGACAAAGGTTCTTGTGCAACTTTCACGATTTCTCTCAATTTCGGTACTGAAATATTCATTTCAACCGCTAATTCTTCTTCCGTGGGTTTTCTTGAAAGTTCTTGTGCCAATTTTCTTGTTACTTTTTTCAATTTATTAATCGTTTCAACCATGTGAACAGGAATTCTTATTGTTCTTGCCTGATCCGCAATTGCTCTTGTAATTGCTTGTCTTATCCACCATGTTGCATAAGTTGAAAATTTATAACCTCTTTCATGGTCAAATTTTTCGGCAGCTCTGATTAATCCCAAATTACCTTCCTGAATTAAATCCAAAAAGAGCATGCCACGTCCTACATATTTTTTTGCAATACTTACAACCAATCTTAAGTTTGCCTGAACAAGTTTTCTTTTTGCAATTACTCCGGCATTTCCGCCTTGAATGATTTTCTTTGCCAAGTCAATTTCCTGCTCCGCAGTCAAAAGTTTTATTCTTCCGATTTCTCTTAAATACATTCTGACGGGGTCATCAAATGAAATTCCTTTTGTAAGAAGTGCATCGGACATTTGTATTTCGTCTTCTTCCTCTTCTTCGGAAATATCACCCGAAAATATGTCTTCATTTTCAATTGTATCTATAATTTTATTTCTTTCCGAATTTATCAAAACATCCATTCCGTCACGGCTGATTGAGTCGGATTCAGCCATTAAAATAATGCCTGAAGCGTCTGTCGAAGTTTCGTTATCCAATGCTTCTTCTTCTTCCAACATGCTTACTACCGATAAATCCGAACTTTTCTTCTTACTCATTTATATTTTCTCCGATTCTTTGTTTGCTTTTTAATTTTTCACGTAATTCCATTTGAAATTGCATTGATTCCACGTCATCATCACTTACTTTTTTGTACTTTGAAACAAGTTCTTTTTTTTCACAATCACTTTGATACTGTTGAATTTTTTGCACATTCTCTTGGATTAATGCTTTAAAATCTTTTTCCGATAAGTTTTTAAAGCTGTCACCTATATATATTAAATCAGTTATTATTTCCTTTAAATCATTATCCTCGGCAAATATTGAATACAGGGCATGTATTAATTTTTCCTCATCATTATTTACCTCATATAACAATTTGTCAATTGTATTTCTTATAATATTTAAGTTTTTATCCGAAAATTTAACATTTCTTATATTTTCCGTTATATATTTTTTATCTGTATTACCATCACTTATTAGAAACAAGGACAATAAATTTTTTTGTGCTTTTTCGCATATATTTGAAGATTTTGTTACAATTCCCGGAATTTCTTTTTCCACGGGCATTTTGTAAGTTTTTCTCCTCGAAATATCCCTCAACAAGGCTTTTTCTTCTATATTCAACCTGTCAGATATCAGCTTTATATATTCATTTTGAACTATATTATTCGGAATTTCCTCAATTAAAGGCATGATTTTTTTTACCAAATTTAATTTTTCCGTGGGAGCCATGCCCGAATGATATTCGCTTAAAACCATGTTCAACTGAAAATCAAGCAACAATGGAGCGTTAAAAATATATTTTTTATATTCGGAAATTCCGAATTCTCTTATATATTCATCGGGGTCTTTGCTGTCAAAAGGTGCTATAACACGGATTTCGCAGGTATATTTATCATCATTTAACGTTGCATAAGATTGGTCAAAAATTTTTAAATTACCCAATCCCGTGAATGCTTCTTTTATAACATCCGTACTTCTTTGAGTTGCTTTTAAACCTGCCATGTCCGTATCAAAAGACAAATATATTTTTCTGGATTTTGTATATTTTGCAAGCAAACGAACGTGCTCAACCGTTAAAGCCGTTCCGCAAGATGCTACGGCATTTTTTAATCCTGCCGCCTGTGCCGAAATAACGTCAAAATATCCTTCCATAATTACGACGAAGTCATCTTCAAGCATTTTATTTTTCGCAATATCTATTCCGTACAATACTCGGCTTTTATTATACAAAATCGTGTCGGGTGAGTTTAAATATTTCGGATTTTGTCCCGCTTCGACAGCTCTTGCACCGAAAGCAATAACACTTGAATTTTCATCCCTGATAGGTATTGTTATGCGGTTTCTGAAACGGTCAACGCTGTATCCTTTATCCGTTTTAACCGTTAAACCGGCTTTTTCAAACAAAACCTCATTATATTCATCGTTAAAATGTTTTTTTAACTCAAAATATCCTTTCGGGGCATATCCCAAGGCATATTCTTCAATAATTTCATTTGTTATTCCTCGTTTTTTTAAATATTCCAATGCAGGCTTTGCGTCGGGCGAATTTAACAAATTATCGTGATAGAAATCACACGTTTTTTTTAATATTTCCTTCACCCGATTTTTTTCTTCCGTATATTGTTTTGAATCGCCTTTAACGGTCGGAAGTTCAATGCCGAATTGTTCCGCAAGTTCTTTAATGACATCGACAAAAGATTGATTATTTATCTTCATTAAAAAACTTATCGCATCTCCGCCTTCCCCGCAACCGAAGCACTTAAATATACCCTTTTGCGGATTTACGCAAAAAGACGGCGTTTTTTCATTATGAAACGGACAACAGCCCCAATAGTTCGTACCTCTTTTTTTCAGTACGACCCTGTTTTGAACAACATCCAATATATCAACACGATTTCTTATCTCGTCTATTATTTCAGCATAAGTTCTTGACGTGGTCATTTTAATCCGTTCATTTGTGCCAATTTATACAAGAATTCATCTTTATTTTTTTGAATAAGCGGTGCGGGCAAAAAGTTTTCTTCAAACTTTATCAGCACATATCTGTCCGTCATGCCCGATACGTAATCGCAAACCGTTAACATTATCTCATCATCGCTTGAATTTTTGTACAAGTCCGATAATTTTTTAAAATAACACTCAAAAAGACGTCTGATTACGTTTTGTGCTTTGTCTTCTTCCTTTTTTGCAGGAGAGTTTGTATAAACGTGTTCAAACATCCAATTTCGCAAAGTTACGAATTGTTCAAAACATTCATCGGACATTTTTATTTCCGGTTTATCATAACTGTTTACAACAATGTCGTTTACCAATTTTCTTATTCTTATTCTGTTTGTGGTTGAAAAATATTCAATGCTTTCTTTCGGAATATCCGAAATTGAAATAATATTTGCTCTAACAGCATCCTGAATATCATGGTTTATATATGCGATTTTATCGGAAATTCTTACAACCTGACCTTCCAATGTTTTTGGCATGTATTCGTATGAATGATTTAAAATACCGTCCAAAGTTTCTTTTGTCAGGTTTAAGTTTTCAATAATCTGCACGACTCTCACGCTTTGTTCGTTATGGCGATAACCGTTCGGCATGAGTTCGTTTAAAACACGCTCTCCGCTGTGTCCGAACGGGGTATGACCCAAATCATGCCCGAGAGCTATTGCTTCCGTTAAATCTTCGTTTAATCTCAATGCTCTTGCTATTGTTCTTGCAATCTGCGAAACTTCAAGCGTATGTGTCATTCTTGTTCGGAAATGGTCGTCATAAGGAGAAAAGAAAACCTGAGTTTTGTGTTTTAAACGTCTGAACGCTTTTGAATGCAATATTCTGTCCCTGTCCCTTTGATAATCCGTTCTTAAAATACAAGGCTCTTCGCTTACCGTTCTTCCTTCCGTTTCTCTGCTCTTTGAAGCTCTCTCGCAAAGATACAAATATTCCCGTTCTTCTATTTCTTCTCGTATGGTTTTTTCAGACATCGTTTTTTCTTTTCCGTTTTCTATAATTTTATTAAAAATATATATGTTTTTCTACCGTTTTTTTTCCTTTGTATCGAATATTTAATATATTTTTTACTTTAGACTTGATTAATTCTTATTTTTTATATATTATCTTGCTATAAAGAATATTTGAAAGGATTTTAAAATGTCAATAGAATGTGCAGTATGCGGTAAAAAACCTTTGAAAGCGGCTAAACTTTCATTTTCTCATAAACATCACGTTTACAGACAAAACCCGAATTTACAATCCGTAAAGATTGTTGAAAACGGTACTGTTAAAAGAGTTAAAGTTTGTACTTCCTGTTTAAGAGCAGGCAAAGTTCAAAGAGCCGTTTAATTTTTAAAGTTTAAAAAATGCTTAAAAGAACCTCTTTCGAGGTTCTTTTTTTATGCCGTCTTTAAATTAGGAATTGATGCTTTTAATGCATCTACAACTTCTGTACTTACTTCACCTTCTCCGGCTTTTTGGTCTAATATTGTCATTGCCTCCCTGACAGTCATGGGTGTTTTATAACACCTTTCTTCTCTAAGTGCCGAATATATATCGGCAACAGACAGTATTTGTCCCAATGTATCAGCGTTTTCGCTTGACGGCATGTGATGATTTTTTATCATCGTTAAAACTCTTTTATTCATTCCCGTATTTTTCATAAGCTCATAGCCCGCTTGAGAATGTAAATCTATTATTTTTCTTTCATCAGGTGTTAATTTTCCGGGTTTATTCAATATTTTATCGGGCATTATCACTTTTCCGATATCATGAAATACGCAAGCCTGCTCCAAATATTTTTTTTCGGCTGCCGTTAAATTCATTTGATTTGCAATTTGTCTTGCATATCCGTTTGTTGATTTTAAATGACTGTTTACTATATTTAAAACATTTTTAGGATTAATTTCGATTTCAAAATCGTAATTTTTTGCTATTTCTTGAATTTCGGGTGATTGTTTAACAAGTTTATTTAAAAATTCTTTATTCATATATGCATTCAGTAACAACCAGGGAGAATATAAACTCGCAACATTCGGTGCCGTTGTCATTCCGTGAACGGGAGTTGCAAAATTCCCTTTTTTGAAATAGTCCTGATTTCTTAAATTATTATTAACCGCCTGCTGAAGAACACCTGTTTCCCCAACAGAGTTAACTCCGTATAATGAATTAATATTCAATCTTACTTAACCTGCCCTGCCTTACTTCTATATAAAGTAATTTTTTTAAAAAAAATTGCCTGATTTATAAATTTTTGTTTACAATTTTAAGATTTATTAATAAAATAGAATATCCGGTAACTTTCATGTTATAACCATATCATTTTGTGGAATAGAATTAATGTCAGGGTATAAAGTTCAGATAAAAAAAGGAGAAAATTAATGTATTCAAAAGAAGAACTTGCAGAACTTATTTTAAAAAATCCGCAGGAGTTTAATTCATATAAAAAGAATATTGAGGAAGAAACAGATTTAACGGAATTGGATTTCTCAAATGTCACGCTTGAAGAAGTTGACTTTTCTAACACGGAATTAGCCGGAACTTCTTTTGTTGACGCACATTTATCAAATGTTAACTTCTCGGGTGCCGACTTAAATGCTGCCGATTTTACAAGGGCTAATATCGTTGAATGCGATTTTACGGAAAGTATATTAAACGGTACTGATTTCAGCTATGCAACCGTTAATTATTGCAATTTTACGGATGCTGATATGGCAGGTTGTATTGTTAAAGAAGCGGATTTATCAAATTCCGATTTTTCGGCAAGTGCAAATCTTTCGGCTACAAGAGCCGACGACACTACGGTTTGGCCCGATAACGACCTTTTACCGGATGATTTTGATTCAAACTATACTAAAGATGACCCCGAAGATGAAGATGAGGTTACAAATTTAGATTATTAATTAAATTTTCAACCAAATAAAAGTAATTAGAGATTAATCTTTTTTAGAGGATATTTTTATATCCTCTTTTTTTATAAAATAAAATTATGATAAATAAAAATCCCGGAAAAATAAAAAATCTCTTTGATAATATTTTTGATTGTTATGATTTAATGAATAATATTATTTCTCTCGGGCTGCATTTATTTATAAAAGAATGTTGTATTAAAGAGTTAAACATAAAACAAAATTCCAAAATTTTGGATATTTGTTGCGGAACGGGCGATATTACCAAAATTACGAATAAATTGTGTCCTACGGCTTCAGTAGTCGGCATCGATTTTTCCGAAAATATGTTAAATCTTGCTCGAATTAAAAACCCAAATAATCGCTTTATAAATGCTTCTGCAACAAATTTACCTTTTAATGATAATGAATTTGATTTCGTAACAATTTCCTTCGGTTTACGAAATATAGAAAACCCGGAGAAAGTAATTTGCGAAATTTACAGGGTTTTAAAAAACGGCGGAGTATTTTTGCATTTGGATTTCGGAAATAAAAATTTTTTGAGCAATATATTTAATTTTTATGTACTTTTCGTTTCTTTGTTTATTAAAAAAAATCGTGAGCATTACAAATACCTTGTAAACTCAAAAAAAGAATTTCCGCTGCCTGATAATTTGATAGATTTATTTCAAAATCATAATTTTAAATTAAAAAAGAAAAGAAATTTTATATTTGGTACGATTTCTATGCAAATTTTGACAAAAATTAATGTTCAAACATGCTGAACTCACAACCGCAATAATTTTGACGGTAAAAGCCTTCTTCCTTTGCAATTTGCATTGTTTTTAAAAATCCGTTTTGTTTCTTAAAGTCTATGTCCAAAAAAACAAGCTCATATTTATTTGCTATCTCTTCCGCAACTTCAAAAATCACTTTGGACTGTTTATGCGGGCTTACGGTTAATGTTGTTGTAAAAAAGTCAAACCCCAATTGCATTGCCTTTAATGCCGTATATAACAATCTGTATTCAAAACATCTTGTGCAACGTTTACCACGCTCAGGTTCGTTTTCTAACCCCGAAATCGCATTATACCACCCAACGGCATCCTGTTTCTCCACAATCAGCGGAATTTCCTTTTTCTCCGTATATCTTACAAGTTCCTGCAATCTTTTATTGAATTCATCGGGCGGAAAAATATTCGGATTGAAAAAATACACAACCGGTGAATATCCCATTTCCCGTAACTTTTCTATCGGATATCCGCAACATGTCGCACAGCACGCATGCAGTAAGACTTTATTTGAATTATCAGTCATGGTTTGCTTTTTCTTTACCGCCATGTTCTATAATTAACTTTTTAAATTCCGGATATGAGGAAACTCCCAATAATTTTTGCATACCTATAATTATTGTCGGTGTACCGTTTATCTCTCGTCTGTCGGCTTCCGCAACAAACTCTTTAATCTTGTTTGCAACTTTATCGCTGTTTTTATCGGCAATTAAGCGTTTCATATTAAATTTGGATTTTTTTGCCAAAGCCAAAATTTCTTCTTCCGTTTCAGGATGATTTGCAAATAATAAATCAGCCATAATCCAATATTTGTTTTGCATGCCTGCCGCAACGGCATATTTTGCTTTCAGGCATGAGTTTTTGTGTCCCGGAATTTTCATATTATGGTTACATTCGGCTTCCAACGGCAAATTATGTTGAACGACCTTAACATTTTCAAATTCGTCAACAATTCTGTGCATATACAGATGAGCCATAAAACATCCGCCACAATTAAAATCAATATATTCATGAACAACGACATCAGCATTAACGGGACCTATTTCGTTACCTCTCGATAACTTTTTGTAATTAAATACGTTGTTAATAAGAATATTTTTGTTTCTTATTTGAGGGGCAAGAATATTTGATACCGCTAAATATCCTACAATGGAGCAAAACAATAATACGAGCGTTACAAACCAAAATGCGTATCTTTTTACTTTTATTGCTTCCAGAAAGTCATTGACCGAGGTTTTCAGTTCATACAAAAGCCCCTCTTCTTTATTTTTCGCAACAATTGCAATAAGCAAGTCAATAACATAAGTCATGAAACAAAATATGCAAATCGAATGAATTTTAAACAGGGAAATACCTGCCAAAATCATTGAGATAACAAACGAAAGTAAGGATATACAAAAAATATAACAAGTCTGATTTTTAAATACCGATAAAAAACCGAGAAATTTTATATTTTTAATTTTATCGACAAAAGTCATAAATAAAACAAACAAATATAAACAAACACCCCAAAGCGAAAGCGGAACGCCCAAAAATTGAGAATACTCCGTTGCGGCAACCGAATCGCAGTTCATGCTTTCGTTTATTGCACAAATACTCGGAGCCGCATTTTGAGCGAAATTAACGTTATAATATACAACGCAAAGTTCAATCGCCAAAGCCAAACCTATTAAACTTAAACCCGTTAAGGAAAATCTTTTTATTTTATTCATAACATCTCCTGCTTATATTTCATTCAAAGAGTCAGCCAATCGTTTTATACCGGTAACAATTGTTTCATCATCCGCATTTGTATAATTCAATCTTAAAGTATTTACGTTTTGCGGATTTACATAAAACGGGTGTCCGGGTACAAATGCAACTTTTTTGGCAATTGCTTTATCAAATAATTCTAATACCGATTTACCTTCCCGAATTGTTACCCAGGTAAACATACCGCCTTTCGGACGAGTAAATTTAACATCGGAAGGAAAATATTTTTCCATTGCATTTACCATTGAAGTTGCCTGCGATTTATATAATTTTTTGATTTTTTCAATATGCTTATCAAGGTCATTGTTCCATAAATAATCGGAAATAAGGTATTGACCGAAAATATTTGAATGTAAATCTGCGGTTTGTTTTGCCGTTTCAAGCATTTTCATTATTTCTTTATCCGCAATAATATACCCCAATCTCATTCCGGGAGTAACGATTTTAGAAAAAGAACCCAGATAAATATTTTTATTGGTTTGATTTAATCCTATATAAGGGAGCCTGTCACCTTCTTCAAAGCGTAATTCGCCGTAAGGGTCGTCCTGAATTAAAATCATGTTTTCATCTTTTATTACTTCAAAAATTTGTTCACGATTTTCTTTTGAATACGTAATCCCCGTCGGATTTTGGAAATTGGGAATTAAATAAGCCAATTTCGGCTTATGGGTTTTAATTGTTTCTTTTAAATTTTCGATATCCAAACCGTCTTCATTCAGTTTTGTTTCAACAAAAGACGCCAAATAAGAATTAAAAGACTGCAACAAACCGAGGTAAGAAGGCTTCTCTACAAGCACCTTGTCACCTTCGTTAATAAAAACCTTACCGATTAAGTCCAAAGCCTGCTGCGAACCTGTCGTAATCAAAACATTGTTTATATCAATATCCATATTCCAAATTTTTTTATAGCGTTCAACAATGAACTCTCTTAAAGAATCAAGCCCCATTGTTGTTGAATATTGATAAATCTTAGAACCGTATTTATCGGCAATTCTGTTCATTGAAATTTTCAGTTCTTCCTGCGGAAAGGATATTGGGTTTGGAAGTCCGCCCGCAAATGAAATTATTTCCGAATTTTGCGTGACCTTTAATATTTCTCTTATAAATGATGACGGTGTGTTTTTTATTCTTTTTGAAAAATATTCCTGAAACATAATACTTCCTTAATTATCCTCTTCACTAATATAGTACCAAAAATTAATTATTTTGTATAAATATTTTACTTTTGATAATATAATTTTATGATAAAAAACTTTGAAAACATTATAAAATTACTAAAAGAAGCCGAGTTGGAACAAACGGAATTTGTCAAATTTATGGAAAATGTAAAAGATCCGTTTATTGTTCTGATTGCCTGTATTTTATCGTTAAGAACAAATGATAAAACAACATATCCCGCAACAATGAGAATGTTGGAATTAGGAAAAACTCCGAAGGATTTTTTAAACGTAGAAGTTGAAGAACTGGAAAAAGCAATTTATCCCGTCGGATTTTACAAAAATAAAGCAAAACAAATATGCGAAATCGCAAAAAAGGTATATTACGAGTATGACTCCGTAACACCGAATACGATAGACGAACTTGTTAAATTTAACGGAGTGGGCAGAAAAACGGCAAATCTTGTACTTGCAAAAGGATATAATCTGCCGAGTATTTGCGTTGATGTACATGTTCATCGTATTTCAAACCGTCTGGGCATAGTTAACACAAAGACTCCCGAAGAAACCGAATTTTCTTTAAAAGAAAACTTGCCGGAAAATTTATGGTCTGAAATAAATACTCTTTTTGTAACCTTGGGACAAAATATTTGCAAACCGACTAAACCGAATTGCAATATATGTCCGATATCGGCTTATTGTAAAAGTGCGAAACAGTAAAAGTTATCTCGGCATGCAACAATTTTTATATTTTTTTCCGCTGCCGCAAGGGCATTTGTCGTTTCTGCCGACATTTGAATAATCAATGTTTTCAACGGGTTTATTTTCTTCTTTTGCACTTACGCTTTTCATTACGACATCAAATATTTTTGAAGCATACAAAACGCTTGCGGAAGAATATATTTTCTTTTCAACCGTATCGGGTTTGTAATAATTCAATAATTCGTCAAAAGAAAGGTTTTTCTCCAAAATTTCGTTTGTCCGTTCAAGGAAACACGGATATTTGGAATTTAGCCTTCTGATTATGTTTGCGGGAACTTTGTCGTTTTCAAGAAAACTTTTGACACAATCTTTGTAGCCCTGAACGGTTTTATAATCATCAACTTCATAAATTTTGCAAAGAGTTTCATAAAACGGAAGTACGAACAACCCTAACTCTCCGTCATATATAATGCCTATGTCATAAACCGAGGAATGTGAAGAAAAACCTTCAAGTGATTTTTCCATAAAATCAGAATAAGAATTTTTAAAATCAGATACGGTAAAATATCTGTTATTTTCAACTTTTTTAATATTTTCGGCAAGAATTTCACCGGACGGTTTTTCACCGCCTTCGCAATACAAATTAAACAAATTTATTAAATTATCCGCATAAATGTTTGTCGTAATAACTTCATCCGTCGCAAAGCATTCGTCAAATTTAACGGCAAACTCACCGACAAGATTTTTGATAAGTTCTTCTTTTTTCGGATTATCTTCATAAGCATCTTCAGGCTGTTCGATTATTTTGGCAATTGCATATTTATAAACTTCATCTTTTTCAATACTTGAAATCAAATTTGAAATTTCAAGCAAATAAAACTCTCCTTTTAACGGGAAAATACGGCACATCGCAAATTGCCCCGGCGTAACTCCCCTGTAATTGTTCATTTTTACCAAAGATAAAACTCTATAATGCTTTTCGTTCAATAAATTATACAGTTCAAAACCGTTGCTTAGTACTCTTCCGACTTCAAACACCGAAGAACCGGCTTTCTCCAAACCCGCCAATATCTCAGTTTCTTCTTTTGTTAAATCAGAAGTATTTTCTTTAAAAAGTTCAAGTATGGATTTTTTATCGGAAGTGAGTCTTCTTTCAAAAATATAAGGAATTAACAATGCCTGCATTCTTGCACCGTCCGCATTCTTTGCCGAAACCGCCGTTAAATATTCCTCAAAATCACCTTTTGTAATGTCACTTGAAATTACAAAATTCATAACTTTTGTTATTGTATCCGATATTATCGCTAATTTTTCTATTACAGACATTTTTTATCCCCTTTAATTTTTACTATTGCCGAATGCCTTGCCGTTATGCCTTTTTCTTTTCTGTATGAAAAAAATAAATCGGACATGCAACTTGTGCAATAGTCACAAATATCTATCCTGTTTACTCCGTTTTTTTTCAATTGGAGTTTATTTAATAATTTTAAATCGATTTTATATTTTAAACCGCATTTTTCATATATTTTATCATCATAATCAAAATCGGGCATTACCAACTTTAAAAATACATCTTCGTTTGTTTCGAAACAACATAAACCGATTGACGGCCCGATTAATGCCGTAATATCATTTGCGGAAATATTAAAATCAGAAACAATTTTCTTTACGGTTTTTTCAACAATGTTTTGTGCCGTTCCTCTCCAACCGGCATGCACAATCGCACCGATATTATGTTTAACCGAATATAAAATTATCGGAACGCAATCGGCAAAATTCATAAGCAAAAGAGTTTCCCCGATATTCGATATCAAAGCATCCGTATTTTCATAAGAATATTTGCTTGCACAAACCGTTGCAATGTTGTCCGAGTGAGTTTGAACACATGTTGTAATGTTTTTAACGGACATTTTCTCAATTAAATATTTACGGTTTTGTTCCGCAACCGAAATTAAATCCTCACGGTTAGCCGGAGTTAAAACAAAATCACGAGTCGTAAAAAAGCAATCTTCATCGGCAAGCAAAGACGATTTTAATATTTTTTTGCCGTAAAAATCATCAAAATAAAACATTAATTTATAACCGTATTAAATATTCTGTCGCCGGCATCGCCCAAACCCGGAACTATGTAACCGTTTTCGTTTAAACACCTGTCAACGGCTGCGGTTATTATCTTAACATCGGGGTATTTTTCCGATACGTTTTCCAAGCCTTCCGGGGCACTTATCAAGCTGATAAAACGAATATTTTTTTGAGGAACATTCTTGTTTGTAAATAATTTTATGGAATCCAATGCAGAATTACCCGTTGCCAACATCGGGTCAAGCAGTAAAATAATTTTATTTTCCGGATTATCAAATTCAACCGGAATTTTATTATAATACCAAACCGGGGTTAAAGTTTCTTCATCTCTGTACATTCCTATATGACGAACCGTCGCAAACGGCAAAATTTCATTTGCAATATCCGAAAAAATCAAGCCTGCTCTTAAAATCGGTGCAATTATAATCTCTTTTTGGGATGTTAACCTTTTGCATTCGCAGGTTTCAAGCGGAGTTTGAATATTAATGCTTTCTAATTCCAAATCTTCGGTTGCTTTATAAAACAACAAATAAGTAATTCTTCTTATTGCACTTCTGAATACTTCCGCAGTAGTGTTTTTATCTCTTATTACGCTCAGGTTATGGAAACACAAAGGATGATTTACCACACATACATTTTTTAATTCACTCATTTACAACACCTTCCGAATTAATATTATCATTTTTATTTTCGTTTTTTAACAATTTTATCGTATCTTTTGAAAGTTTTTCAATAATAACTTCCTGTTGCCGATTAAAATTATCCGTTCCGACAGCAATGCCTTTTATAAGATTGCTTTGTTTTAAATATTCTTTATGATTTAAAATGCCGCTTTTGTCTATATTTCTGCCAATACTTCCGTAAATATCAATCATAACTTCGGAAACCAATTTTTGACCGTCCCAAAAATCCTGAACCCTGTACACATCTGAGGGAATAATAACCCGTTTATCGTCGGATATCAAATTTTTCGGGGAAAGTTCAAGTGATGTTGACCCCCCGAGTCCGTAAAATTCTATTGTTGCAAGAACTTCTTTCGGCAATACCGTATTTTCTCTCGTTATCAAAAAAGAAACAAAAACCTTGTTGTCGAATATTTTAACATCTCTGACATAACCTGCCGTTATACCCATTAATTTGACCGGTGAACCTCTGACAAGACCGCCGGCATCATCGACAAATATATAATAAGTGTTTTTTGCGTTCTCTTTTACCGATGTATTATATACAAAAAAATAAAATGAACAAAAAAGAACCAATATCCATATAAATAATTCTGTAAAAAAAATATATCTTTTCCTCATATTTCCATTATAATTCAAAGCAACTTATTTTCAAAAAATTAAGTTTCTCTTAATATCTTTCTTAAAATAAACGAGAAAACAATTATTAAAGCAAATGACACAATGTGAGCGACATGGAAGGACGATATATTCAAAACACTGTCGACTCTGATTGTTTCAACCAACAGTCTTACAAATGAATACAAAATTATATAAGAACAAAAAATAACACCGTTTTTTCTGTTATCCCCAAGTTTTTTTAATAAATAAAAAAGGAAAATAAAAACAAAAACATTTAAAATCGATTCATACAAAAATGCGGGATGAAACCAATCGTAATTTCTGTATTCAAGAGGGCGGTGCTTATAGGGAATGTACAATTTCCAAGGCAAATTACACGGCAATCCGAAGGCTTCCGAATTGAAAAAATTACCCCAACGCCCCAAAATCTGACCGCAAACCAATCCGAACGAAAATAAATCCGCATATCGAAAAAAGTTTAATCCGTTTAACTTCGTATAATAATATCCTGCAATAATACAGCCGATAACAGCACCCTGTATTGAAATTCCTCCGTTCCATATTGCCGTTATCTCAAAAGGATTTTTTGCAAAATAATCAAAATCCAACGCTACATAATACAAACGTGCCGAGATAATCCCTACAATAATTAAGAAAAAAGATAAATCACATATATCATTTGATGTAATATCTTTAAAAAATTTCTTTGCAATTGCTAATATAATGGTTATGCCCAAAAGCATGGAACATGACATCAATATTCCGTACCAATATATTTCAAAATTTCCGATACTGAACGCTATTTCCCCGGGGGATGTAAAAATATTATCCGGCATTTGTGTTTTCCGGTTCCGTTTCGTTTTGTAAAACAGCATTTTCTTCGGTATTATCAGGGCTGACGACACCTTGCAATTCTTCCGCAACTTTATCTTCGTTGCTTTTAGTTTTTAAATGATAAATTTCCGTAAAATCTTTAATTCTTTCATTCAAACCGGAAATACGTTCATTAATTACATCCGAATCTTTTGCATCAAGATTTCTGACCAAGTATTCGTTAAATGAATCTATTGCGGCTTGTGCAAAATCATTAAATTGAGAAATTTCATCAAACGAAGGTTCGATATTTTCCGATTTTTTTTGATTTATCAAATCATATAAATTATCGGCAATCGCTTCTCTCGCAATTGCAATCGTATAATAAGCATCAACGAAGTCGGGCTTTAAAGCAATAACTTTATTTAATTCATTAACCGCTTCTTCAAATTTGCCGATACTGTTATATGCAACACCCAAGTTATAATGTGTTTGGAATACTTCATCATCCAAATCCAAACTTGATTTTAATCTGCAAATCGCCGTTTCGGTATCTCCCTTATCCATATATGCCGCAGCTTTGTTATTCAATTCCTGAATTGCTAAGTTATTAATGCAAGCTGTTGTTATGACCGAAACGAATAATATTGTAAGTAACAATAATATTTTTTTCATAAAGTCCCCTGTGTTTTTTACAATATAAACATAAAATGAAAATTTTGCAATATTTTCAAATTATTATACAATATTTGTAGGAGATAAGAATAAGAGAAAAATTATGAGCGAATCCGAAAAAATTGTTTCATTAAAAAGTGCAAGAAAAAAAGTAAAAGAAACACCGAAAGAAACTGACGAAAAGAATACAAACGACATCGTATATTGCAGTTTCTGCGGAAGACCGAATACTCAGGTGGTTAAAATGGTTCAAGGACCCGGGGTTAACATTTGTTCCGAATGTACAATGATTGCCGTTCAATACCTCATTTTGGAAGATAAACTCCCCTCCGGTGAAGCACAAAAAATTCTTGATATATTTTGGAGTAAAATAAAATAATGCCTCAACTTTCTAAGTTGCAAATAAGAGCAAAAGTACTTTCCGCCATATCCGAAATAAAAACAATTCAAGATTTAAACGTTGATAATCTTAACTTCTTTGTTGATTTCTTTTCCGATATTGACGATAAAAAATCTCTTTTTGATATTTTTATTAAAGAATATTTAAAATTAAATGAAAAAGAATATTCCTTTTGTTCCTGTATTTTGAAAGAAATAATCCCCGCAGATTATATGGAAAATAAAATTTTTGAGTTTCTCAAATCTTCCGCTTATTCCGATGAATTAAAATATAAATTGGTACAATTGTTAAGAATTATCGGAACGGAAAATTCCATAGATGCAATACCCCAATATTTTAACAATCCGCAAGAAATTTTGGACAAAGAAACAAAAAAATTGCTTTCCATGGCTATGTATAATCCGGAAACAATGTTGGATTTTTTGGATTTTATATATTCCGTTTCAAATTCCGATAAAAAACTTTTGCTCGATTCTCTCTTGGCGGATTATAACGGGGATGAACTCGCCAATATTATATATCCGGTTTTGTATTCCGACTTCGACAAAGATATAAAATTGTTTGTTATTGAAATTCTTATAAGTACAAAATCTTCAATCGGGCTCGGTGCAATTAATTATTTACAGAAAACTTCCTCCGATGAAGAAATAATTAACGCTTGTCGATTGGCATTAAAAAAATTGAAATTGGCAGGTGCTTCCGATGAAAAAGAAACCGCCTGCATAAAAGAAATAATAAAAGATTCAACTCCGCTGAATGCTTACTGCACAATTCCCGACGGTGCAGGAAATCAGGCTGTAATTATTACAAGAGAACATGATTGCGGAAATATCATTTTTGCCGCTTTTGTTACAAATGATAAAGCCGGTATTATTGATTGTTTCGGATTTTACAATATTTCTCAAAAAGAAATAAACAGAATTATTACAAAATTTTATAAATCGGAAGGGAAATATCAAATCCCGATAGAATATGCAAAATATCAACTTTCAAAAGCAGAAAATATAACAACGGAACTGAAAAAAACTTTTCCTTATGAATTTATTTGTTGGAATACATACACAAAAGACATAAATTCTGTTGAATTTGATTTTAAAAATGAAAGTACGGGGTATAAAGCAACAAAAGAAGAAATTATTGATATTTTGACCGAAGATTATAATTTCAGATGGTATATAAAAAATGAAGATTCACCGAAATTGAAAAATTTGTTTGATGAAATATATAATTCCGAACTTACGGATATTTCGGTAATTAACAGCAAAATCAAAGAAAATGTTAATTCGGTTTTTGATACTGCGGAAGAAAAAATATGGATAAACAGAATTAATCAACTTACTTACATTTTGAGTATAAACAATAAAAAGAAAGAAGCTGAAAAGTTTGCAACAATCGTAAACGATAAAAATATTTTGGAATTATTTAAAGAAATAATTATACAAAGAAGTATTGTGAATAACCTTGTGGCTATAAAAGAAAATCAAAAAGATAATTTGATTAAAACAAATATTTTTAAACACAAAGCAACAATTGATTCACCGTACAACATAAAACAAATTGATACCGTATTGGATTTTTTAAAGAGAAATTGGATTGATGAATAAAGTATTGGGACTTGATATAGGAAAAAAACGAATAGGAATTTCAATGAGCGATATAATGGGCTTAATTGCACATCCTGTCGAAACAATACAAAGAGAACCCGAAAATATTGCAATTGAAAAAATAAAAAAACTTTGCAAAGATAATAACATAGAAAAAATTGTTTGCGGATTGCCCAAAAATATGAATAATACAATCGGCGAACAAGCGGAAGATTGCATTAATTTTTCAAATGCTTTAAAAGATGAGTTTGAAATAATTTTTGAAGATGAAAGATTAACAAGCAAACAAGCAGAATATATTTTGGCTCAAACAGGAAGAAAATATACAAAAGATAAAAAACTGGTTGATTTGAAAAGTGCCTGCATTATATTACAACAATATCTTGATAGAAAGTGAGATTTTATGACAAACGAAAATGAAAATTTGATTGAAACAATTGATGAAGAAGGAAACAAAACTTATTTTGAAGTTGTTGACATGATTACGGTTGATGATATCGAATATGCCCTGCTTATTCCTCAATGCGAAGATGAAGAATGTTGCGAACACGATGATGAGGAAGACGAAATCCTTGTTATGAGAGTAAAACGTGACGGCGAAGAATTTGTTTTTGAAGAAATTGAAGACGATGAAGAATTTGAAAAAGTTGAAAAATATGTTGAACAACTTGAAGATGAAATTGATGATTAGTTTTTAATTTTTCGTTTCTAAACATAAATAAAAGCCCCCGAAAGGGAGCTTTTATAATGCTTTGATTTTGTACAATTAAATAATACCTTGTGAACGCATTGCTTTTGCAATTTTTCTGAATGCCGCAATGTTTGCGCCGGCAACGTAATTATTACCGAAACCGTACTCGTTAGCGGCTTCTTTGCATAATTTGAAAATATTAACCATAATTCCTTCAAGTTTTTTATCAACTTCATCAAAAGTCCAAAAATATCTCATTGAATTTTGGCTCATTTCCAAAGCGGAAGTCGCAACACCGCCTGCATTTGCAGCTTTTGCCGGTGCAACAAGAACTTTGTTTTCAAGCATATATTGTATTGCTTCGTTTGTGCAAGGCATGTTCGCACCTTCACCTACTGCCAAAATACCGTTTGAAACCAATAATTCGGCGGTTTTCAAATTAATATCGTTTTGGGTTGCACAAGGCAATACTATATCGGCTTTGATTGTATAAACAGCAGGAATATCGGAATTATTTTCGATATATTTTGCATTCGGAACGAAGTTTAAATATTCTTTAATTCTTCCCCTTTTTACTTCTTTAATTTCCTTAACGATATCAAGATTAATGCCGTTTTCATCAAACACGCAACCGTTTGAATCGCTCATTGCAACAACTTTTGCACCCATTTCAAATGCTTTTTGACAAGCATAAATGGCAACATTCCCCGAACCCGAAATTGTGACCGTTTTGCCCGACAAGTCCATATTATTTGCGTGCAACATTTCTCTCATGTAATACATTAAACCGAAGCCGGTTGCTTCTTTACGAGCCAAAGAACCGCCGTAATCAAGACCTTTTCCCGTCAATACACCTGCTTCAAAAGTATTTCTTATACGTCTGTATTGACCGAACAAAAATCCGATTTCACGACCGCCTACACCGATATCTCCCGCAGGAACATCCAAATCGTGACCGATGTGTTTTTGCAGTTCGTTCATAAAACTTTGACAAAAAGCCATAATTTCTCTGTCTGATTTTCCTTTCGGGTCAAAATCGCTTCCGCCTTTGCCACCGCCGATAGGCAAACATGTCAAAGCATTTTTGAAAACCTGTTCAAATCCCAAAAACTTCATAATACTCTGATTTACCGTGGGGTGAAATCTCAAACCGCCTTTATAAGGTCCCAAAGAACCGTTAAATTGTACACGATAACCTCTGTTTACACGTGTTTTACCTTCATCATCAATCCAGGGAACTCTGAACGAGATAATTCTTTCCGGTTCGACAAGTCTTTCCAATAACGCAATTTGTCGATATTCTTCTTCATGTTTGATAATAACCGGTTCAATTGATGATAAAACTTCTTTTACGGCTTGCAAAAATTCCGGTTCAAAATTGTTTTTGTTTTGAACGGATTGCAAGACTTCTTTTAAATAATCGGACTTCAAGTCACATTCATTTATGCTCATAATTACTCCTTACATTGTTTCAGCTGAAAAAATTATAGCACATTTTTCAATTTTGAAAAGAAGAAATATATTCTTCAAGGCTCTTTTTTAAAGATTTTGCAACATTTTTTCTAAACTTAGGATTTTTTAATAAAATGTATTCCTCGGGGTTAATCATATAAGCAACTTCAACAAGAACCGAAACGGGCAGGGTCGAACGATTAAGTGCAAAACTCGACCTGTGAATATCATTATTTTTAATATGCAGATCGGAAGAAAGATTTTTAACGATAATATCTGCAAGCGGTTTTGCATTATCATTATAATAATGTACTTCCGTTCCGTGTGTTTCGTAAGGATTTTTACCGTAAGGAAGAGAATTGGAATGAATGCTCAAAGAAATCAAAGCATTGTTTTTCTTGGCGAGTTCAACCCTGTCATAAAGCGGAACGGTAACATCATCGGTGCGGGAATAAGAAACGACGGCACCCGATTTTTGTAATAGTGAAATTAAATTATTTGCAATATCCGAATTTATATCTTTTTCAAGAACTCTGTCCGGTCCGATACATCCTTTTTCGCTACCGCCGTGACCGGCATCTATAAAAATTCTTATATCTTTTAACGGGTTTGTTTTTGATATATTTTTCGGCTTTTTTGCAATTCTCAATATCAAATTATTTTCTTCATAGAAACAATCATAACCGAGAATTGAATTTTTGATATCTCGCTTAAAAACAAAGTTTGACGACTCAGGATTTTCCCCGTTAAAAACTCCGAATAACGTAAGTTTTAAATCGTTTCCGTTATGTTCTAAATTAAAGAAAACGGGATAAGTCAAATAAAACTTGTGATAAAAGTATAAATCATCGTCATAGGAAACATGTTTTTTTATATCGGCTTTAATTTCGCCTGAAAGCAAAACAGGGTTTGTAATATTTGATTTATGAATCCAATAATTTTTATGTGTGCTTTGCTTAATTCTGTAATAATTCCCCTTGTTTCCGTCCAAATATAAGACAATTCCCGAGGGCAAATCAATAACACGTTTTGAAAGAGTTGAAGGTTTTTCTCTTACCGTAGCGTTCTTTTTAACGGTCTTGGAATATAAAACCCCTTCTTTAACCGGAATAAAATCAACTTTATTATTTTTGTTATCATGAGCGGGAACGCTACGATTAACGCTTACAACGGTGGTTTCGATATTTTTGCCGTTATATAATTTTAAAACAATATTATTTTTACCTTCTTTTAAAGGAACAATGTGAACAAAAAAAGAATTTTCCCATAACTTTACGTTTTCGGAATTAATTGTAAATTTTGAACAGGGAGAAACATTACCCGTAAAAAAGATATTGTCCGCAGTAACGGAAGAATTATCCGATAAAGGATACACAACATCAATTTTGGCAAATGCCGATAAGCCCGTAAAAATATAAATAAAAAAAGAAAATAAAAACTTCCTAAACATAGAAACAGTTTAAAATAACAAAACAAAAAATTCAATAAAATATAACCAAACAAAATACGTTAGGGAAAAAACTTTTATTTTTCGATAATTTTTCGTGAAAAATTGTACACTGCTCACTAAAAAATATAATAGAGAATAATTGAAATTATTTTAGGTTCATAAGATAATGAATAAAGTAATATCTATAAAAA
>CAZHCP010000026.1:0-20419 GCA_964531015.1 uncultured Muribaculaceae bacterium
TCAAACCTTCTCTTGTATTCTCCAAAAATTTTTTGAATTTAGTACAATATTCGCTAAACCACGGATTTTCACTCGGGGTTGTTGTTTTCATTTCCGAATGTTTAAGAGGGAAATATGTTTTGTCGAAATCCGAAAAAAGTTCAATTTTTCCGGCCTTGAACGAAATATTTTTTATACTTTTATTTCCGGCAGACGTCATATTTATTGCATTTATTTGCATATTTACCCCTCAATTAATACAGGAATTCGAAAAATTGCAATCGTTTTCCCCAATATTTATTTTTTTACCTTCTTAATAAACACCCTGTTCTTATATAACCAATTCTAAATTTTTTTTGCCGATTTTACTACTATCGGTATCGCAATTGTTACATTTTTTAATATCTCTTTCTGCATACATTCGGTATATAAAAAAATATTATGCGGTTATAAATTACATTTAATCGGCAGAGTGCAGGTATTTTATACAAGCACCATATAGTTGCAATTTTATTTTTTGACTTAAAACTACCGGTTTCAATTTACGCAACAAAAATAAATCTAATAATCGTAATGGTCTTTTTTATTCAGGTATTCTCTTACCGTATTTAAAGATGACTGAATTATTCTTGTTATTCTTGAAGATGACAAGCCGACCTGTTCCGCAATTTCCTTAACCTGCATGTTTCTGTAAAAACGATACTCGATTATCGTTCTTTCTTTTTGAGGAAGTTTCGCAATGGCTTCCCTTATTACTCGTCCGAGTTCCGAAATTTCCGCTTTTTCATCCGGTAATGCAGCAGGGTCTTTTATAAAATCAAACGGAGAATCATTATCCGATGCAGCCGCAGCCAAGCTGTCTATCGACAATATCGTTTCATATATTGCTTCTCTGATTTTACCGGGGGTTATTGTTCCTTCTTCGGAATCATCCACACTTGCAGCTTCCGCATCTTCTTTATCCACATTCGTATGTTTTAAAGAATACCACTTATATCTGTTTCTAAGCTCGTTTCTGATTGCCCAACGCACAGCCGTAGCAATATAAGCATTGTTATACCTTGTTAATTGTTCTTCGGTCTTATCCTTTATCATTGTTTGGATTGCAATAATACCGATACTTACAAGTTCATCGTAATCCACCATGTGAGTCGGAATACGTTTATGCTCTACCCTTGCTACCTTTTCGATTATTTCAATGTAATCTTTTATTTTTGCGTGCATTTTTACAGTCTGTTATCTCTTATTATATATTACTACTTTTTTTGCCATTACGCAAATTATAAACAAAAATCAATATTTCGGCGACTGCTTTATATAACTCCGGCGGGATTACGGAGTTTATTTCCACCATTCTGAATATGGCTCTGGCTACTGGCGGATTTTCGATAACAGGTATCGAATGTTTTTTTGCTATTTCTATTATCTTTTTTGCAAAAAGCTCCGTTCCTTTTGCCAACAATACGGGAGATTCGTTTTTTTCGGCATCATATTTCAACGCACAGGCAATATGGGTCGGATTTGTAACAACGAAATCCGCTTCAGGCACCGAATCCATCATCTTCTGTTGCAACATTTGCTGACGTTTTTGCCTTAATGCCGCTTTTACATGAGGGTCACCTTCCGAGTTTTTATACTCGTCTTTCACTTCTTTAAAGGACATCTTTTGGTCTTGCAAAAATTTCCACCGTACCATTCCGTAATCGGCTGCCGCAATTATCAAAAATGCAATTCCTGCTTTTATTACGAAATCTATAACCAAAGAACCGAACTCGTTTAAAATCGCAAAACTGTTATCTATGCTTGCAAGTGCCAAAATCGCTTCCAAATGGGAATTATAAACCATCCAGCCGATATATCCGAGAAGAACAACTTTTACTATGTTTTTTACCAATTCAAATGCGGTTTTCGGCGACATCAAATTTTTAAAATATTTTGTCGGATTAAGTTTGTCCAACTTCGGTTCCAACGGTTTTGTCGTAACCAAAGGTCCCACCTGTATAAAATCTCCCAGTATCGCAATAAATGCAGCCATTACCAAAATCGGGCCGATTATTAACAATGTGGGTTTTAACACGGCTATCATTAAATGCGTAAAACCGATATCGTCTATGTGTTTATCGGGTATTTTATCGTACAAATATACAAATAATATTGATATCTGATCCCATATAAACGGTGATAATTTTACAATGACTATAAACATTACAAGCAATGCCAAAGCCATCGAAAAATCTTTCGATTTTACAACTTGTCCTTCTTTTCTTGCCTTTTGAAGTTTTTGTTGACTCGCTTCAAATTGCTTATCTTCATCACCCATTCAACTTCCCCTGTTAAGGTTTAGTATTTTATCATTGAAATTACTTCAACATCGGAAGGCAAATTCTTTCTTCCGCATAATTCCGGTAATTCGATTATAAAAGCGGCAGCCTTAACATCGGCACCGGATTTTTTTAACAATTTACAAGCCGCACCGACCGTTCCGCCCGTTGCCAGCAAGTCGTCAATAACTACGACTTTTTTCCCTTTTTCAATCGCATCTTTATGTATTTCCAATTTATCGGTACCGTATTCAAGAGAATATTCTTCGCTTATGGTATCTGCCGGCAATTTTCCCGGTTTTCTTATTAATATGCAACCTGCGTTTATGTTATATGCCAATGCGGAACCGAATATAAAACCTCTTGATTCTACTGCAGCAACATAATCAATTCCTTTGTCGATAAATTTTTCCGTCAAAAAATTTATCATTTCTCTAAACGCCTCTTTATCTTTTATTGCGGTTGTTATATCTCTAAATACAATTCCTTCAACAGGGAAATCTTTTATTGCTCTTATTTTATCTTTTACAAGCTCAACCGTACTCATAACTTTTCTCCTTCATGTACCAACATATTTTTATTTTACACTAAATTTATTATTTTGTTATTTCTTCTATCATTTCTTTGAGTAAATTTACCGGCAAACCGACAATATTTGTATAATCGCCTTCAACCTTCTTTACAAAACCTTCGGGCAATTCCTGTATTCCGTATGAGCCTGCTTTGTCATAAGGTTTATAATTTTTTATGTAACTTTCTATTTCGGACATATTTTGTTTGAAAAATTCAACATTTGACGTTTCCGATTTTATAAGTTTCTTTTTCGTTTCGCAATCCCACACACAAACCGCCGTCACTACCTTATGAACGTTTCCGTTCAACATTTCCAACATTTTATATGCTTCATCATAATCTTTCGGTTTTCCCAATACTCTGTTGTTAAAAACAACAACGGTATCGGCACTGATGATTATTGCGGGAAATTTTATATTTTGTGATATCGAGTCACTTTTCTTTTCCGCTATTTCTTCAATAAATTCATACGAAAATTCTTTGTTTGTCGTTTTTTCATCAAATGAAGGAGAGATTATCTCAAAATCTTTAATTATCTCTTTTAATAATTCTTTTCTTCTTGGCGATGTTGAGGCCAATATATACTTTTTCATATTTCTTTCCGTAAAAAAATGATTAACCTGTTACATTGTAATTTAAAGTTAATCATTTTTTAACCAAAAAACGTATTTTGTTTTTGAATATTTACATTTGTTTTCGCCTTGCTTTTGGCGGATTAAAGTTAATTGTCAGATATGTTGCGGATTTTGTGGCGACACCGTTACAAATCGTTTTTAGTCGTTCGTTCATTTGCATAAAATTTCTTTGCATCATTGCATAGTCATTCATTGTTTCCAACATTTTTTGCGAATCGACAAGTTTTGTTGTATCGGGATTATCCATTTTTAATTTTGCATATCTTCTTACAATTTCTTTATCGGTTTTGTCTTTTGCCCCAATTGCCATTCTTGATTATCCCCTGTTCTAATTCTTATCTGTCCTCATATTTATATAAAGTTTTTTTCGCCTGTTTCATTGCTTTTTATTTCCCGTTTGTTAAGGATTGTTAATTTGGATTTTTTGGAAAAATTATCAAGCATAACAATATTTATAACGCCTGAAGGGTTTGTGTATCCCTGCCTTTCTTATAAAGTTGCGGATTTGAAGGAAATGAGCATAAAAGAAGCAATAAATACTCCAAAATTTAAGTGTTTCAGAAAAAACTTATATTCCTCAAAACTTTTTACGGCTTGCCAAACTTGTTGCGATGCAATTCCTAAAAACCTATCAAACTTGAAATTTCCGTATAATCAAAATTAAGAGAATCCGCAACCGCTTTATTTGTTAAATGTCCGTGGTATGTATTTATGCCTTTTAACAATGAAGAGTCTTTTTTTGAGGCTTCTGCAATTCCGTTTTGAGAAATATTAAGAACATATCTTATTATTTCATTGCTAAATGCACAAGAAGCCGTTTTTGATACGCTTGACGGTATATTTTCAACACAATAATGAATAACGCCGTATTTTTCATAAATCGGATTATTAAAAGTCGTAAAGCGGTCAATCGTTTCGCTGATTCCGCCCTGATCGCCCGACAAATCTATAATACATGTTCCTTTTTTCATTGTTTTTATCATATCTTCCGATAATAAAACAGGCGTCTTTCTTCCGGGTTTTAAAACCGCACCGATTACAACATCCGCATCTTTTATCAATTCTCGCAGGTTATATTCGTTTGAAATATACGTCTTAACGTGTGAACCGAGTATATTATCGGCTCTACGCAATTTATCGGTATTAACATCAAGAATACTGACATTTGCCCCGAGTGCAGTTGCTGTTTTTGCTGCATTTAAACCTGCACTTCCCGCTCCGATAATTAAAACCTTGCCCGCTTCAACCCCCGGTACTCCGCCTAACAAAATTCCACGCCCGCCGTTTTGGGATTCCAAAAGGTGTGCGGCAATTTGCACCGACATTTTTCCTGCAATACAACTCATCGGTTCCAACAAAGGTAAACGTCCGTCCGTACATTCAACCGTTTCACAAGCAACACCGACAACTTTTCTTTCTTTCAAAAACTCGGTCAGCGACTTATCGACAGCTAAATGCAAATACGTAAAAAGAATTTGATTTTTTCTTAAATAGCGGTATTCCGACGGCAGGGGTGATTTTACTTTTAATATCATCTCCGATTTTGAGTAAATTTCTTCGGCAGAGTCAATTATATAAGCACCTGCATTTTTATATTCTTCATCGGAAAATCCGGATAAATCACCTGCCGATTTTTGAACATAAACCTTATTGTTATTTTCGGTTAAAATTTTGACTCCGTAAGGGGTAATTGCAACCCTGTTTTCATCTGTTTTTATTTCTTTCGGAATACCTATAAACATGTTTTATTCCTCAATTTCTTTAAGTGCTTCTTCTATTTCGGTAATTATTAAACTTGCCGCAACAACGGGGTCTTTTGCGTGGGTAATGGGTCTGCCTATTATCATGTAATCAACACCGGCTTTTATTGCCGCCGTCGGCGAGATTATTCTTATTTGGTCGTTTACGATTGCCCATGTCGGTCTTACGGCAGGACATACAACTATAAAATCATCACCCAATTCTTTTTTTATTTGTGCGGCATCCGTATCAGGGGCAATAACTCCCGACAGACCCGATTCTTTTGCCAGTTTTGCCAATTTGACAACATAATTTGAAATATTTATATCTACACCCAACTCATTTGTTAATGTTTTTTGTCCGAAACTTGAAAGTAATGTTGACGCTAAGATAATCGGTTGAGGCAATTCCATTCTTTTCGCAAATAAATTACAAGCGGTTAGAGTATTTGACATCATTTTGGAACCGCCGATTGCACTGATATTAAAGAAATCAATTCCGTTTTTCATTAAGTTCATGCTTGCTTTTGCGGTTGTATTCGGAATATCCTGAAATTTACCGTCAAAATAAACTTTTCCGCCGTGTTCTTTTATTACTTTTACGGCTTCAAAACCGCAGGACGTAAACAATTGTAAACCGACTTTAAAAAATCCCACATAATCCTTCAACATATCGGTATATTTTATGACATCTTCTATGGTATCAACATCAAGTGCCAGTATTATTCTGTCTTTTGCGTTTATTTTTTCTCTTTCGGTCATGATTTTCTCCTTACAGGTAGTGTTCATGTTAACACTATATTGTCATATCGGCAACAATTTAAAGAGAGATTTTATTATTTTAAAATCTCTCTTTAAACTCAAATATTTTGCGATTTAACATTTTTTACCTGTTTTTTATAACGGTATTTGCAAGCTCATTAAATTCTTCCTGTGCCAATAAAGCGGAAAAATATGCTTCTTCTTCATTTAAACCCTGTTGTTTAAAATAATCTTCCGCAGCATTAAACAATTCTTCGCCACCTTCCAATATTTCGGGATGATTAATAGCAATAAATACCGCTTCATCGATACTTTTTGCCATATTTCCGCCGTTTGATTTCTTTACGAGCGAACGTCCCAAAACGCCGGTGTCTTCAATAAATGCAGGTTCCGGTTTTATGTTTTGTTCTTCAATATTTTCAATGTTTTCCGTTTTTTCGGCTTTTTCCGGCTGATTTACTTGTTTTATTTTTCTTATCGCCGTGTCGTAATTCATATTATTGTTATTAATTTCAGTCATTTTTTTATCTCCGTGCTATTTGCAATTATACAAAACCCATAAAAAAAATTTTTTGCCGGTAAATTTTAAAATATATACTTTTTTCTTTTATTTCTTATTCCGAAAATCCCTTGAAATTCTTAATCCGCTTGGGTTTTGTCTTTTTAAAATTCAACTTTACAAAACTTAATATTTTATATATTTTTTCAATATCCGTTATTTATTTTACATCATTGAATTACATTTGTACATATTTGTCAAGGTAATTTTGATATTAATAAATTAAATGATTGATTGAATTTATAAGAAATTTGGCTCAAAATTATATTATGAAACATATATTTTTAGCTTTTGTTATATGTACATTTTTTTGTGCCTGCTCTTATGCAAAACAAACGGGGGAAGCGGGGACAAATAATAATGATTTTATGGAGTTCGGAAAATATATACAAACTTTTGAAATAAATGATGATGAAAAAGAACCTGTAAAAATTCAAGCAAACGAAAATTTTGAAGAAAATTCCATTAACGAGATTTTAAAAAGATATGAAGAAAATGCGGTCGAATTAAAACTTGACAGTATTGACGAAGAGGCATTAAATACGGTTAATAACGAACGTATTTTTAAACTTGAAGTTAATGAAACGCATTATAACATAGAGCAGAACATAAAAAATGAAAATATAATTTGGGATAATTCAAAATTATTTTCACGTGCTTTTTATACGGAGTCCGAAAAATTAACGCCGATTCCGAGCATAATAAATTCATCAATATTAAGTTCAAAAGTAAATGACGGAATTACGGCAAAATTGGGACAGGTGTTTTTATACGAACAAACGGGACATAACCTGCTTTTTGTAAGACTTAACGAATCAATATACAACACCGGTTCTGTTTTGAACTATAAAGATAACGGATTAAATATTTCCATCGGTTCATTTACTTCAAGCGGAGATAATGCGACATCGGGCGGAGTTACATTTGCTTCGGATTCTTTAAATCTGCCGAACAGTATCGGAAGTTTGTCTTTCGGCGGTGCTTATTATTCAAAGGAAAATCAGACGGATAACATATACACCGGCGGATTATTCGGAGAGTACTCTTTCAAACGGTTAAAAATAAACGCACAAATAGGGAAAACCAAAACTTCCGGGTCAGGCACCGAAGATACGAGCCTGTATTTAATTCCGGAATACAGGTTATCCGATTCTTTATATCTATCCACGAGATTAATACGTAATGTAACGCAAAACATTATGCAGGATGAACTTGTGCTGAAATATACTCCCAAAAAGAGCAATCGAAACCTGTCAATAGAAATAAACGCTTCAAATCAGTACACAAATACGGACACAATAAAACAGAGAATAAAACTCACAACCTCCTTCAAAATATAAAAAGTGTTGTTGTTTATAAACGATGACTTGTATTGCCGGATTTTATATATCAAAAAGTTGTGCCGGGTCTAACTTAAATTGTAACATATTTGCACTATCACGACCGCCATCCCCGCCTTTTCTTTGCATTGTAACATTACCTATATATATTGAACCTCTCGGGCTGATTCGCACTTCTCCGGTCGAATAATGTTGTAATACCCTGTTGATATTAACCAATATCCAACGAGCATTCTTACCGGTTTTCTGTGCGACCAAAACCCACTCCGCACTGAATTTACCGCGTCCTTTAATTATATCACTCAATATTAATGTCTTATTTATTGATAACCATGATAAGAGTTCTTTTTGTTCCGACTCGCTAAACTCATCAATAAACATTCTTCTTAAATCTCGTACACCCGTTTTATACGGTTTTATTTCTCCCGTGTAATATTGTAATAATTTATATATATTATCGGGAATATTCCACATTTCCTTATAATGGGATAACCACCGTTTATCAATCTGATTAAAACCTTTTTTGTTCGAAACTAACTTAACTTGTATATTTTCCGTATCAATTGCTGATTTTAATTTTATTTGAACTTGTACATTTACATCCGCCTTATGACCATGCAATACAACGGCTTTTACATATTCAATATTTTGCAAATCATATTGCATTATAAGAAGCCATTGTTTTGCCTCTTTATCATATTTCCAATTATTAAATTTTTCACATATATTTTGTTCGTTTTTAAAACCTTCTTTAGCTGTTTGAGACCCTTTTTGCACCAAATTCATTTTCTGCGTTTTCTCCTATATAATCGAGCAAGCTCAGACCTATTGCACTTATTACGTTAACGGTCATTGCATTACCGGCTTGTGATAACAATTTTGAATTGGCTATATGCATTGCCTTCATAACATACGTTTTGGGGAAACCTTGCAATAATAATGCTTCTAAACCGGATAATTTATACAATTTCCCGTTTCTTACGTATAAAATGCCATGTCTGCCGGTTCTTAACGTAGGGCATTTATTTTCATAAACTCTCAAATCCGATTGTCTTGTATCGACAATGGTATAATCTTTTTGCAATATATTTTCAATTTTGACTCTGTCTTTATTATACTTGTTTGACAAATACTTTTGAAAAGTCGGGTGTTTAATATCTTGTATTTCATTATTACCGTTTAATAAAAATTGTTTAAGATTAACCGGTTTATAAGGAGTTGGAAATTTAAACGGTTTATTATATAAATCTTTCCTGATACCTACAAAATAAATTCGCTCTCTTAATTGTGCTACTCCGTAATCAATGCTGTTCAATACTTTATATTCTACCTTGTAACCTGCATTGTCCAATAATTCTATTATTGAATTCAGTGTTTTTCCACTGTCATGGTTAACCAATCCTTTAACATTTTCAAATATAAAATAAGGTATATTTTTCTTTTGTAATATATTTTTCAAATAATAAATTATTTGTCCTCTTCTATCTTCAAAACCTGCCCGTTTACCAACAATAGAGAAGGTTTGACAAGGAAATCCGGCTATAAGAATTTCGCATTCCGGAATTTGCTCATAATTAAGCGTGGTTAAATCACCTAAATTACGATTATCGTTATGAAAAATACGATAGGTATAATCGGAATCCGAATTGATTTCACTGTGTGCCACACAGGTAAGTCCCAATAATTCAAGTCCTAACCTGCCGGCACCTATCCCGGAACAGAAATCTAAAAATCTTAAATTGTTATCTGCCTTATTAAACATTTTTATTTACCTTGAATTAATGATATCATAAATGTCAATTGTAGCTCTGAATTGTTTGATATTTTTGTTATATAAATAAATTTTCCGGCAAGAAATAAGTTTAGCCGTTAAAATCCAGTGAAATAATATAAGCCGCAGACCAACAGTTTTGCAGATTAAACCCGCCCGTAAATGCGTCAATGTTTAAAATTTCACCGGCGAAATACAGCCCCGGAATAATTTTTGATTCAAAGTTTTTTGAATTGACTTCATTCAAATCAACACCGCCCGCCATTACGATTTCACTTCCTTTAATCCGCCCCGTTGCACATACTTTAAATGCTTTTAACAAATTAATTAAAAACTGCTTTTCATTTTTTTTAATTTGAGAAATTTGTTTATCCGCATTTATTTCATAAAAATTTAAAATTTCCGTAATAAAATTTTCGGGTGCAAATTTTGAAAAAACATTTTTTACGGATTTTTTAGCGTTATTTTTTATTTCCCGTTCAATATCATCAATCGAATTTTCAATTAAATCAAAAGTTATTTCAAGCGGAGAATTTTCGTTAAATTCTTCAAACGCACAAAGAGATGATATTTTAAAAACGCACGGTCCTGTTATTGCCTTATGTGAGAACATAATATCACCTTGGACGCAGGGGAATTTTTTTTCTGCGAATTTTACCGTAGCGGATACGTTTTTGAATGTCATGCCCGAGAGTTTATATAAGAATTTTTCTTTAACATCAAGGCTTGAAAGTGACGGTTTCGGCGAAATAATGTTATGACCGAAATTTTTTGCAATTCTATGCCCCTCGCCTTTTCCGCCGGTTGTAAGTATGATTTTATCAAATTCATATTTCCCGCCGTCGGTATGAACAAAAAAGACATCGTTAACTTTTTCAACGGAAATGACTTTTTCTTTTTTATGTTGAAAGTTTGAATTATTCAAGTGCGAATTTAAAATTTTTACGGTTTGCAAAGAACTGTTTGAAACGGGGAATACTCTGTTATCTTCCTGCACATAAGTTTTTATTCCCAAATCGGAGAAGAGTTTGCGGGTTTGTTTGTAATCAAATTTTGAGAATACCGAAATTAAAAATTTTTCACCTCTCGGATAATTTTTTACAAACTCTCTGACATCGTCTTTGCAATGAGTAATGTTACATCTTCCGCCCCCGGTCGGTAAAAGAGTAGAAAAAGGTTCTTTTAAATCAAAAGCAATAACGGAACAATACGGATTTTTCGATAATAAAAGTGAAACCATCCCGCCTGCGGCTCCGCAACCGATTACGGCAATACGTTTAATTCTTTCCATTGTTATATATCAACTCTTGTTCCGTACAAAAAAACATCTTCCGGATTTTCCAATTCTTCATGCAATTGAAGAAGCGTTTTCCCGCATTTCGGATGTTCATAATCCGGTATCAGTTCCAACAAAGGAACAAGTGCAAAAGCTCTTTCATGCAAATGTTCGTGCGGAATTTTTAAATCAGGCTCATTAACAATCAAATCCCCGTAAAAAAGTATGTCAATGTCAATGTTTCGATTTTCATATTCATCGGCAACGGTTTTTATTCTGCCCATTTTTAATTCCGTACTTTTACACAAATTTAAGAGTTCACGAGGATGCAATTTGGTTTTTATTTCTATAACTACATTAACAAACCAATTCAAATCTTTATTTCCCCAAGGTTCCGTTTCATAAAAAGCGGAAGAACGAACAACCGAAACCGCATTGCTTTCCGTAAGTAAAGTTACCGCTTGCCTGAGGTAAGATATTTTATCACCGGTATTTGAACCTAAACACAAATATGCAACTGCCATAAAAACTCCTTATTCAATATTGTATTATCTTTTAAAAAAGTTTACAAGTTATTTTGACACATAATTAATAATTGTAATAATAATTAAGAGTTTCAATAATAAGAAAAAATCTTTATGGTAAACTTTACTTATGTTTACAGGATTAATTGAAGAACAGGGAATAATAAAAAATCACGCAAAAAACTCGCAAGGAGCGGAATTGACGATTTCCTGCAAAAAGATATTGAACGGAATAAAACTCGGGGCAAGCATTTGCGTAAACGGAGCCTGCGAAAGCGTTACAAGTTTCGGGAGTGATTATATCAAAGTTCAGGCTTCAAACGAAACATTAAGAGTAACGAATTTCAAAGAATTAAAACCGGGTGATGCGGTAAATCTTGAAAGAGCATTGACACTTGAAAAACGTATTGACGGTCATCTTGTTTCGGGGCATGTTGATTGTTGCGGAACTTTTGTAAACTCAAAAGATGACGGATTTTCAAAAGAATATTTTTTTAAAGTTCCGGATTTTGCGACAAAATATATTATTTATAAAGGGTCAATTGCCGTAAACGGAGTGAGTTTAACGGTGGCTTCCGTAAATGATAATATTTTTTCCGTTGAATTAATCCCGATAACTTTAAACGAAGTAAATTTGTCAACATTAAAAAAAGGTGATACCGTAAACATAGAAACGGATATGTTTGCAAAATACGTTGAAAAAATAATCAATTCAAAAAAAAATGAAAATAAAATAAATTACACTTTTTTGGAAGAAAACGGATTTATATAAAATGAGCAAAATAATATTTAACACGATAGAAGAAGCTATTGAAGATTTTAAAAACGGGAAACCTGTTATAGTTGCCGACGATGAAGACAGAGAAAACGAAGGTGATGTTATAATTCCGGCGGAGTTTGCGAATGCTCAAATCGTAAATTTTCTGATATCACATTGCAAAGGCGTGTTGTGTTTGGCTATAACAAGAGAAAAAGCAGAAAAACTCGGATTGTCGGAAATGGTCAGCCACAGTACGGATCCGAAAGGTACTGCATTTACTCAAAGCATTGATGCCGCAAAAAAATACGGAGTGACTACGGGAGTAAGTGCTTTTGACAGAGCCAAAACAATTGAGGTTGCAATTTCGGACGAAGTAAAAACAACTGATTTATACAGACCCGGGCATGTTTTTCCGTTGATAGCAAAAGCCGGCGGAGTATTGGAAAGGGTCGGACACACGGAAGCCTCGGTGGATTTGGCAAGGTTGGCGGGTTTAAAACCGGCTGCGGTAATATGCGAAATCATTAACGAGGACGGAACAATGGCAAGACGTGATAATCTTGCGGTTTTTGCGAAGAAACATAATTTGAAGTTTATAACCGTTGCTCAATTAATAGAATACAGGTTAAAGAAAGAAACTTTTATAAAAAGAGCGGCAGTTGCCAAATTGCCGTCGGATTTCGGAAATTTTCAAATTTACGGTTACGAAAATAAATTAAACGGAATAGATCAGGTTGCAATCGTAAAAGATGACGGCAGCGATAAAATTCCGATGGTCAGAGTACACAGCGAATGCCTGACGGGGGATATTTTCCATTCAAAAAGATGTGATTGCCAAAAACAATTGGAATCCGCATTGCGTTTAATAGAAGAATACGGCAAGGGTGCATTGGTTTATATCAGAGGTCACGAGGGAAGGGGCATAGGTTTGGTTAACAAAATCAAAGCCTACGCACTTCAGGAAAAAGGCGAAGATACCGTTGAAGCAAATATATCCTTGGGATTTCAACCCGATTTAAGAAACTACGGAACCGGAGCACAAATACTGCGAGATTTGGGATATACGAAGTTCAAACTTATTACGAATAATCCTACCAAAATTATTGCATTAAAAGGTTACGGACTTGAAGTGGAAGAAAGAGTTGCATTAAAAACTCCGTTAAATAAATTTAACGAAAAATACATACACACCAAAATTGATAAAATGGCACACCTGATTGATTTATAAGAGAAAACGACATGATGACGAATACAACAATTTATAAAGCGGAAAAGTACAAAAAAGAATACAAGGGCGTTTTTGCGGGAATTTATAACGATTTTAAACAAAATGCGGAGAAGGATTATCATTTTGAACTTACGCCGTTGGAGTATGATGAATTTATAAAATCGGTCGAAAACGGACTTTTGGAATGCTTGATTTTATTTGAAGATAACATTCCGACAGGTTTTTTGGTATATACTACATTAATATCGGAAGCACTCGAATTAAATATTATTCATTGTATCGGCAGTGAAAACATAAATAAAAAAAGAAAAATTTTGTTGGAAAAATTTATTGAAATCAACAAAAAAACAATAAAAGAAAAAACCGTAACTTATCCGATGTTGGGTAAACAATCTGATTTCTCAAATGACATAAAAGCATACGGATTTAAAACAATAAATACATCGGTAACGGCATATAATCTTAAGAACATATTGTCCGTAACGTGTTTAAGAGAATGTTTTGTTCCGGAGTTGCCAAAAGATTATATGATTACCGATTGGAAAACAATATATGCGAGAGATGTTGCGGAGATTATAAATCAATCGTTTAAAGATTCGTCTGATTCGCTTTTTGATACAAGATTTACGACAATAAAAGGCTGTAAGGATATTTCGGATAAAATCACCGAAAACATATACGGAGAATTTTTGCCTTCGGCAACAAAAGTTCTTTTATATAAAAAACATGTTGCCGGAATATGTTTCGCTAATTTAACAAACAGTGAAATTGCCAACATTCCGTTGGTTGCAATACAAAAAAAGCACCGTGGAAAAGGTTTTGGCAAAATCTTGTTAAAATCGGTTTCGGAAAATATAATTCGTTGTGCAATAACATACGGTTGGAATTTAAAAGAAATTAATGCAACCTGCGATTGCGATAATATCGCTTCCGTAAGAATGTATAAAGCAATCGGTTTTTCCGAAAAATATTCCTATCCCCAAGCCTGTTTATTACCGAATAAATCTTAATTATTACTGAAAACGATTTTCATTGTCGCTAAGTTTTTAATTGAGAGCATTCTGTGCTTAATTTTTTGTTCTTCATTAATGTTAAAAATTCTGATTATACGTTGAACTTCATTCTTGTTTTTGAAAGATGAAATATCAAACTTATTTTTAACAGGTTCTCTGATTGTGCCCAATATAAGGTTTAATTGTTCTTCGTTCATTATCGCCCCCGTGAATTTACCAGCTATATATAAATAAAGTTTTTTTACGTTTAATAATTGCTTTTTTTAGGGAAAAATGTTAATTTTTATGTTAAATTAATGAAATATAAAAAGGAGAAACTTGTATGATTATTGACGTTTTAAACAACTCTGAAAAATATATTTCTTTACATAAAGATTTTAAACTTGTATTTGATTATTTAAAAAATAATGATTTGACCTCAATGCCATGCGGAAGTTATAAATTAAGAGGCGACGATGTTTTCTTCAATTTGCAGGAATATGAAACAAAACCCGTGCAAAAATTAGAAGCACATAAAAAATATATTGATATTCAGGTTGTAATATCAGGGCGTGAAGACATGGGCTACACCGATATTTCAAACACGGAAGTATTGGAAAACTATAACGAAGAAAAAGACGTAATGTTTTTAAAAGGTGAAGTAAAAATATTAAGAGCCGAAAATAAAAATTTCTTAATATTTTATCCTAATGACGCACACATGCCGGCATTAGCCGTAAACGAGCCACAGACGGTTAAAAAGGCCATTTTTAAAATTAAGGTAAATTAACATTTTACAATTGTAATGTTTACAATTGTAATAAAAGACCGGTAAAATTTTTGCAAATGGTGTAAAATGTTAAAACAAGTAAAAAGGCAATAAGTAAAAAGGGGAAAAAGTATGGAAATAAGATTTTTAACTTTTATAAAAGAAGCAACGGAACTTTTTACAAATTGGCTTTTTAACGGCAATGAAAATTATGCGTGGTGCAGAATAAGGGTTAACAATCATCACGACGAATATTAATATAATAAAATTCGTTTTTTATTTATGAATTGTTAACAAAGGAATGTTGTTGATTTTTGTTAAAACGAAAATCCGCAACTTTGTTTTGCGAGAAATTTTAAATAAAGCAATGTTTTTCGGATATAATAAAGAAAACGAAACAAGAAGGATTGTAATACAATGAATATAAAAAAATTCGGACAATACGGAGGGCAATACGTACCGGAAATACTCATGCCCGAAATTATAAAGATAGAAGAAGCATTTGAAAAATGTAAAAATGATGAAAAATTTAATAAAGAGCTGACGGAATTGCTTAATAACTATGCAAATCGTCCGTCATTGCTGTATTTCGCCGAAAATATGACAAAAGATTTAAACGGAGCGAAAATATATTTAAAAAGAGAAGATTTAAACCATACGGGAGCACATAAAATAAACAACGTAATCGGACAAACGCTGTTGGCAAAATATATGGGGAAAAAACGAGTTATTGCGGAAACGGGAGCGGGGTCACACGGAGTTGCAACCGCAACGGTTGCGGCATTGCTCGGAATGGAATGCGAAGTTTTCATGGGTAAAGAAGATACGCTCAGACAATCGTTAAATGTTTATAAAATGGAATTATTGGGAGCAAAAGTAACTACCGTTGAAAGCGGAAACCAAACTTTAAAAGATGCGGTTAACGAAGCAATGACACAATGGGCAAACAGAAAAGACGATACATATTACGTATTGGGTTCGGCGGTAGGTCCTAATCCTTTCCCGAAGATGGTAAGACACTTTCAAAGCATAATCAGCAAAGAAGCAAAAGAACAAATATTACAAGTCGAAGGTAAATTACCGAAAGCCGTAATTGCTTGTGTCGGCGGAGGAAGTAACGCAATCGGAATGTTTTATAACTTTATTGAAGATAAGGATGTTGAATTAATCGGCTGTGAAGCTGCAGGATTGGGCATTGATACGGAGAAAAATGCCGCAACCGTTGCAAGAGGAAGAACGGGAATATTTCACGGAATGAAGTCTTTGTTTTGTCAGGACGAACACGGACAAATTGCGGAAGTGTATTCGATATCCGCAGGCTTGGATTACCCGGGGATAGGTCCGGAGCACGCATACTTAAATAAAACGGGAAGGGCAAAATATGTTCCCGTTACGGATGATGAAGCGGTTGAGGCATTTGAATATTTGTCAAAGAAAGAAGGAATAATTCCGGCAATTGAAAGTGCTCATGCCGTTGCATACGCAAAAAAAATTGCACCTGCTATGAAAAAAGATGATGTAATCATTATTTGTCTTTCGGGAAGAGGAGATAAAGACGTTGCATCAATCGCAAAATACAGAGGAAGAAACATCAATGAGTAAATTAAAAGAAAAATTTAAAAACAAAAAAGCATTTGTTGCATATATAACAGCCGGCGACCCCGACATAAAAATAACAAAAGAATGTATAATCTCAATGCAATCTGCGGGAGCCGATATAGTCGTTATCGGAATACCGTTTTCAGATCCGATTGCCGAAAGTAAAGAAATTCAAGATTCAAATTTAAGAGCATTAAAATCCCAAACATATATAAAAGATATTTTTGAAATGTTGAAAAATATAGGACATCAATCACTTTCAATTGTTCTGTATACTTATATGAATCCGTTGTTTAATTACGGGTATGAAAAGTTCTTAAAAGAAAGTAAAGAACTCGGAATTGAAGGAATAATGTTCGCTGACATGCCCTATGAAGAAAAATCGGAAATTGAAGAAATTACAAAGAAATATGATATTGATATAATTACGTTTGCACCTTGTTGTCAAAAGGACAGAATACAAAAAATAACAAAAGAAGCACAAGGATTTATCGGTATATTCCCGTCCGAGAATGATAAAACAAGGCAAAACGAAATACTAAATGAGATAAAAGAAATAACGGATACCCCGATATGTATAGCAATAAACGGAATGAAAAAAGCCGAAATCGAAGAATGTAAAAATTTATATAACGGAATAATGGTATCATCCGAAATTGCAAAAATTCTAAAAGTATATGGAGAAAATGCTCCCGAATATGTTTTTAAATATATTTCGGAACTAAATAAGTAAACTTGATAAAATATTGTGTTTTAACTAATATTTTGAATGTATATTACAAAGGAAAGAAGGTAGAATTATGTCAAGAAGACCTGTAATTGCGGGAAACTGGAAAATGCACAATTTACAACAGGAAGCTGCTGATTTAACAAACGGAATTATGCTTGAATTAAAAGCAGAAGACAAAGCAGCATTACCGGAAGTTATCATTGCTCCGACATTTACCGCATTATATGCTGCAAATAAAGCATTAAAAGATTGCGGTTGCGGAAAAGTAAGATTAGCTGCTCAAAACTGCTATTTTGAAACAAAAGGTGCATTCACGGGAGAATGTTCCGTTGAAATGTTAAAAGATGCGGGATGTGAATATATAATAATCGGACACAGCGAAAGAAGAGAATATTTCGGTGAAACGGACGAAATGGTAAACAAAAAAGCGAAAGCGATTTTAGCAAACGGATTAATCCCGATTATTTGTTGCGGTGAATCTTTGGAACAAAGAGAAGCAGGCGTAACGGATTATCATATTGCTTCACAAATAACAAAAGCATTAAGAGATTTAACGGCAGAACAGGTTGCAAAATCAATTATTGCTTATGAACCCATTTGGGCTATCGGAACCGGCAAAACCTGTGATTCTGCGGAAGCAAACAGAGTAATCGGCATGATAAGAAATGTTGTAAAAGGTTTGTACGATGCAAATACTGCGGATTCTATCAGAATATTGTACGGCGGAAGCGTAAAACCCGGAACAATAAAAGAACAAATGGCACAATCCGACATAGACGGAGCATTGGTCGGCGGTGCAAGTTTAACTGCTGACAGCTTCGCACAAATCGTAAAAGGTGCTATGTAGTCAATTAACTTAAATTGAATAAAAAGAAAACTTATTATCACCCCGCCTGAAAATTTATTATTTAGGCGGGGTTGATATAGTTAAACCTTTAATATTCGAACCGAAAAAAATTTAAAACTGTCCGGCATGTTCTATAATTAAACGAAGATGAAACTTTTTTTGTATTATATAAATTTTTCAACGGGTGAAAATTTATCCGTAAATATTTCAGAAGTCTCTTCTAAATCTTTTATTTCATAATCTGATAAAAGATTTATTATTTTTTTTATATTTGCATTATTTTGATTTTTATATCCTATAATTATCATATTTTGTGGTGTGTCAATGTCTTTTCTTCCATACACATTTACATACCTAAATGAATTTTTAATTTGTGTATAAATTTGTCTCAGATAAGCATATTTTTTTGTGTCTTTATTTAGACTTCCGATTACATTAATAAGAAATATACCATCATTATTCAGCAGTAAATTTATTTTATCAAAAGTTTCTTTTGTAATCAAATAAAACGGAAAAAGCAAATTTTCATCTGCATAAATATCATAATATATTAAGTCATATTCTTTATTTGTATCTCTATTTAAAAAAGTTCTTGCATCCTCATAAAAATAATTTATTCTATTATCATTTTTTGGAAGTTTGAAAAATTTTTCACCTATTTTTGTCAATTCTTTATCAATTTCAATTGTATCAATATTTATATTTTGTATCTTGTTTTTATCACAAGTATATAATATTGCAGAAAGTAAAGTACCTGTAGCATTCCCAAGTATTAATATTTCATTTTTATTGTCTTTCATTGTAAAAAAATTATAAAAGGAATTTATATACCCAAAGCAATGTTTATCCGGCGTTTTATTTTTATAAATAATTGAAAAATTATTATCAAGCATTATAAGTACATCATCAAAAATTCTTCGTTCTAAGACATTAATTGTATTATAAGCAGTCGTTTTATGAAAAAGTAATTTAGAATTATTATAATTTTTAATTTTAAGAGGATTATTTTGAAAATAAAAAAGTGCAAAAAAGGAAATAATTAAGAAGAATAAATAAAGTATAAAAAATGAAATTAAAGATTTTTTTTTTACATTTAAACAGTTAATTGAAATCAAACCGGCGGCAAAAAACAAAATAGAACTCAAAGCAAAGAATATAGTACCAATGCCAAATTTTATAATAAGGTATAAACCGCATAAAAAAGTACCCAAAATAGAACCTATTGTTGAAACAGCGTAATATCTTCCGACAATGGAACCCGGATTTTCATTATTTTTAAGATTATTTATTGCAAGTTGAATTGTATAAGGAGAAACTATCCCAAGCAATATTGACGGAATTGAAAACATAATAAGCGAACAAATTACACTTTTAAAAGTTAAAGAAATTTTTTCAATTGTCACTATGTGCCTTAAAAAATCAAATTGAAAAAGTGCTAACAAAAAAATATAAATTCCTGCCGAAAATATAAATGTTGACAACTTAAAGTCGGATATATTTTTATTTGATAACTTTCCGCCTAACCAATAACCAAAACTTAAAGACACCATTATAATCCCGATAATAACCGTATAAACGATATGATTAGAACCTAAAAAAGGGCTGATAATTCGAACACCTGCCAGCTCTAATACCATTACGGAAAAACCGCATATAAAAAGAATTAACGGATACATATATTCCTCCTCCAAAGTTATTTTATCTCGTTAACATAGAAAAGTAAATAAAAATGCTGAAAAATAAGCAAATAAATTAAAAATAGAAGTCCATAGTGGAGAACGGAAACAACATCTTATTGAAGGAACAGCAAAGCCCGCACTGTTTGAGGTCTTTTTTAAGACCGAGTTTGCGGGCATGTGCTGAATTTGATGTTGTCCGTTCGTAACTCTGGGGCTGATATTTTTAATTTATTTTCGGACTTTATGAGTTTTTATTTTCAAAATCAACCCTCCCCTAAATTCTCTCCCATCGGAGAGGACTTTGTAAAATTCTTTGTTTTAATAAATCATCGGTGC
>CAZHCP010000027.1:0-19975 GCA_964531015.1 uncultured Muribaculaceae bacterium
CATTTACTCTTTCGGAAGCATTGGTTACATTGGCAATTATAGCGGTATTGGCAGCCATTTTGATACCTGTAATTAACGATGTTCGCCCCGATAAAGATAAAATTGTTTACAAAAAAGCATTGTACAGTATGCAAAATGCCGTTTCAAATGCTATGGATTCAACAATTTACTCGATTGCCTCAAATGTCGATAACGGCTGGATTAGCGAAGGCGTAAGTGGAAGTGATTTCTGTACAAGTGTTGCCGAATCTTTAAGTACCGTAGGTACGGTTGATTGTGTCAGTACATCTGATTATTATAATCCGAACTTTATTACCGCCGACGGTATTCGTTATTGGGGACTTGAAGGTAACAGTTGGATAGATGAAAGCGGTGGTTCTTGTTCTCCAACCACAAATAGTTCGGATTGCTACCGTAACATCTTCGTTGACAGAGCAATGGGAACAAGAGAGTTGGAAAAAATTGCCGAAAAAAGAGATAAAACAGGTCAGGGCTTGGGTATGAAAATCAGAGTTCGTGCTCAAGACGGTAAGATTTCAACCGGCGGTGATTCCGAATACTTCTATGAAAACGAATTAATTGAACATTCGTTTAGCGTTACCGAAGGCGGAGAAGATTAATAAAAATTAACTTATATTTAAAAATATTTTAGAAACCCTAAAACATGACAAAATAAAAGTCGGTTTTAGGGTTTCGTTTAAATTTGAGTGTTTTTATTAAATCAAACGTGCATTTAGTCAAACGGGTTTTCCAAAATAATGGTTTGTTCTCTGTCCGGTCCGACACTGATAATTTTTATCGGAATACCGACAAGTTCTTCCAATTTATTCAAATATGCTTTTGCGTTGGCAGGTAAATCATTTAATGATTTTGCACCCGAAATATCCGATTTCCAACCTTTATACGTTTCGTAAACCGGTTCAAGATATTTATGCAAATTAATATTTGTCGGATAATCTTTATATATTTTTCCGTCACGTTTATCCTTGTATGCAACACAAACTTTTAATTCGTCAAAATCATTAAAAACGTCAATTTTTGTGATTGCCATTTGAGTCAAACCGCCAACCAACACGCAATAACGTGAAAGAACCGCATCAAACCATCCGCAACGTCTGGGACGTCCCGTTGTTGTGCCGAACTCACCGCCGATTGTTCTGATTTTTTCACCCGTTTCATCGGTTAATTCCGTTAAGAAAGGACCTTCACCGACTCTCGTAACATAAGCTTTTGTAACACCTATAACATTTTTAATGTGAGAAGGTCCCACCCCGCTGCCGGTTGCCGCTCCGCCACCAATCGGGTTTGAACTTGTTACATAAGGGTATGTGCCGTAATCAATATCAAGCATTATTCCCTGTGCACCTTCAAATAAAATCTTTTTATCTTCTTTAAGAGAAGAAGCCAATTTATCAACCCATTCGTTACAAACATAAGGTTTAAAAATTTCGGCATATTTTTTGCAATACTCCAACATTTCTTTTTTAGAATAAGTTTTTGTACCGAAAACTTTTTCCAACATTTTATTTTTTAAAGGTAAAATTGCATCGAGTCTTTCGTTCAATAATTCTTCATCGTATAAATCCTGAATTTTCAGACCGTATCTTCCTATTTTGTCCGAATATGTAGGTCCGATACCTTTTTTTGTTGTTCCTATTTTGTTTTTTCCCGAGGTACTTTCGCAGATACCGTCAATATCAATATGATAAGGCATTGTAATTGTAGCAAGGGGACTTACTTTTAAACCGGAAAGGTCAACACCTCTTTCCAAAAGTTCTTCCGTTTCTTTCAAAAAAGTTTCGGGGTGAATAACAGTTCCTGCTCCGATGAAACAAAATTTGTTTTTATACAAAACACCGGAAGGAATCAAATGGAATTTGTATGTTTGATTATTCGCAACAACCGTATGACCTGCATTACAACCGCCCTGATAACGAATAATGACATCGGCATATTCAGCCAAAAGGTCGGTAATTTTTGCTTTTCCTTCATCGCCCCATTGAGCTCCGACAACAACAGTATTTTTCATTTTATGTCCTTTCTTAGACATTGTGCTCTTACCAATTTATTATAGAACAAAAGAATTTCGGAGTAAAACAACGGCAAAATGCGTAACGTGTTAACCTTTTTTACAAAAAACACAAAAAATCCCTTCCGTTAAAAAGGGATTTTTTATTTATTTTATTTTTAAAGTCATGCCTTATTTGTCTTGTGCATTTGCTTTGTGTGCTTTTACGCCTTTAATGATTGCGGAAGCAGTGCTGATTGCCGCAAATGTTGCAACGGAAGCAATTAGCAGTGTTTTTTTAATTGGTTTCCACATCGTATTAAATGTTGTTTCTGCTTTTTCGTACGCTTTTTCAACAAGTTCAGCAGGAGTTCCTTTCGGCGGTTGATGTCCGCATTCTCTCAAAATTTTGTTGCCGGTTTCAACAACATATTTTCCGTAAGCCGTAAAATTCTCTTTATCGGATACAGCATAAGCCACATCTTTCAACTTTTCCGCTTCGGATAGAGAAAGTTTGGAACCTGCCGCAAGAAGACCTACACCGGCAGATACTATTGTTTTTCCTGCAACGCCGGCTATTTTCTTTGCGGTTGATTGTTTTTTTGATACGGGTTGTTGGGGTGATACGGATTGTACTTGCATAAAATTCTCCTTCTATGTTTATCCTTCTATTTTAAACCTTCTAAATAAAAAATTTGCCGGTTTTAAAAAAAAATTATCATAACTTTACAAAAAATAAATTATACGAACATGTTTTATTTTTTATGTAACAATGGTATTATGGATTTGAAGGAATGGAGTTATGGTAACAAAAAAAGTAAAGTCTGTTATTCTTGCTGCCGGCAAAGGTACAAGAATGAAATCCGAAAAACCGAAGGTTTTGCATACGATATTTGATAAGACTTTGCTTGGTTTTGTTCTTGATGCCGTTAATAATACCGGTTGCGTTGACGAAAATTACGTAATTGTCGGGCATGAAGCCGAAACGGTTGAAGCCTTCGTTAAATCAAATTACGATAATACAACCTGCATATTACAGGCTCCGCAGTTGGGAACGGGCGATGCCGTCGGAAAAACATTACCCTACCTGAAAGGTTTTAAAGGCAGTGTTATCGTCCTTTGCGGTGATACTCCGCTTATTACTTCGGAAACATTAAAAAAGTTTATTGAAAATCACGAAAACGGAAAAGCGGATTTAACCGTTATGTCCGCAATATTCGATAATCCGACAAATTACGGTCGTATAATTCGTAACGAACAAAACAAATTTATTGCAATTGTTGAAGAAAAAGATGCAACCATATCGCAAAAACAGGTAAAAGAAGTTAATGCCGGAATTTATTGTATTAATTGGGAAACAATCTCAGAAGCATTTTTAAACTTAAAAAACAACAATGCACAAGGAGAATATTATTTAACCGATATAGTTAAATGGGCGGTTGAAAGAAACTTAAATGTTCAGTCTTTTATTTTGGAAAATAATGAAGAAATGTTCGGCATAAATTCAAAATCACAGTTGGCACAAGCGAGCCGAATTTTAAATAAAAAATCACTGAATAAGCTAATGGATGAAGGCGTACAAATTGTTTCACCCGAAACAACGTTTATTTCACCCGAAACAAAAATTGCTCCGGATACGATAATTTTACCGAGTGTATATATTACGGGAAAAAACGAAATCGGTAAAAATTGCAAAATAGGCCCGTTTACGCAAATCAGAGGCGGTGCGGTTATCGGTGATAATGTCAGAATCGGGAATTTTGTCGAAATTAAAAAATCAATTATAAAAAGTAATACAAATGTATCTCATTTAAGCTATATCGGTGACAGCGAATTGGGAGAAAAAGTTAATATCGGTGCAGGAACAATCACCGCAAATTATAATCCGATATCGAAAGTTAAAAGTAAAACAATAATAAAAGACGGTGCAAATACCGGTTCAAATTCCGTAATTGTTGCACCGGTTACAATAAACGAAATGGCATCGGTTGCGGCAGGCAGTGTTATTACAAAAGACGTTGAAGCATATTCGTTAGCCATAACACGTTCACCTTTAAAAATATTTTCAAATTGGGTAAAAAATAAAATTTCACAATATTCGGGAGATAAAAAGTAATGGAACTGGAATTAGCTTTCCCGCAAGGGAACAAAACAATTAACCCTACGCACGACATTAAATTGTTTGCGGGTCGCTCAAATATGAAATTGGCGGAAGAAATCGCACAATATTTGGGTACAACGGTCGGTCCGATGATTGTTAAAAATTTTGCGGACGGAGAAATATACGTTCAGGTACAGGAAAGTATAAGGGGCGATGATGTTTTCATTGTTCAACCGGTTTGTAATCCCGTTAACGAAAATTTAATGGAATTGTTAATAATAATTGACGCATTCAAAAGAGCAAGTGCAAAATCAATTACTGCCGTAATTCCTTATTACGGATATGCAAGACAGGACAGAAAAACCTCGGGCAGAGAAGCAATAACCGCAAAATTGGTTGCTGATTTATTAACAACGGCAGGTGCCGACAGAATATTGGCAATGGATTTGCACACAGGACAAATTCAAGGTTTCTTTAATATTTTGGTTGACCATATTTATTCGACTTCGGTTGTTGTTGATTATATGAAAAAATTGAGAATACCGAAAGACGAATTGGTTATTGTAAGTCCGGATATGGGCGGAGTTACCAGAAGCAGATATTTTGCAAAACAAATGAATTGCCCGATGGCAATAATCGACAAAAGAAGAAATCGCCATAATGAAGCAATTGCCGTTAATATCATCGGAGATATAAAAGATAAAACCTGTATTATGTTTGATGATATTATAGACACGGCGGGAACAATATGCGGTGCGGCACAATTGTTAAAGGATAAAGGGGCAAAAGACGTATATGTTTGTGCAACTCACCCCGTATTCTCCGGACCCGCATTGGAAAGATTGGAAAAAGCTCCGATTAAAGAAGTTGTTGTTACAAATACAATTCCTTTAAATCAAAATTTCCTTCCCGAAAAAATCACTCAATTAAGTGTTGCACCTTTGTTGGGCGAAGCTATTTCAAGAATACATGACGGTGAATCGGTCAGCTCTTTGTTCGGTTTTGAAAAAGAATATGACCAATAAAATTTCTAAGTGCAAAAGAACAATGACCTGCAAAACAGGTCATTGTTTCGTGTAAATCAAATTCTTATAAAAAATAAATATGTATGATAAAATAAAAAATGTAGTTAAGGTTGCAGGAAAAAAGTTCGAATGATAAATTTTTTAGGCTTATGTGTACAAAATTTTATCAAAGTATTAAAGTATATATTCGGCGGAAATGTCAAAATCGGTTCCGTAATTAATACTGCGGCAATGATAAGTTATGATTCTCTTCCAATTGCATTAAGCATTGTTTTTATTGCTGCCGTTGTTATTGCATTACAGGTATCAAAACAATTTTTGATGAGCGGGGCTGAAAGTTATGTCGGCGGATTTTTAGCCGTTGCATTAATCAGAGAGCTCGCTCCCGGGTTTGCGGCTTTGGCTATCAGTGCAAGAGCGGGTACCGCAATAAGTGCCGAAATTGCTAATATGAAAGTTACTTCGCAGGTGGATGCTTTAAAAACTTTAAAGGTTGAACCGGTCGGTTATTATTTCGCTCCGAGAATTCTTGCAGGTGCGTTTACGGTTTCAATGGTTGTAATTCTTGCGGAATTATTCGGTATTTTGGGCGGTATGATTATTTCTTATATAACAATAGGCTTACATCCGAACCGTTATATATCGTCCGTTTGGTTGTTTTTAAACACTCGTGATATTTACATAAGTATATTCAAAGGATTTATCTTTGGTATAATAATTCCTTTGATATGTGCAACGCAAGGATATGAAACGGAAGGCGGTGCAAAAGGTGTCGGCATTTCCACAACAAAAGCGGCAATAAATTCAACCGTGTTTTTACTTATTGCCGACTTGATTATTACTTTTATTTTTTATGTTAATTTGAACTAATCCGCAATGCCTGCCAATCTTTTTAATTCATCGGGTCTTTGTGACTTGGAAAGAGCATCTTCCGCAGTAATTAAATTTTTCTTGTAGAGATTACTTAAAGCCATTTCAAGTGTTTGCATACCGACACCGGCACCTGTTTGAATTGCCGAATAAATTTGAGCGGCTTTTCCTTCTCTAATCATGTTTGAAATAGCATTGTTTTTAACCAAAATTTCCTGAGCCATTACACGACCTTTTTTTGTGCCGTCCGGTTGAAGTTTTTGAATAAGAGTTTGTGCAAAAACCGCTTCCAAACAACCGCCAAGCTGAACTCTGATTTGTTGTTGCTGACCTTCGGGGAATACGTCTATAATACGGTCAATTGTTTGTGCAGCCGAGGATGTGTGCAACGTTCCGAAAACCAAGTGACCCGTTTCCGCTGCGGTCAGTGCCAAACCGATTGTTTCAATATCACGCATTTCGCCGACCAGAATAATATCGGGGTCTTCTCTTAATGCGGATTTAAGTGCGTTTGCAAAAGAACGTGTATCTTGTCCCAATTCTCTTTGGTGAATTACGCTTTTTTTCGATTTATGAACAAACTCGATAGGGTCTTCAATTGTTAAAATGTGTTCGCTTCTTGTTTCGTTAATGTAGTCAAGCATTGAAGCCAAAGTTGTGGATTTCCCCGAACCCGTAGGCCCCGTTACCAATATCAAACCTCTCGGACGTTCGGTAATTGTTCTTACGACAGCCGATAGCCCCAAAGATTCAAAAGACGGAATATTACTTGTGATTGTTCTGAATGCTGCGGCATAAGTTCCTTTATTTTTATATATGTTAACCCTGAAACGACCTATTGATTCAATCCCGTAAGACATATCAAGTTCCCAAGTTTGTTCGAGAGTTCTTCTTTGTTCGTTGTTCATCATCGGGAATAAAAGATCTTCAACACCTTCATTTGTGAACGGTTCATATTTCATTCTCATCAAATTACCGTCAACCCTTATAACGGGCGGTAAACCGACTGAAATATGTAAGTCGCTGGCTCTATAATCCAAAATTTCTTTTAATAAGTCATCAATTATCATACTTTACCTCATTTCATATCGAATATGATATATGATATATGATACCTTTTTATTTTAAATCAGGCAAGCGTTTCAATCTTGATTTTTTCCAAATATAATATATCGGAATTCCCGTAGCTATAAGAAGTAATGCTTTCATTGAATTTGCAAATTTATGTATTGTAATTGCGTAAAGAATGTATGAGCCGGTTAATATAAAGAATATACCGTACAAATTATTTACTTTTTGTTTAACTTTGTCAGGGAAACGATATCTGAAAACGAATATACCGATTGCGGTCAAAACGTAAAATATAAGTGCGGCATAAATAACAAAATCCAAAAGTTCGCTGTAATTTCCGCAGAACAGAATTAAGCAACATGACCAAAAACATTGAAGAAAAAGCGAATTGTTCGGAACTTGCGTTTTTTTATCGACTTTTGCGAGTTTCGAGAATAAAAGATTATCAACCGCCATTTGATAATAAACCCTTGCCCCCGTCATAATCAAGCCGTTCGCACTTCCGCAGGCAGAAATCATAATAATCAATGCAATTATAACTTCACCTATTGCACCCGTTATATTTTGCATTAAAACGAGAGCAACAATATCCTCCGGAGCCGTTTTAATTTGTTCTATCGGTATTGAAAAAACATATAAGAAGTTAATCAGCAAATAAAGCACCGTAACGATGATAACCCCCCAAAACAGAGCAAGGGGTATGTTTTTTTCGGGGTTCTTTACTTCGGCGGATATAAACGTTATGTTGTTCCATGTAACCATTGCAAAAATCGCACCGACGGTAGCTGCGGAAATTACTTCAAAATTTGAAATGTTAAAATCGCTTAAATGCAGGGTGTTTTGGAAATTTCCGCTTATTATTTCGGGATTGCAACCGAAAAATATACCGAAAATAATTATTCCGACAATTGATAATACTTTTGTCAGCGTAAATATATTTTGTGTTAAGACTCCGTATTTAATTCCTCGGGAGTTAATGTACGTCAGAACAATGCAAACAAAAAACGCAAACAATTGTTGTGTGGAAATTTTTAAAAAAGGCAAATCGATTGCAAAAATACTCGAACTTATTTGAGGAAATAAGATACCCGAGAACTTACCGACCGCAATGCAAACAGCTGCTATTGTTGCCGTTTGGATGACAAGGAGCAATGTCCAACCGTACAAGAAAGCAGTTAAATCATTGTACATTTTTTTTAGAAAAATGTATTGCCCGCCGTTTTCATTGATATTCAATACGGGTTCTGAGTATGCTATTGCACCCGCAAGAGAAAAAATGCCTGCGATGACCCATACAAGAATTAAAAACCAAGCATTATCAACCATTCTTGCAATGTCTGCGGATACTATAAAAATTCCGCAACCGACCATTGACCCGACAACAACCGAGATTGAATCTTTTAAATTTAATGTTCTTTTTAAATTATTGTCCATTTTATTTATTTTGCCTTTTTGATACTTTCAACCGCAGTTTGAAATTTACGGAATAAAACATTTTCTTTTTTTTCTTCAAACCAAACGGAAGTTATTTTAAAAATCAGGTTATATCTTTTGCAATATGAAATTAATTCGGTTTTAATTTCTTTTAACAGAACGAAAATTGCAATTAAGTTAGGTACGGACATAAGAAGGTATGTTGCGTCGGTAAAGTCAATAATGCTTTTTATGTTCATAGCCGAACCGATGATTATAAACATGCAAAATATAAGTTGATAAATAATTACACGTTTTTTACCTTCTCCAACCAAAAATGTCCACGCTTTCTGACCGTAATAAGCCCAAGAAAGCATTGTTGACAATGCAAACAATATGATAACAACGGCTAAGATATACGGGAAGAACGGCAATACACTTGCAAACGCAGCCGAAGTCAATTCAACACCCGTAATTCCGTCGGTGTAATTTTTATATTGTTCCGTCAAAATTATAACAAAAGCCGTCATGGAACAAACAACAACCGTATCAAGGAAAGGTTCCAACATTGAAACGAAACCTTGCGAAACAGGTTCGTTTGTTTTAACGGCGGCATAGGCAATCGGTGAAGAACCTATACCCGCTTCGTTTGATTGAACGGAACGTCTTAAGCCCATGATTATACATCCGATAACACCGCCTGTTACGGCTTGCGGGAAAAAGGCTTCACGGAATATCGTACAAATTGCGTGCGGTATTTGTGTAAAATGAGTAAGAATTATGACTATACTTGCACCTATGTAGAGCATGCACATAATCGGAACAACTTTTGATGTTACCCGTGCTATACTTTTTATTCCTCCGACAATAACCAATCCGATTAAAATTGCGACGAATAAACCTATAAGCCAAACGTGATTAACTAAAATACTGTTTTGTCCGCCGGTAATAATAATAAATTGTTCGGCAGCCTGATTTATTTGCAGCATGCAACCGCCGCCGACACTTCCGGGCAGGCATGCCAGTGCAAAAATGTAGGCAAGAGTTTTACCCAATTTATGATAACCTTTGAGTGCGAAACCATGTTCTATATAGAACATCGGGCCGCCGGACACGGAACCGTCTTTGTTTATTTTTCTGTATTTTAAAGCGAGCGTAACTTCGCAAAATTTAAGAGCCATCCCGAAAATCGCACCTGCACACATCCAAAACATTGCCCCCGGACCGCCGATTGAAATTGCGATTGCGACACCAGCAATATTTCCGAGTCCGATTGTTCCCGATAAAGCAGTTGCCAAAGCACCGAAAGAGGATACTTCACCTTTATGATCGGAATTGTCTTTTTTATGAAAAATTTGATTTAAACCGTGTTTAAAACCCCAGACACCTATGCCTCTGAAATAAAAAGTGCAAAAAATGCTTGTTGCAATCATAACAAGAATAAGAATCGGTACTTCCGCACCTGCGATTATGACGGGGGTAAAAATAAAAGAAGAAAAGGAATCCGAAAACGGAGCGAAATATTTTTCTATTGTTTCGTCAATGCCTATTGCCGTTGCCTTTTGTATTGAAAATAAAATACCGATAAAACTGAAAAATAACATACGGTTTAGCATAATGCCGATTCTCCTTCCTGACCTCCGTTTAATAATAAAAAATAAAGCCTGTTTCGGTCTTACTCAACAAGCATAATAAAAACAATCCTTATGTACAATAAAAACACTCCGTTCTCTTACAAAGTGTTACATAAAAAAGAAAAAAGCTATGATTTTATCATAGCTGTAGATTAGGGATATGTGTATCATCGTTTTCTTTAAGGAATATAGTGTAATATTAGCAGTCCTTCCGTTGTTTTAAATCATACATAATTACGAATAAAATCATATTTAAAAATCGAATTATCATATAAAAGAAGTATGTACTATCGGAAAAATATAATAAAAACGGGAGTTTGGCGGTAAACTATTTTTAAGAATAAGAAAAAATCGGCTTATAAAAACTCAAAAGTATATTGTTAAATTTAAAACTGTTATATAATAATAAAAAATGACAGTATAAATAAAGGTAAAATAATGAGTAATAACGGTATTTTAATTCAGGCACAAATGTTGACGGATAACGAACAATACGATAAAGCCTATGAATTACTTGAAAATTCTTACGAAAAATTAAAAGATGACGCTGAATATTTGGAAAAAATTGCCCTGCTTGCAAAAATGTCGGGGAAAGTCGAAGACGCAACAAAATATTTTGAAGAATTGGTTACCGTTAACCCCAACTCTCTTGTCGGTTATTCCGAATTATTGGATTTATATGTTAGTACAAATAAATATAAATACTATGTTACGAGAGCAAAATATAAGATTTTGAACGAAAAGATTTCTCAATCGATTGATGATTATAAAAAAGCCATAAATTCGACAAGTGATGTTGAAGAACTTGTCAATGCAAGATTTTTACTCGCAAAAGCCTATGAACATGAAGGAAAAATCCAAAATGCGATTGACGAGTATTACAGATTGATTGAACAAAAAGACGACATGACTATTTATTATAAGCTGGCTGATTTATACGCAGGTATGGGCGACCGTTTTTCGGCTATTAATATACTGGAAAGAGGGGTCAAAGTATATCCCCAAATTGTCGAATTAAGCGAATATTTGGCGGCTTTGTATATCAGAGAAGGCAAATATGAAAAAGCTCTCGAATATGCAAAAAGCGATTATAACAAAATTAAAGCAATGCTCATGAAAGGTGATAACGAAGAAGCCTTTGAATTGCTTGAAAAAATTGAAGATAAAACAAACGCAAATTATCCCGCTTTAATGGCAGAATATTATTTCAACAGGAAGGATTATGAAAAATGCGGTGAATATATCGAGAAATTCAGAGAAATTTCACCTCAAAATCCTTTGGTATATCAGATGAAAGCGTTAATTTGCGATGAAAAATCCGATATGTACGGCTACCATTATAATATGGGAAAATGCTGTTCATATAAGCAGGATTACGAATTGGCTCTTGCCGAATATTTGAATGCACACCGTATTGACCCTTCAAAAAGTGAAGCGGTTAAAGAAATAATTAAGATAAACGAATCAAAAGGCGATAAAACTTCATTAATGGAATTTTACGAAAAACTTGCAAGACAAGAATCCGACAGTGAACTTGCATTAAAAGGATTGGGCGATGTCTATGCGGATATGTATGAGTTTAAAAGTGCAATCGAATATTATAATAAATTAATTAAGATTAATCCGAATAACACCGAGGTTTATTATAAGTTGGGTCTTTGTTACGAAAAAACAAAAGATTTCGCAAGTGCAAAAGAAAACTATGAAAAATATCTTGCAAAAGCACCTTTATCACCCGACAGCGAAAAATTAAAAGAAAAAGTTTCCAAAATGGAAGTTTCAAAAACAGCACTCCCCGTACCTGACGAAGAAGGTTTTATTGATAAAATCATGAGATTTTTCGGGAAATAAATCTTTACAAAACTTAGCGTTAAAGCAATAACAAAACGGGAATTATCTTTATATAAGGGTAAGATTATATAAAGGAGTTTAGAATGAATACCGGTTTTGTAATGATTCCGCAAATGATAAAATCACAATCAACGGCATTGGCATTGCTTGAAGATAAAAAACTTCCGATGGTTTGCGAAAATACTTCTAAGGCATTGATTACAACTTAGTTTGTAATTTCGTCGCCCGAAGTTTTGCTTAACGGACCATCTCCGTTTATTTCGTCAATCGTGTTAATGTTCACCTTACATTGACGTACGTTTTTTTATGAGGATTTTACGAAAAGTACTTTAAATCTTTTTTTTATGTCGGATAATAAAACCATACGTATATAAAAGGGGAAAATTATGAAAAGAGTACTGCTTTGTATTATGGACGGTTGGGGAATAAACAAAGATTGTCCGAAAGATGCAACAAAAGAAGCAAAAACACCAAATATGGACAGGTTTTATAAGGAAGAAAAAAATATTCAAATTTTTGCCGACGGCGAACACGTAGGTTTGCCTGACGGTCAAATGGGCAACTCCGAAGTCGGACACTTGAACTTAGGTGCGGGAAGGGTTGTTTATCAGGATTTAACAAGAATAAACAAATCCATAAAAGACGGTGATTTCTACAAAAACGAAAAATTCTTAAATGCCGTAAAACACGTAAAAGAAAACAATTCTGCACTTCATTTGTTCGGACTTGTTTCAACGGGCGGTGTTCACTCCTCGTTAGACCATATTCTTGCATTAATCGAATTTGCAAAAAGACAAGAACTTAAAAAAGTATATTTTCACGCATTTTTAGACGGTCGTGATACACCTCCTCAAAGTGCGGTTGAATTTTTGACAAAAGTCGAAGAAAAATTAAAAGAAGCGGGTTTGCCTCCCGTTGCTTCCGTTGTCGGAAGATATTATGCAATGGACAGGGATAATCGTTGGGACAGAGTCGAAAAAGCATACAACATGTTGCTTTTGGGAGAAGGCAATAAGGCTGCAAGTGCAGTTGAAGCGGTTAAATCTTCTTACGAAAAAGGCATAACCGATGAATTTGTAGAACCTACGGTTATTGATGTTCCAAATTCAAGAATTGAAGATAATGATTCGATTATTTTCTTTAATTTCAGACCCGACCGTGCAAGAGAAATTTCAAAGGCAATAATGTTTGAAAATTTTGACGGATTTAAAAGAAAAGCCGTCAGAAAAAATATATATTACGTAACCTTTAAACAATATGACGCAACATTCCCGTTCCCGGTTGCATTTGAACCTCAACCTTTGGTTAATTTGCTCGGTGAAGTGCTGGATAAAAACGGCATAAAACAATTCAGAACGGCAGAAACGGAAAAATACGCACATATTACGTTTTTCTTTAACGGCGGTATTGACGAACCCAATAAATTGGAAAAACGTGTTTTAATTAATTCGCCGAAGGTTGCAACTTATGACTTGCAACCGGAGATGAGTGCACCCGCTGTATGTGATGAAGTTTTAAAAGCAATCGATAATAAAGACTACGGTTTTATTTTGGTCAATTTCGCAAACCCCGATATGGTAGGACATACGGGAGTTATGGAAGCTGCCGTAAAAGCGTGTGAAACGGTTGACGAATGTGTAGGCAAAATTGTTGCACAAGCAAAAGAAAACAATGTTGCCGTTATTTTAACCGCAGACCACGGTAATGCGGAATGTATGGAAGATAAAGTAACGCATGCTCCTTATACGGCACATACGACAAACCCTGTTCCTTTGTTTATAATGAATGCGGGTAATGTCGAATTAAAAGAAACGGGTGCTTTGTGCGATATTGCTCCGACGGTTTTGGATTTGTTAAATATTAAAAAACCCGAGGAAATGACCGGCGTTTCTTTGATTAAATAATTTACGGTGAAATTTATTAAAGAGAGAACTTAAACAAGTTCTCTCTTTTTGTATTAATATTTTTTATCATTGGTTAAATCAAGAAATCAATTATTATAATACACGCATTCGGATTTGTACAACTCTTTAATTTTGTTAATGTCTTTATTGAAATACTTAAATTTTAAAGATTGTTTAAGCAGTTTAAAATAATCTGTTTTTTGAAATTCTTTTCCGTTTATACCTTGCAAAAGGAAAGAATAAAATTGAGTTTCAAAATTTTGTTTTTTTGCCAAATTATTCATTGCTTCTGCAAGACTTACCAAATAAGCGTTAATTTCAAAATTGTTCATCCGCAGGTATCTTGCGTCAACATCAATAATCACTTGATTTGTTCCTATTTTTTTGGCGGTATTGAGAAATTTTTGAAACTCCTTCAGGTTATCGTTTACCGTCGGCAAAATAATATATTTCAAAGCAATTTGATATTGTTTTAAAGCATTTTTATTGTATCGAACAAGGTTATTTACAACGTCATAAAAAGCGTCAATTCGTTTAACCCGTTTATACATTTCTCGGCTTCCGCCGTCAAGAGAAACAATAATACTTGTATTCCCTTTTTCGAGTGCATTTGAGAGTGCTTGTGAAAATTTTATGGCATTTGTCGGTACATACAAATTGGCAAATCCTGACAGAGCGTAATCTTTCAACAGTTGTTCACATTCGTCGTAAATCGTAAATTCACCGCCGCCGATGTGCAATTGGCATTTCTCTCTTATAATTCCCTGATTTCTTAAATGATTTAATATCGGCAAAATTTTATAAGTATTATTTGTTCTTGATTCTTTGCTCATATTGTTTGTACAATAAATGCAATTTGCCTGACAAATGCTGAAATGAGAAATTGTAATATAATCAATATATTTTTCGGTTTCCCAATTTTTTTCTTCTATATGATAACAATTTTTGCATTCATTCGGGCAATCACCGTTTTTAAAAAGGTTTGAATACTTGTCTATTCTGCGGAAAAGCTCTTCTTTTGAAAAAAGTTCACCTTTATAATCCTTAAAAAGGAGTGGCGGTTTTTGTCCGTTTATATTATCCGCAGGGGAAAAACAGCAGGAAAACAATCCTTCCTGAAAAAAACAAAGCCCGTGTTGTAAAATATGACAATTCTTATCCATACTAAAATGATTATACAATTATATTTTTTAGTCAATATGATAGATTTATCTTAAATAAATATATCAATTCCCGATAAAAATATTATTAATGTAAATTTAATTATTTAAAATTTATAAGAAAAACTTTAAAAAATAAATTTATATCGGATAATGGTATTATAAAACAACAAAAGGAAAGTGAAATGAGTACAGTTAAAATAGAAGATTTACCTACGGTATATGAAGCCAAAGAAACGGAAGAAAAAATATATGCTTTTTGGGAAGAAAACGAATGCTTTAAGGCAAATTCAAAATCGGAAAAAGAACCGTATTCTATTGTAATTCCGCCGCCGAATGTTACCGGGGTTTTGCACATGGGTCACGCTCTTGACGGTACGCTTCAGGATATTTTGGTGAGATATCACAGAATGTCGGGCTACGAAACATTATGGATGCCGGGAACCGACCATGCCGGAATTGCAACTCAAAATGTTGTTGAAAAAAAATTAAGAGGTGAAGGTAAAACCCGTTTTGATTTGGGCAGAGAAAAATTTGTCGAATTAACATGGGAATGGGCAAACGAACATAAAAGTGCGATATTAAACCAATTTAAACGTTTAGGTGCTTCTTTTGACCGTTCGAGAGAACGTTTTACGCTTGATAAAGGTTGCAGTGAAGCCGTAAAAGAAGTTTTCGTTAAATTGTACGAAAAAGATTTGATATACAAAGGTGCATATATCGTAAACTGGTGTCCGAGATGTCAAAGTGCAATATCGGATATTGAAACCGATTATGAAACCGAAAAAAGTAATCTGTGGGAAATAAGCTATCCGCTGAAAGATGAAAAAGGTGCAATCGTCGTTGCAACTTCAAGACCCGAAACAATATACGGTGATGTTGCGATTGCCGTTCACCCCGAAGATTATAAATATAAAGATTTAATAGGAAAGTCTGTAATAATTCCTTTAACCGGCAGAGAAATTCCGGTTATTGCCGATGAATACGTTGACAGACATTTCGGAACGGGGGCTGTTAAAATTACCCCCGCACATGACCCGAACGATTATGAAGTAGGAAAACGTCATAACTTAAAACCGATATGGGTTATAGATGAAGAAGGAAAGATGAAAGCCGTACCTGAAGTTCATTATGCCGTTCAGGGAATGACAAGAGAAGAAGCAAGAGAAAAAACGGTTGAATTATTACAAAATCAGGGAAGATTGGTAAGAATAAAACCGATTGAACATAACGTGGGAAAATGTCAAAGATGTAATACAACAATAGAACCGCTATTGTCGGAACAATGGTTTGTAAGGATGGAACCTTTGGCAAAAGCTGCGATTGCCGCAATCGAAAACGGTGATATAAAGTTTGTTCCCGAAAGATGGACGAAAAATTACCTTGAATGGATGACAAATATCAGAGATTGGTGTATTTCCCGTCAATTGTGGTGGGGACATCAAATACCCGCATATTATCATAACGAAACCGGAGAAATGGTTGTTGCGAAACAAAATCCTAATCCGAGCTTATATACACAGGATTCCGATGTTTTGGATACGTGGTTTTCTTCCGGTTTATGGCCTTTCTCGACAATGGGTTGGCCGAATACGGAAGCGGAGGATTTTAAGAAATTTTATCCCACAACAACTCTTGTTACCGGATTTGATATTATTTTCTTCTGGGTTGCAAGAATGATAACAATGGGTGAAGAATTTACAAAAAAAGCTCCGTTCTCAACGGTCTATATCCACGGATTAATCAGAGATGAGTTCGGTAAAAAGATGTCTAAATCAAAAGGCAATACAATAGACCCTGTCGGCATAATCGATAAATACGGTTGTGACGCACTACGTTTTACATTGACATCTCTTTGTACATACGGCGGTCAGGATATAAAAATCAGCGATGAAAAATTTGAATACGGAAGAAATTTTGCCAACAAAATTTGGAATGCTTCTCGTTTTGTAATGTTGAATTTGGAAGGCGTTGACGATAAGGAAATTGATTATTCAAAATTAACGCTTGCCGATAAATGGATATTAAATAAATTAAACGAAACGGCAAAAGAAACAAACGAAAACATTAAAAATTACAGAATAGGCGAAATGGCTCATACTTTGTATGATTTCTTCCGGAATTCATATTGCGATTGGTATGTGGAAATTGCAAAAATTCAATTGCAAAACGAAGATTTAAAATTAAATACGCAAAGAGTTTTGAACTATGTTTTGGATATGTCGTTAAGATTATTACATCCGATAATGCCTCATATAACGGAACGTATATGGCAGTTAATGCCCAAAACAACCGATGTTAAGGCAATAATGCTCGCAAAATATCCGGTATATGAAGAAAAACTTGCCTTTACGGAAGAAAATACTCAAATGGAATTTGTATTTGAAATAATCAAATCTTTAAGAAACGTAAGGCAAAGTTTCAATATATCAGTTTCTTCAAAAGTAAATATTGAAATCGTTGCAAATACAACGGAAAAAAATATTTTTGAAAAAGTCGAATCATATATACACCGTTTGGCAAAAGTCGAAAATATAAAATATGTCGATGAAGCTCATAAAACCATAAAACAATCTGCTTCGGCTGTTGTAAGTAATTCAAAAATAATAATTCCGTTGGCGGGTTTGATTGATTTGAATGAAGAAATCAAACGTCAAAACAAAAAATTGGAGAAATTATCGGCGGAAAAGAAATCTTTGGTTGCAAGAACAAGCAATGAAAAGTTTATGGCAAATGCAAAACCCGAATTGATTGAACAAACAAAAAACCGTATTGCGGAAATCGAAATTCAGGAAAAAACAATAAATGAATTGATAGACTCTTTAAAAGATTAAAATTTTAAATATAAAAATAAAAAAACCGAAAAAAGAGCCAAAAAATTTTTTGGCTCTTTAAGTGTTAAAATATAATGAAAACGGGGAATAATTATATTATGAGTTTTATTTTGACAAAAAAGCAAAATTTGTTATAAAAAATATTGTTCATATAACAAGATGAGTCAAAAATAAAAATAATATAGTAAAATTAGCTTGGAGGACTATTATGAGTGAGACATATACATTATATACAAGGTCAAATTTTGACGGTTTGGTTTGTGCCGCATTGTTAAAAGAAATAGGTTTAATTGATGATGTTAAATTTGTACATCCGAAAGATGTTCAAGACGGAAAAATCGTGCTTGGAGAAAATGACATAACTGCAAGTTTGCCTTATTCAAGCGGAGTTTATATGGCATTTGACCATCATTCCAGCGAAGCGGTCAGAACGAAAAATATAAAAGAAAATTATATAATTGAGCCTGCGGCACCGTCGTCAGCACGAATAATATATGAATATTTCGGCGGTGAAAACAAGTTTTCTTCAAATTTGTATGACTTAATGGAGGCTGTTGACAGAGCCGATTGTACAAGTTTTTCAAAAGAGGATATTTTAAATCCGAAAGAGTGGGTTTTGTTGAATTACTTAATGGATCCGAGAACAGGCTTGGGACGTTTCAGACATTTTACGATATCCAATTATAATTTGATGTTGAAATTGGTAGATTTATGCTCGAAGAAAACCATAACGGAAATAATGGAAGATTCCGATGTCCGTGAACGTGTGGATTTGTATTTCAAGGAACAGGAATGTTTTAAGGAACAAATACAAAGGTGTACACACATCGATGGAAAAATTGCCGTTTTGGATATAAGAAAAGAAGATGTTATCCATGTTGGTAATCGTTTTATGATATATGCACTGTTCCCGGAATGCAATGTGTCAATTCATACATTCTATGGAAAACAAAATCAAAATACGGTTTTTGCGGTAGGTAAATCAATAATAAACCGTTCCTGCCCGATAGATGTCGGTGCAATGATGTATGAATATGCGGGCGGAGGACACGTAAACGCAGGTACATGTCAGGTTGATAATGATAAAGCCGATGAAACATTGGAATCTTTAAAAGCAAAAATTAAAGAATTTGATGTTTAAAAAATAAGATATTTAAAGTAAAAGTGAAACCTTAAAATCCGAATTGTTTTAAGGTTTCACTTTTTTATCCGTTCATTAATTAAGCAATTCAAGTTGCGGTGTTTTATCAAAAATTTGCGTATTATATTCATTTTCAACCCAAACCTGACGAACGGAGGAAAATTCCTGTTTTATTATTCTTTGTTTAACAACGGCATATCTTGAATTAACGCAATTAAGAGAGTCGATTTTTTCAATTGTAAAATTGTCGGCTCCGCAGTTTTGACAAAATTTTGTATCCGGTTTTATTTCGTTATATTCAAGGTGAGCCTGTCTTTTTATATTGCAGCAGGCACATCTTATTACGAACCACTCGTTTTTTATCAATTCTCCGCAATCAGGGCAATAACATTCATCAACGTCAACGGGTACGTTTTCGTGCGTGCAGGTATGTTGCTTTCTGAAAAAATCAAATATCATAATTATATGAATAATTATGAAAATTGAAAAGTCAAAGAAAATAAATAAAATAAGTAACAATTACGGAGTTTCGTTTATTCACTTAATGAAACTGAAAATATATCAAAAAACAATGGTACCGAAATTAAATTTTTGAGGCAGGTTTTTATATGGTTTCAAAACCTAAATTTTATTTAAGTTCCTTCTCCGACGGGAGAAGGTCAGGATGAGGGTTAACTAAAAAAATAAAATATTAGCGAAGTGGCAAATAAATTAAAATTAAAATTGAAATTTAAAATAAATAAAACAAAATATTCAACAAGGTACTGCGTTTCTAATTCACTAAATTTAACTTGAAAGTGCTAAACGACGCACTTTTTGACGTTGTTTCATTAAGTGAATAAACGAAACTCCGTAATTGTTTCTTATTTTGTTTTATTTATTTTCAGCGAGATTATTTTTTATTTTTTTTCAAAAGTATTTGCCAAAATCAAGTTTTTGAGGCAGATTTTTATGTGTTTTCAA
>CAZHCP010000028.1:0-12025 GCA_964531015.1 uncultured Muribaculaceae bacterium
CCATTTGTAATGCGGTAATTCCGTCGTCATTACCCGTTACTTTAAAGTCCATATCACCAAGGAAATCTTCAATTCCCTGAATATCGGTTAATACAACGGGTTCTCTTCCGGGTTCGGTAATCATACCCATTGCAACCCCGCCGATCATGCATTTAACAGGAACTCCGGCATTCATTAGTGCCATTGAAGAACCGCAGGTTGAGCCCATTGAAGTCGAACCGTTAGATTCCAATACATCAGACGTAACTCTTATCGTATATCCGAATTCTTCTTGTGAAGGAAGTGCGGGAACATTTGCTCTTTCAGCCAAATTACCGTGACCTACTTCACGTCTGCCGGGTCCTCTTAACGGTTTTACTTCGCCTACCGAAAATCCGGGGAATATATATTTGTGCATGTAATATTTTTCTGTTTCGGGGTCAACGCCGTCCAATTCCTGTTTCATACCGGGACCTGCCAAAGTTGCAACGGAAAGGATTTGAGTTTGACCTCTCGTAAATACGGCACTTCCGTGTGCACGGGGAATAACACCGACTTCACACCAAATAGGACGAACTTCGTTCGGTTTTCTTCCGTCGGCTCTTACGCCTTCATCCAAAATCATTGCACGCATGATTTTCTTTTCTGCCGCTTTAAATTCTTCGGCAACGAAATCAATGCCTGTTTCTTCAATAATTTTATTAATGTAGTGGTCTTCAGGCAGAGCTTCAACTTTTTCTTTAACAAGTTTTTTAGCTTCGTCCAATTTATCCTGTCTGTATTTTCTGTCAAAGTTGTGATATGCGTCAAAAATCATATCGTGAGCAACTTCGTCTATTAAATTTTTTAATTCGGTTGTATCGTAAGGGTTAACAAATTCTTCTCTAACAACTCCGCATTCTTGTGCAAATTGAAGTTGAGCCTCGCACTGTTTTCTTATTTCAACCTGAGCAAACTCAACGGCTTCCATAATATCGTCTTCGGTTACGAACTTGCAACCTGCTTCAACCATTATGACACTGTCATGCGTACCTGCAATAACGATATCCAAAGCGGATTTATCAGCTTCCTGATGAGTGGGGTTTGCAATTAATTTGCCGTCAATTTTTGCGACTCTGACCGCACCGATAGGACCTTCAAACGGAGCACCGCTTAACATTAAAGCTGCGGAGGCACCCAACATAGCCAATGTATCGGGTTGATTTTCCTGATCATAGCTGAACAATTGAGCAACAATTTGAATATCGTTTCTGTAACCTTTCGGAAACAAGGGTCTGATAGGTCTGTCAATCAAGCGGGAAACGAGTATTGCTTTATCGCTTGCTTTACCTTCACTGCGGTTATAACCGCCGGGGATACGTCCGATAGCCGACATTCTTTCTTCGTAATCAATCAATAACGGGAAAAAGTCAATACCGACTCTCGGTTCGGGGCTGACGCAACAATGCACGAATAACATTGTGTCACCGCATCTTACGGTAACGGAACTTGTCGCCGATTTTGCGTACTTACCCGTTTCAATGGTAACGGTTTTACCGCCGACCGGTATTTCAATTCTTTTTGTTTCTACCATGTTTTTCTCTTTTCTTTTTATTTTTACACTTCTTATTTTGTACAACATTATAACTCAAATATTAATTTTATGTACATTTGCAAAGAAATGTGATAAATTTTTGACATGAATAAAAAATTGATTTTTATAAATATCATACTGTTATTTATTTTGTATATATTTTCAGAGTATATTTCATATTCCCTGAATTTACGAAGTGATTTAACAAGCGGACTTTTTGTCGACAAAACAGCAAACTTTATAACAAATTCTTTTACTCTTCCGATTAAAAATTTTGGAAATGCCATAAAAATTGCGGAAAATCACGGAAATTCAGGTCCAAGAATTCACTATCGAAAAGACAATTATTTCGGTACTGATTTTAATAAAAGTCCCGTTATTCTTTACGGGTGCTCGTATACCGCCTGTGTTCATTTATCTGATGATGAGTGTTTATCAGGTATTTTGACAAATTTGACCGGACGTCCCGTGTATAACAGAGGGCTTGCAGGGTACGGAATGCAACATTCTCTTTATCATATTGAAAATAATTTGAAAGACTTATTGCTAAAATACAATAGTCAATTGCTAAAATCGTTGAACAATAATAATTTACCGCAAAACCTGCATTCCGGAAGCGAACCGCATTATGCTATATACACATTTATTGAAGACCATGTTAATCGTTTATACAGACCGAATGATTTTTCTGATAAGTGGTTAATGTTTTATAAGTTTTCGCCACAAAATGATAAACTTATTCCCGTTAATGATTTTGACATGCTTTTTTGGCACTCTTATATACTTCGTACTTTATGGATGAAAAAGTATCATAATTGTACTGATGAGAGTGTTATTAATACAACGGAACGAAGTAAACTGTTATCGGCAATGTTTTTACAAATGAAAAAGGGGTTGGAAACAAAAATAAATGATGTTCAATTTTCAATATTTGTTTTCAACGGTGACAGACACATAAAAGAAATCGAAAATGAATTGATTGATAACGGTATAAAAATCGTTTATTTGTCCGAATTATCCGATATTAATTTTGAAGATGAAAAATATCGTCTTGAAAATGATTTTCATCCTAATGCTCTTGCTTGGGAAATAATTACTCCGCTTTTGATTAAGGAATTAAATTTATAATAATTTACTTTTTCTGCCGTGTTGTTGTAAAATCAATTTATGATAGGTCGAGTAATTAAAATTTTTTCTGATTTTTATTACGTAAAAACCGAAAAAGGTCTTGTTGAAGCAAAAAAAAGAACAGTGTTAAAAAAACAACAGGAGGACGTTTTTACGGGGGATTTTGTTGAACTTACGCAATTTGACGAAAATTCAATGCAGGCATTTATCTTAAAAGTAATCAACAGAAAAAATCTGATTAATAAGCCGAAAGCGGCAAATATTTCACAAGTTTTAATCGTATCGGCACTTAAAAATCCCGAACTCAATTTGGAACAACTTAACCGTTATATAGCTCATTGCGAGTTTTACAACGTTAAACCGATTTTATGTTTCAACAAAGAAGATATAAATGATGATAAATCCTTAATTGAAGAAATCGAAAATTTATACGGAAGTATAGGATATAAAGTTATTTTTACTTCCGCAATAACAAAATCCGGAACGAAAGAATTAAAACCTTATTTAAACGGACATACTACAATATTGTGCGGTTCATCGGGTGTCGGGAAATCATCACTGATTAATGCAATTTTAAATAATTCAAAATTAAGAACACTCCCCGTAAGCGAAAAAAATAAAAAAGGTATTCACACAACAAGACATTGCGAACTTATTGAAATTGATGAAAACACTTTTATTGTCGATACTCCCGGGTTCTCTTATTTGAAGTTTGATTTTCTTTTGCCGAATGAAATACCCAAATTATTTGTTGAATTTAAAAAAGAAAATTTTACCTGCAAATTTAAAAATTGCCTGCACCTTGACGAAACAGGCTGCGGTGCCGAAAACATAAAAAACGGCATGTCGGAAAGCAGGTTTGAAAGTTACAAGAAATTTATATCGGAAGCAAAGAAATATGAAGATGAAATTTCAAAAAAATCCATAAAAAAAGAAGAAAATAAAAAATTCAATCAAAATAAAATAATGACAAAAATTTCACATAAAAAACGTAATTTATCAAGAAAAACAACAAAACAACAAAACTACGGAAACGAGATATAAAATGGAAGCAACAGCAAAAGAAAGATTTGAAAAATTCAGGATATTAACGGAAGAATATCTTGATAAATACATGGAAGTAAAATATCCGAATGTTATATATGAGTCAATGAGATATTCGACATTGGCGGGAGGAAAAAGATTAAGACCCGTCATTGCGATAGAAACAGCAAGCATATTTAATGTTCCGGTTGAACATGTCCTGCCTTCGGCATGTGCGGTTGAAATGTTGCATACGCAAAGTTTAATACATGACGATTTACCTTGTATGGATAATGATGATTTCAGAAGAGGGAAACCGTCAAATCATAAAGTGTACGGAGAAGCAACGGCAACCTTAGCCGGTGACGCACTTTTAAGCTATGCACCGAAATTTATAATTGATAAAACTCCTAAAGAAGTCGGAACGGACAAAATATTAAAAGTTTTAAACGAATTTTTTATTGCGGCCGGCGTTGACGGTATCATATCAGGGCAAATTGTCGATTTGGATTCCGAAAACAAACAAATTTCAAAAGAAACGCTTGAATACTTAATAGAATATAAAACTTCAAAACTGTTTGAATTTGCGATTAAAGCCGGAGCTATTATCGGCGGAGCAAACGAAAAAGAGCTTTCTGCCCTGAACAATTTTGCGAAATGCTACGGTCGGGCATTTCAAATATATGATGATATTCTTGACGTCACCTCCACAATCGAAGAATTGGGAAAAACCCCCGGCAAAGATGCAGTCGAAGGAAAATCAACTTATGTCACGATGTTCGGCTTGGAGGAAGCAAAAAAACAAACACTGTTCCTTTGTTCGGCAGCTTATGATATACTTGAAGAAAACAATATTAATTCTTCTATATTAAGAGGAATAGTATCCGATATACGGGAGGGGATTAAAAAATGTTATTAAATACAAGTTATGAGGTCATATTAACGGGACTTGAAGCGGCATTTATCGCTCAACTGTTAAAATTTGTCGGACATTTTGTAAGAACCAAAAAAGTGGATTTCCAGGTTTTGGCTACAACCGGAGGAATGCCGAGTTCCCATACGGCAGGTGTTATTGCTTTATCCACAAATGTGGGTTTGATTTGCGGTTTTGATGCAATTGAATTTGCAATCGCAATCGGATATTCTTTTGTAGTGATGTATGATGCGGCAGGATTAAGACGTTCCACGGGGAAAATAGCGGCATGCCTGAATAAAATCAGAGATGATTTTTATGCAAACGGGCAAATGCAACCGGACAGATTAAAAGAGCTCTTGGGACATACGCCTTTTGAAGTTTTTGTAGGAGCTTTGCTCGGTATTTTAATCGCTTTTGTAAATCATTATTATTTATTTCAATAGGGGATAATGAATAACTCGGACTTCTTAAATAATTTTACGGATGCGGCATGTGTTTTTTCAAGCACGGGTGAATTATTGTTCAAAAACAAACAATTTCTGTCAACTTTTCCTAGAATTAAATCTTTTGAGCGTTTGAAAAAACATTTTAATTTTAACTTATGTATTTTATCTTCTGAAAACATACAAAATTCAACACCTTTGGATTTCGTTTTAAAATCTGACGAGCCGTTTCACACCGTGTGTACCTATCAAAACGAAAATGACGAATATGAATTTTTTTATATATATTCGTTTTGGTTTAATAAACAGAAAATTATAATTTTTAAAAACATAACGGCAGAAAATAAATTAAGATATCTTGAAAATGAAAATTTCGCACTGACAAAAAAGTTAAAAGAAACAAACGAGTCAAAAAATAAATTGGGGAAATTGCAAGAGCATGCCCAACTTCAAGTTTTAAAAATGGCGATTATAAATAGAATTTCGCTTGTTATAAGAGAAACAAACAACATTTCCGCAATTTTAAATTCCGCATTAAAAGAAATAGAATATTTACTCGGCGGATATATGACATGTTTTCTTGTTTGTGAAGAAAACGTATATAAAATAAAGTATTCGACAAATAATACAACTGAAATAAATAAAACGGTATTCTTTGATAAAAATACGCTAAACAGGATTTCCAAAAAGGAAATATTTGTTTCCTACTGCCTGAAAGAGTTTATTAATTACGAAAACTTTTTGCCCAAAGGAGTAAATCGAATAATCATTCCCGTATATAATAAAGATAACCCCGTCGGAATAATAGTATCTTTTACAAAACACAAAATAGAACCTGCCGATAATGAGGAAATATTGCAATCAATTGCCGTTCAATTGGCAAGTTCAATAATTAATGCGGAATTAATCGAACAATTAAACAACAAAAACAATGAACTTGAAAAAACTCTTACCGAACTGAAAGAAACGCAGATACAATTGATAAACTCGGAAAAAATGGCAACGGTCGGGCAGTTGGTTTCGGGGGTCGCCCATGAAATAAATACACCGCTTGCTTCAATAAGTTCAAACAACAAAATGATAAATAAAATAATTTCACAAAGTGAAATTCCGTCAAAAACGCAAATTGACATAATAAGAGAGTTGAACGGTCTTGATATTGAAGCGGCACAAAGAATATCCGATATCGTTAAATCCTTAAAACGATTTATAAGGCTTGATGAAGCGGAATTTCAGGAAGCGGACATAAATAAAGAATTGGATTTAACATTAAAGTTGACGGCACATGAAATGAAAAATAACATTAAAGTCGTAAAAAACTACGGTGATATTCCGCCCGTGTTATGTTGCGTTAATATGTTAAATCAGGTTTTTATGAATTTAATCGTGAATGCATGCCACAGCATACAAGAGAAACACGAACCCGGAATAATTACGGTATCAACAAAAATAGAAAACGGGAAATTAATTGTAGGAATAAAAGATAACGGGAAAGGGATACCCGAGGAAGTTCAAAATAAAATATTCAATGTCGGTTTTACTACAAAAAAAATCGGCATAGGTACGGGATTGGGGCTTGCGATTTCCAAAAAGATAACAGAAATGCACAAAGGCACAATTTCTTTTAATTCAAAAGAAGGTATAGGCACGGAATTTATAATTTGTATTCCGGTGTAAATTATTTTAAATATTTTTCCGTAAATTTCGGCAAAAACATATCCCAAAGTTCTTCTCTCGGATGAATTTTATCGGGCAACCAATATTTATCGTCATAATAATCAATGCCGTTAAAGAAATCTTTTGCACGAACAACGGTTATACCCGAATTTTCAAGGTTTTTAATTTCATAATCCGGTAATTCTTTTTTTGAATATTCAGGAAATTCAATCATTATAAATTTTGCATTGGGATATAATTTTTTAAATTCTTTGTATATTTCAAACATTACTGCATTAAAAAGAGAAAAATCAAGGACTTCGTTGTCAATTTGTTTTTGTACGATTTTATTCATACATTTTTTTACAAGAAATGAAGAATAAATCGGATAATAAAACGGATTATACTCTTTTAATTCACCGTTTATAAATTTATATCTCGGATTAAGCATATAAATCGTAGGATTAATTTGATAATTATAGAGCCTGTGAATATGATTCCAAATAAACGTATAAATAACAAAATCAACATCGGGAGCAATTTCTTTAAAATTGTTATGTTTTAACTGATAATATACGAATTGAGTTCCGGTTGCACCTTTTGAACGGTTAATGCAGGAAGAATTTGTTAATTGCGAAATTTTATAACAGGGAGTTTGAAAATCCTCTAATCCCGCCCCTTCGGCAAAAGAACAGCCGAACCATAAAACAGGTTTCTTTGATGAATTTTCGATATAAAAAGAATTTCTGTATATCGTAGGGTTGAATTTTTCCAATATTTTATATTTTGTTTTAAATGCTTTTGTATTATTTGTAGAAAGTTTATCGGCGTTAATTCTGAATGCGTTGATTTGATTTCTTATTTGAACAAAAGAAATCGCTTCCAAAATTGCAAACAAAAGCAAAACCAATAATATATTAACCAAAACTTTATTCTTCATAAATAAAGTATAGCAAAAATTCACATGAAGTTAAAGAAAAGAAACATTGTGTAATTTTTATAATATAATAGAAACATACAATGAAACAAAAAGAGGTTAAAATGAGCATAAAAGCACCAAAAGGAACAAAAGACATATTGCCTGATGAGATTGTAAATTGGCAAAATATTGAAACCGTTGCAAATAAGATATTTACGAATGCAAATTTTAAAGAAATAAGAACGCCGATATTTGAAGATACGGACTTATTTGAGCGTGGTGTCGGCGATACAACGGATATCGTAAACAAAGAAATGTACACTTTTGTAAAGAGTGACAGAAGTTTGACGTTAAGGCCGGAAAATACGGCGGGAGTCGTAAGAGCATACCTTGAACACAACTTTCACCGAGAAAGTCCGCCGATAAAATTATGGTATAAAGGTCCGATGTTCAGATACGAAAGACCGCAGGCAGGCAGACAAAGACAATTTCACCAAATCGGTGTTGAAATGTTCGGAGTTCAGGAAGCCTCGGCGGATGCGGAGTGCATCATGCTCGCAACAAAATTATTAAAAGAACTCGGATTAAATGATTTGGTTGTTGAAATTAATTCGCTCGGTTGCAATACTTGCAGAAAAGAGTATAAAGAACAACTCAAAAATGCAATTGCACCGTTTTTATCAGGTTTGTGTGAAGATTGCCAAAACAGATTTGAAAAAAATCCGTTAAGAATATTGGATTGCAAAAACGAAAACTGTAATAAATTGTTTGAAGAAAATAATTTGAAAGAGAAAATTACGGGAATTAAGTTATGTGATGAATGTTCAAGCCATTACGAACAATTAAAATCTTACTTGGACGCATTGAATATAAACTATAAAGAAAACTCGTTTTTGGTAAGAGGCTTGGACTATTACACAAAAACCGTATTTGAAATCAAATCAAATTGTTTGGGTTCGCAAAATGCCGTATGCGGCGGAGGAAGATATGACGGGCTTGTTGAAACGCTCGGCGGTGTGCACACTCCGGCAGTCGGTTGGGGCATGGGAGTTGAAAGACTTAATGCTTTAATTCCGAAAAAAGAACAGGAAAAAATCGACTTTTTTGTTGTATCAAATAATCAAACGGAAGCAATTAAACTTACGGCAAAATTGAGAGAAAATAATTTCAGTGCCGAATTTGACTATAATAACAGAAAATTCGCAAAACAACTGGAAAAAGCTGCAAAAATTGCAAAATATGCAATTATTTTGGGTGAGGACGAAATAAATAATAATTATTATACGGTTAAAAATTTATCTTCATCAACACAGGAAAAACTTACGTTTGAAGATATTTTAAATATTAAAAACATGTAGAGCAAAAAGACATAAATGAAAAGACATCCGAGCGATGTCTTTTTTTAATAAAAAATATGTTTAACGGAGGAAAGTTCTTCAAAAGAAGCACCGTTTTCGGCAAGTTCCTCCGGCGTAATTCCGAAAAGGGAAATCAAATTTTTTATTTTTACCGAAACTTTATCGGATTTTATTGCGGAAAGAACATCGGAAATGACATCATCTCGTTTCATTACCGAATGAGAATTATCAATATTCTTTGTAAAATTTCTTTTTTTAGCCTTTCCCATAAAAATCCTTTTTTTTATTTTATAATTAATTCAAAGCCAAAACAATAGTTTATAAAGGAAAAAATATTAACAATTGTAAAAATAATACGAAAAAAAGCGAGAAATAACGCAAATTAAAAAATTTTCGGATGTTTACACTTGCAGAAATTTAGCTAAGGAGAATTTTCATGAAAATTAACGGGATAAATGTATTATTCCCCCAAAAGAACATTAATAACAAAGGGAAAGCAGAAAACAAAAAGAACGAAACGGTATCATTCGGTAAAAAAGATACAATGAGAACGGTAAGTAAAGTTGCGGTATTGACGGCAAGCCTTGCAAATTTACCGTTAACGGCTTATGCTCCGTATGCACAGGCAACGGAAATGAATAATAATCAACAAAGCAACATGCCGAATGAAGAAACGGTAAAATTAAATGATTACGATAAAATAAGTACGCAATATGATATTCAAAAAAGCAGAATAAACAATACCGGCGATAAAATTCAACCGACCGACATAAAATTGGCAGCCATGCCCGTAAGTGAATTTTATGTGGTAAATGCGGATAAAGTAGTTATGTTGCATCCGGATAAAGATTTACCGAAAAACGAAAACGGAACAATAATTGTTACCATTACGGAAGAAGCAAACAACAATAAAACGGAAGGTAATACTTTAAATGAAATAGTTGATAAAGTATATTCTTCTGCATTAAGCAAATATGATAACGATGAAGAAAAATCCGCAATCAGAAATAAGATGATTGATGAAATCATACAGGCAAATCCTTCTTTGTCAAAATATATTAGTGATGAAACGGAGGAATTTCCGAAAAGTTATGACGAACTCGGTGATTTAAGATTGTACAGCGGAAAAACGAGTCAGGATGAAACGCTTGATACAAGATTGTTGACAATTCCGACAACCGTAGTTTATCAAACACAGGGTAAAGAAATTACCGATACAAAATTTTATAACACGTCAAAAACTTATACGCCGGCAAGCGAAACCGCAAGCGTAATAAAGGGAACGGGATTATTACTTGATGACGAATACGGTTCTTTTGAAAAATTGATTTACGGAACATACGGTAATGATATTTCAAATGAAGCATACAGAGATATTGCTTATGCAATAGTCAATTTACCTTCAAATGCGGCAGAGTTTGAAGTTGTATTGGACAAAATGAACTTTAACGATATAGTTCATACTGACAACATTACCGACTTAAACAGATTACTTGATGAAAATACAAGTGATACGATGATAGGTCTTGAAATGCCGACGGTAACAACTTTGCGTTCTCAGGCAGAAAATGTAAACATTAAAGATGTAAACAAAAACGGAATTATTTATCAAATTTCACCGGCTGCCGTAAAAGAAGGCGACAATGACAGAGTTATAGAAATAAAGAGCAATACCGACGGAAAATTAACGGCAGGTGAAGTATTAACGTTAAAAGACGTTATGCAATATTACTCATCACCGGACGGCAACGGAAGATTTGCGGTTGTAAAAGACGGTAAAAACGAATTAAACGTTAACGTAAATTACGCAAACGAATTTGCAACGCAAATAATGCAACAGGTTGTATATGCAAACCTTGATATTTTCACGGCAGAATATGAAGATGAAAAAGGGGTACATAAATACGGCGTGTTTGACGTAAATTCAGACTATGCTACGGAAGGAAAGACATTAGAAAAAATTATTGAAAATTCGCAAATTAATGTCGGAAGAATGAAAGATTACAGTTTTGTTGATGAAAACGGCGTATCAAAATTTGAGGAAGGCGTAGAAATTAAATTACCTCAATTTAATTACAGATTAAACACTTGCGGAAAAATAAGTACAACGCCGACAACTCCAACGGTGCCTACAACTCCTACGGAACCCACAACACCGACAGAGCCGACCGTACCGACAGAACCTACAACCCCGACGGAACCTACAATTCCTACGAAACCGACATGCCCGACAATGCCGACAGAACCTACGGAAGAAGAAAGTAAACCGACACTTCCGACAGACACCGGTGTAACGGAACCGACATTACCGACGTTTCCGCAAGGCAGTGATGTTCCGGTAGTTGATCCTACGGATATTCCGACCGATGATATTACGCCAACGCCAACGGATACTGATGTTCCGACCGACACGGATGTACCGACGGATACGGACGTTCCGACTGACACGGATGTACCGGATGATAACACATGTCAGCCAATGCCGACCGAACTCCCCGAAGATGAAACAAAACCCGGTCTTCCTATGACCCCGACCGACACGGATATTCCGACAGATACGGATGTTCCGACCGACACGGATATTCCGACCGACACGGATATTCCGACCGACACGGATATTCCGACAGATACGGATGTTCCGACCGACACGGATATTCCGACCGACACGGATATTCCGACCGACACGGATATTCCGACAGATACGGATGTTCCGACAGACACGGATGTTCCGACCGACACGGATATTCCGACAGACACGGATGTTCCGGATGATAACACATGTCCGCCAATGCCGACGGAACTTCCCGAAGAAGAAGTAAAACCGACACTTCCTTCCGCATCTACGGAACCTTTGGCACCGACAGAATCGACTACACCGAGTGAACCGGATGTTCCTTTAGACCCGAGTGAATCGAAACCGCCAACAAATACTCCTTACCCGGAAGCCCCTACGGAAACGGAACCTGTACCTACATTGCCGACAACCCCGTCCGAACCTGAAATTCCGACGGAACCGACAGAAAATACCGA
>CAZHCP010000028.1:12125-19775 GCA_964531015.1 uncultured Muribaculaceae bacterium
TGCCGACAACCCCGTCCGAACCTGAAATTCCGACGGAACCGACAGAAAATACCGAATGTCCTACGGATTTCCCGACAGAACTTCCGAAAGATGAAAATAAACCGACACTTCCTTCATCACCGGCAGAACCGGTAACGCCTGATGAACCTTTGGCACCGAGCGAACCGATTACACCGAGCGAACCGGATGTTCCGACGACTCCGACGGAAGAACCCGATGTTCCGACAACGCCGAAAGATGACCCTTTAACACCGTCAGAACCCGATATTCCTTTGACACCTGACGTTCCGACAACTCCTACGGAAACCCCTGACGTTCCGACAACTCCTACGGAAACCCCTGACGTTCCGACCGATTCGACAGGCGAAGCGGAATGTCCTACGGATTTCCCGACCGAACTCCCGGAAGAAGAAAATAAACCGTCTTTATTCTCGTTAAATATTGATGATAATAATACATTAAGCACTGCTGCCGTATCGGAAACTAACCTTAATGACGGAATTTGGGAAACGGATTATCAACCGACTACCCCGTTAGGCAAATTAACTAAATTTTTCATCAATAAAGTTGCGGAAAAAAATAATGAAAAGGAAAAAACAAAACACTTTTCGATAACGGTATAATTTTATTTAAGAAAAACAGAAAATAAGCGGATTAAAAATCCGCTTATTTTTTATAAAAAAATAAAAAATTAAAATTTATGTTTATATAAAAAATTACCTGTTCTCGTTTCTTTCTTCTTTTAATACGGATTGAAACATATCAAGTATTTCTCGCCAGGATTCAACAATTATATCTTCACTGCTTAATGCTTCCATTGAAATGCCGGCATGGTGAATTAAAGGTAATAATATATCTTCCTTATATTTTATCGGTGTATCTATATCATCATCCGTATCATTACATAAAAAATATCCGTTGCCGTTTTCATCTTCTTCGTAACCGATAATTGTTATTTCATGCCCGCCGTCAACTCTGTTTTCTTCGGTTAAATGAGTATAACCGATAATAACATTTTGACCCTTTTCCAATGATTTTAAAATGTGTTGTTTCGTTTCATTCGGTTCGCAGTTATATCCTTGCAAAATGCCTTCTTCGTCAATATTTTGATAAACAACTGAAATTTTCGGTTTCTCAAACAAAACTTCTTCAACAAAGTTTTTTTCAAAATCGGTTAAGCCGCTTTTGTCATTGTTGAATTTACCGGAACGTTCATCGGTTAAGGAATCGTATGTATGTTGCGAACCCAAATTCAGTAATGCCGATTGAATTAACACATCAATGCAGGAACGTTCGCCTTTATCTTTATATGAACTTTGAATTCTTGCTCTGACAATTGCATTTCTGTCAGGTTTTACTTTGATTGAAACATCTTCCCAATTACTTGCAATTGAATAATCGGAGTTAAATTCCCTCAATTTCCATAATTTTGTTGCAAAACCGTCTGAAAAAGAACTTAATTTAATGTTTTTATCAACAGAATAGCTTTTACCGCTTAATCCTTCCGCAAATCTTGTAAACTCGGCAGGGTGTCTGCTTGCAAGGTTAAATTCCATGCTTGCGACAACGCATGTTGAAGAAATTACGTTTTTTGCCGATTGCGGAAACGGTGTACCTGTTTCATTTTCTATTTCATTTGCAACATTATCGGGAATATCTCCGAATTTTTGAGTAATTGAAGACGGATTATTTAAAGCAGTCAAAACTTCCGATATAATTTGCGTATCGGATAAACCGGTAATTCTCGGTTGTGTTGCAATTTTATAAAGGTTATTTAAAACACTCGAACCGTCATTTGAATTATTGTCATATAATAAGCCGTTACGTTCGAGTTTATTTAACAACAATTGAGAATTTTTGTCCGCCCGTAATTTTAATTTTAAAAATCGTAATTGTTCTTTATCTGACGGCATATCCGTTTTGTTTACAGAACAAAAAGAAGGAATATAAGCCTTTAAATTATCCGCATTAACCTGTTTTAACTCCGAAATATTTGAACTTTTTTCAAAAGCAGGTTGTGTTACCGACTTTTCATTTTTTGCTTTTGTAACATTATTATTATATAAATGCGGATTAATATTTAATACATTTAACATACAGACTTATACCTTCAAGTTTATAAAAAATATAAGTAAAAAAAAATTGCTAAAATTTTACAAATTTTAACAAAAAATCAAATTTGATTTTTACCTTCTTTTAAACCTCTTGCACGGTCGTATAACTCAATTTTCATATTCAAAGAATGAGCTTTATCAATAACATAATTTACCAAATCCAAATAATATGAAGAAATTGTTGCACGGTTTGTTTTATACCAAACATCTTCAATATCCAAAGCAAGCCACTTTCCGCCGACTTTTTGAACGGACTCAATCCACATATCAATTTCTTTTCTGTTGTCGTTAACATTCGGAATAATAATATATTTTGAAGTCATCAAACCGTAAGAATTTGTATTCGCCTGTGCATATTTTTTCATATTTTCCAAAACTTTATTATAAGCATTAACTCTTTTTACGTTTTTATATGTTTTTGAGCAACCGGAGTCAATTGAAATTACGACATTTAACACACCTTTTTTTATTGCATGCTCGATTGCGGGAGAAAACTTAATGCCTGATGAATGTATCCTCATATTTTTAAACCCGCTTTCAATAAGCAATTCAATCAAACTTTCAAATTCCGGAGCAATCGTAGGTTCACCTCCGCCGAAAGCAACTTCTCCGCCCGGTCTTAATATTTTTCTTTCAATCATTTCTCTTACAACGGGAACGGAATTATACGGCTTAATTTTATCAAACAATGTTTTATTTTGTACTTCATAACAATAAGTACACTTGCTGTTACATTGAACCCAATAATTAAATTGAAGGAAATTTATATAATCTTCTTCATCCCAATCTTTTTCTTCAAGGAAAACACAGCCTACGCAATTAGGCATTAAATTACCCTTTTTGTGTTCTTCCCTCCACGCACGTTTTTTTTCAAAAAGCTCATCCCAATTAATAAGTTCTCCGGCGTATTCGTTTTTTAAAGTTAATCTTCCGCCACCGCTATGACATGTAAAACAACAGGTTTCCAATCTTGTATGCTCAAAATCCATTCCGTGCTCTATGTATCGGCAGCTTAAATATTTCATTTCTCTATCCCGTTTTTGCTTATATTTATATATAAAAATATCATTATAATAACCGTGAGTCAAGAAAGATAAGAATTGCAAATATTCTTGTCTTGTTTTTTTGTTGTATTATAATAAAAGTGTCAGAGAATAACAGAAGTAGGAAACAGTCTTGAAATATACCAGTTGTATTCATTTAGAACACGGAATTACGTTCTTTTCAAATTCGGTTCAAATTTGTTGTATAAGTTCTCACCCCGGCGGCGGAAATATTATGCAAATCGATAACTACCACGGTGAACCGATTGATTGGAACGCTTTGTTTGAAACAAGAAAACAAATGCGTGAAGGTTTGAAAAACGGTATAATTCCCGAAAAATGCTCCGGTTGCTATTATCTGAAAGAACAAGACTGGAACGGTGATAATTATTTTGATGAAGTTCTAATCGGTCATTGGACTCATTGCAACTGCAACTGCATATATTGCTATACGGATAAAGATAAAAAATTCTTTAATGCTAACAAAACTTATAACGTTTATCCCGTTATAAAAGATATGATTGAAAAAGGCGTTTTGTCGAAAAATGCAACAATTACGTTTGGCGGCGGTGAACCTACCATATTAAACGAGTTTGAAGAGCTTGTATATTTGTTGCTTGATTATGATGTTTATAACATTCGTATTCACTCCGACGGCATTAAATATTCTCCCGCTATCGAAAAAGGCTTGCAACTCGGAAAAATTACGCTTATTACCTCCGTTGATTCAAGCAGTAAAGAAACTTACGAAAAAATTAAAAATGTTCCCTGCTTTGATAAAGTTTGGAAAAACCTTGAAAAATATGCAAAAGCTCAAAACGGTTTAATCAGAACAAAATATGTTTTAATCCCCGGTTTAAACGACAGTTTGTCGGAAGTTAAAAATTGGCTGAAAAAAACTTATGAAATCGGAATTAGAAATATCGCTTTCGATATTGAAGATAATTGGTTTAAAGAAAACAGAGCGAACATCCCGCAATACATTTACGTTATTTGTGATTTCGTTTTTGAATGTTACAGACAATATAATCTTGAAAGTTGCGAACTTTACGAGCGTGCTTCAAATTTAAAAATTGACAGAGAAAACAGATTAAAACAGTCTTAATTTGGTGAAAGGTTATTCGGTGTTTGATAGCTTTTTTAAACATTCGGTTAATAATTGTAATAAAAATAAGTCGGATAATTCTTGTTTCTATTGCAAATTCGCACTTAATGCAATGATTTTTTTTCAAAACGAAATTGTTTCGGCTTGCTTTAAAAATCACCCCGATTTTATTTTGGATAATGACTATAACAGCCTTTATCTTAATGTTAACAATGTAAATAATCAAAAGAGGATTATTCAATATAATTTTTTGAGTAATTCTCCGGGAGAAAAATGTTTAAATTGTGTTTATTTGGAAAAAAACGCAAAAAAAGTTAATGATAATTCAGTAAAATATTTGTACCTTTCACATTGGCAATGCTGTTTCCTTAATTGTTCGTATTGCGATAATCAAAAAAATGATGATTTGGACAACATTAAGCATTATGACATCATGCCTGTTTTGGAACAGTTGATAGATAATAAAATTATAAATAAGGAAACAAAAATTATTTTCGGATGCGGAGATGCTTCTTTGCATGCCGAAACGGATAAAATAATATACTTTTTAATGAATTACGGATTTAAAGATATCGAATTTAATATTTCGGGGCAAAGATATTGCTACCCTGTTGCCGAGGCAATAGGTAAAAATATTGCAAAAGTTATAATTTCAATTGATTGCGGTTGTTCTTACGTTTATGAAAAAATCAAATCAAAAAATAAGTTTGATATTATGATTGAAACAACAAAAAGATATTTGGAATTTCAAAATAAAGGAAATAAGAACATAATTTACAAATATACCGTAATTCAAGGCATTAACGATAACAAAAAAGAAGTTCTTGATTGGTTTATTTTATCAAGAAATCTCGGAATTAATAAATTGATTTTTGATATTGATAAAAAATGGTTTGAAAATGTACGTTATGAAATTCCGGAACATTTGAAAGAAATTATTATTTTTGTTGATGAATTATCGGAAATTAATAATTATGATATCGAATTTTCAAAAGAAATCGAATACCTGTATAATAAAATAACGGGAAATAAAAAGAGGAAACATGTTTGTATATAACGAAAAATACAAAAGCAAAAAAGAAGGGTACTATTACAGTTGTCCTTGGATAGAACACGGACTCGTATTTTTTGAATACAAGCTGGCTCATTGTTGTCATTGCGGGCATGAAGGGTTCTCTCAACAACTTATAAGAAACAACTTTAATGGCGGAGAAATCAACCCGGACAGAATTTTTGAAGTAAAAAACATGTACAGAAATTTTCATAAGCAAGGAAAAATTCACTTAGGTTGCGTTTCTTGTCCGTATTTAAAAGAAGATAAATGGGATAATTCAAATTATATTGATAATGTTTATATAAGCCATTGGACACATTGTAATTCAAAATGTATATACTGTTTTGCAACTCAACATCCCGAGGAATTTCAAAAGGAAGAAAGATATAAGGTATTGCCTCTTATCAAAGACATGTACGAAAAAAATATACTAAGGGCTGGCGGTATAATTTCCTTCGGTGGCGGAGAACCGACTTTGCTTGATGAATTTGAAGACATAATGACTTTTCTTTTGGATAATTATTTCTACGGTATAAGAGTTCATTCTTCGGGCATAAAATACAGCCCCGCACTTGCCCGTGCAATTGAGGAAATCAGAGGATATGTAGTAGTTTCGGTTGATTCGGGTTCAAAAGAAACCTATAAAAAAATAAAACAAACGGACTTATACGATACGGTAGTTGATAACATAAGAAAATATACTTTAAATACCACGTTTTTGGGGCGTTTCCTTGTCGGAGCGAAATATATTATTATCCCCGGTATTAATGATAACATTGAAGAAATTGAAAAATGGTTACTGGAAAACCGCAATTCAGGACTTTATACAACGGTACTCGACATAGAAGAAAATTGGTATTTGCAAAATAAAAACAATATTCCCAAGCATGTAATTGATTTAATTAAATATGTAGAAAGGCGTGCAAAGCAATTAAACACAAATTTTGAAATTTATGAGCGTGCAAAAAACTTACTTGATGACGCAAAGAAATCAAAAAAATTTTCAATAAAAAATTATTTTATCAAGGCTTGAACCTCTTTAAAGTTCGGATGTTTTGACGTTTCCAAAAGTTCAAATATAACCATTTCGGTTGTAACAATTTGTGCGTTTAATTCGGATAATCTCTTTAATGCCGTTTCTTTATTGTCTGAACTTCTTGAACCGCAAGCCGATTTCACAATAAAAACTTCATATCCTTCATTTAATAAATCAACAGCGGTTTGAAGTACACAAATATGCGTTTCTATTCCGAATAAAATAATTTGTTTACGATTAAATGAATTGATTTTTTCTTTAATGACACTGTCTTTTAACGCACTGAAATAAGTTTTTTCAAAATAAAAAGCATCAGCGGAGCAAGATTTAATTTCATCAACGGTAGTTCCCAAACCTTTCGGGTATTGTTCCGTAATAACGGTAGGAACGTTTAAAATTTCTGCCGTTTTCAACAGTTTATATGATTCCGTGGCAACGGTGTCATCATTTAACATTTTTACGAGTTTTTCCTGAATATCAATAGCCAGAAAAACAGAATTATTAATATTTATCGTGCTCATTGTAAATTTGTTTCCTTTTCGTTATTACTGCCGGTTTTCACAATATAATACTTAGAGTGAATTTTTATATCTTATCTTTGTATTAATATTTTGAAATTTCCTCAAAGTAACGTTCCAAAGCCTTATATCCCGAATAAATTTCGCTTGTTAAATTAACATAACGTGAAGCAACCAAAAATTTTAATTCCTTTGCACGAATTTGTATAATTTCATTTGCATCATTTCTCAAATTATTTTCCAAAGACATTGACCAACGTTTTAAAAATGATAATTCTTCATTAATTTGTTTAATTGTTGAAAATTCCAACGGATTAAAATCATATTTGTTTAAAAGTTCTCGTTCTTTGTTGTTAATACGGGGTTGAACAACGGGAACACCGTATATTTTCTTAATAACCATGTAATTGTCAGCAGTGCGTCTGTGAGTTTCAGGTATTTCCCCCCTTGCAAGCATTGCAGACATGCTTAAAGAACTGAATTTATCATCATCGTTCGCCAAACAACTTAAATTAGTACTTTCCAAAAATACTTTACTGTTTAAAACCGAGCCGTTAATCTTACCCATCTCCATAAAATCTAAATAAACAAATCTTACTTATATCATAGAACCGATAAAAAATTTTGTCATGGAAATAAAGCAATATATTAAGATATATTGTCAATTTTTTTACAAAATAAAAAAAATAATCGAAACAAAGTTTTTTGTTTAGAATATAATAAAGTTATGTTTAAGTATGATGTAATAGTAGTAGGTGCGGGACACGCAGGATGTGAAGC
>CAZHCP010000029.1:0-19473 GCA_964531015.1 uncultured Muribaculaceae bacterium
CGGAATAAAAACCCCTTTTAATCAAAATATATACAAAAAAATAAAAGCGAAAGAAAATGCATTTTTTAATTGAATTATATAGAAAAATTAATAAACTTCCGGATAAAGTCGCCATTGAAGCATGCAGTTTATGCAATTTAAACTGCCTTGACTGTTATATGAGAAAAGATGACCCCAATTGCATAATCGGTTCAGGATATTTAAAATTTAAAGATTTCAAAAAATTTGTTGATAAACACCCGTATATAAAAAGCATAGAACTATCTTTAAGCGGAGAAATATTTTTAAACCCCGAACTTTTGGAAATTATCAAATATGCATATAAAAAATCCGTAAAACTTACGGCATTTAACGGTGTAAATTTCAACAAAGTACCCGATGAAATGTTAGAAGCATTGGTAAAATATAAATTTACCGGAATAACATTTTCAATAGACGGAACAAGCAAAGAAACGTATGAAATATACAGACGAAACGGAAACTTCAATATTGTAATTGATAATATCAAAAAATTAAATCAATATAAAGAAAAGTATAACAGTAAATATCCGATTTTAAACTGGCAATACATCGTTTTTGAACATAATAAACACGAAATAATTGAAACAACAAAGCTGAAAGAAGCATTAAAAATAACAATGTTATACTTTAAAGAACCTTGGAATTCAAACGGTTTTGATTTTGAAACCATCCGTAAAATAAAAAAATTACCGAAATCATTTCCTGCCGACAAAGAAATAATTAAAATTCTAAAAGAAAACAATATTAACGTATGTTTATATCCTTGGTTAAAACCGCAAATAAATTGGAACGGAACATTATTGGGTTGTTATTGTTCAACCGGTCATGATTTAGCCGTAAATGTATTTAAAGATGGTCTGAAAAAAGCACTAAACGGCAAAAAAATGAAGTATATGAAGGATGTTTTAACAGGAAAAGTTCAAAGTAATGAAACATTGCATTGTACTCACTGCCCTTTTTATTTAAAAATGAAAGCAAATAATAAATTTATTACACAATCAACAATATTAAATTTATATAAAGCAAACTAAATCCATGCTATAATAATAACTAATAATAAAAAAGGGAAAAGAAAATGCCGAAAAAGTATATTTATTTTGTAGATGTAACAAATCGTGACGGTGTACAAACATCAAGATTAGGGTTAGCAAAATTACAAAAAACAATTATCAATTTAATGTTGGACGACTTGGGAATAACACAATCGGAAATCGGATTTCCGACAACCAAGCATGAAATAAACTATTTAAACGGAAACCTTGAGTTAGTTGACAGAGGCGTAATAAGCAAAACAAAATTATCAGGTTGGATGAGAGGAATAGAAGATGATGTTTATTTATCATTCCAAAACGTACCTCGCTTAAAGAATTTAAACCTCTCGGTATCAACTTCGGACCAAATGATAAAAGGAAAATTCGGCGGTAAAAAGACAAGAGAAGACATAATAATATCAACCTGTAAAGCATTGGATGCGGCAGTTGCCTGCGGAGGACAATCAATCGGCGTAAATGCGGAAGATGCGTCAAGAACGGATATTCAATATTTAACAGATTTTGCGAATGAAGCAAAAAAACACGGTGCAAAAAAGTTCAGATATTGCGATACATTGGGCTATGACGACCCGATAAGTGCGTATGAAAGAATTTGTAAAATAGCACAGGAAACCCAAATGGATATAGAATTACATTTCCATAACGATTTGGGCATGGCGGTAGGCTGTTCGGTAATGGGGGCAAAAGCAGCAATAGATTCCGGAGTAAACGCATATATAAATACGGCCGTCAACGGTATGGGAGAAAGAGCGGGAAATGCCGATTTAATTTCGTGCCTGTTGGGTGTGTTAAAATCAAGCGGAATGCAAAACAAATATGAAATAGACCCGAACATAGACCTTTCAAAGACTTGGAAACTTGCAAAATATACGGCATACGCATTCGGAATACCGATACCGATAAATCAGCCGGCAACGGGAGCAAACGCATTTGCACACGAATCGGGAATACATGCCGACGGTGCATTAAAAGACAGATTAAACTATGAATTATATGATTATGCGGAACTCGGCAGAGGAGAACCGGAAATCGTTGAAACCGGAAGAATGATAACAACCGGAGAATATGGCGGAATTAAAGGGTTCAGAAACGTATATGAAAAAATGGAAATAGAATTTAAAGATGAAGACGAAGCAAGAAACATTCTTGAACTTGCAAGATACGCAAACGTACACACTCAAAAACCGCTAACGCAGAGTGAATTAAAATTCATATACTATTATCCCGACATTGCGGCAAAAATAATGACGGTAACTCCGTATTACATGCCCACGGGTAATTTAAAGAAAAGAATAGACGACAACAACATAACGAAACCACATTTATTTGTGTAGGGAGAGAATATGGGACAAACAATAGCAGAAAAAATTTTATCGGCACATGCCGGCAAAACGGTAACACCCGGCGAATTGGTAATAGCAAACATAGATGCGGTAATGGTGCAGGACGGCACCGGACCGTTAGCCGTAAGCGAGTTTAAGAAATTAGGGAAAACAAAATTAAGCAATCCCGAAAGAACAATATTGTTTATTGACCATGCGGCACCGAGTCCGAGAAAAGAGCTGTCAAACTCGCATAAAGTGTTGAGAGAATTTGCGAAAGAATACGGAGCAATACTCTCGGAAGTGGGAGAAGGAGTTTGTCACCAAAGATTGATAGAAGATTACATAACCCCCGGTGAAACTTTGCTCGGTGCTGATTCTCACACCTGTACGTCAGGAGCACTGGGTGCATTTGCAACGGGAGCAGGCTCAACCGATATTGCGGTAGTAATGGGGCTCGGGAAAACATGGCTAAAAGTACCGTCAACGTATAAAATCGAAGTTGAAGGCGAATTCCCGAAAGGAGTATATGCAAAAGATTTTATATTGCACTTAATCGGGAAAATCGGAGCTGACGGAGCAACTTATAAAGCACTTGAATTTACGGGAAGCGGTGTAAAAAATATGACAATGGCAGACCGTTTTACAATATCAAACATGGCAGTTGAAGCAGGTGCAAAAGTCGGATTGTTTGAAACTGACGAAAAAACGTACGAATACTTAAAAGCACACGGCAGAGCGGATAAATTCGTACAAATTAAAGCGGATGAAGATGCACAATACGAAAGAATAATTAAAATAAACTTAAACGAATTGAAACCGACAATATCCTGCCCGCACACCGTTGATAATACAAAAACGATAGATGAGCTTGAAAAAGTAAAAGTAAATCAGGTATATATCGGAACCTGCACAAACGGAAGAATAGAAGATTTAAGAATTGCCGCAAACATATTAAAAGGTCAAAAAGTAAACAACGACGTAAGATTGCTTGTTGCACCGGCTTCAAGACAAGTATTTAAAGAAGCATTGGCGGAAGGTTTAATTTCAATATTCGTAGAAGCGGGAGCCGCAATCGTAACATCAGGTTGCGGAGCATGCGTAGGTGTACATGCCGGAATACTCGGCGACGGAGAAGTTTGTTTGGCAACGCAAAACAGAAATTTCAAAGGCAGAATGGGTAATACGGAAGGGTTTATATACTTATCGTCACCGGCAACAGCCGCATACAGTGCGATAAAAGGATATATAGCGGACGTAAGGGAGATAATATAATGGAATTAAAAGGAAAAGCATTCAAATTCGGAGATGATATATCAACAGACCACATAGCACCGGGAAGATTATTTCATTTACGTTCAAATTTACCCGAGTTGGCAAAACATGTTTTGGAAGATGCCGACCCCGAATTTGCAGGTAAAATGAGCAAAGGTGATTTCGTTGTAGGCGGTAACAATTTCGGTTTGGGGTCATCAAGAGAACACGCACCGCAAATTATTAAAATTGCGGGAGTCGGAGCCGTGCTCGCAAAAAGTTTCGCAAGAATATTTTACAGAAACGCAATTAATATAGGTTTGTTACTTATAGAATGTGACACGGATAAAATTAATGCAGATGATGAACTTGAAATAGACGTAAAAGAAGGTTATGTAAAAAATATAACTCAAAATACCAAAATACCTTTTACTCCGTTGCCTGACGTAATGATAAAATTGTTAAACGAAGGCGGATTAATCGAGCATTTAAAACTTCACGGCGATTTTGATTTGGTATAAGGAGCGGATATGCAAAAAGTTACATTAATCCCGGGGGACGGAATAGGCCCCGAAATAACGGATTCGGTCGTAAAAATATTAAAAGAAGCGAAAGCGGAAATAGAATGGGAAATTCAAACGGCAGGTGCGGATGTTGCGGAAAAAGAAGGAACACCGTTGCCGCAAAGGGTAATTAATTCGATAAAAAAGAATAAAGTCGCATTAAAAGCTCCCGTAACAACGCCTATCGGCAAAGGTTTCAGAAGCGTAAACGTAGCATTAAGAAAAGAATTGGACTTATACTCAAACTTAAGACCGTGTAAAAATATAGACGGAATAAAAACGAGATACGAAAATGTTGACTTGGTTATTGTAAGAGAAAATACGGAAGACTTGTATGCCGGTGTAGAACGCAAAATTGACGAAAACAAAGCTGAATCAATAAAAATAATAACAAGAGAAGCCTCGACAAGAATAGCCGAATTTGCATTTGATTATGCGGAAAAGAACGGAAGAAAGACCGTAACGGCGGTAACAAAGGCTAATATATGTAAATTAACCGACGGATTATTTTTGGATTGTGCAAGAGCGGTGGCACAAAACCATCCGAACATTGAATACAAAGAAGTTTTGGTTGACAATTTGTGCATGCAATTAGTTCAAAATCCCGAAAAATACGATGTTCTTGTACTTCCGAATTTATACGGAGATATAGTATCCGATTTATGTGCGGGACTGATTGGCGGTTTGGGTGTTGCAAAAGGGGCAAATATCGGAAAAGATGCGGCTGTTTTTGAGCCCGTACACGGAAGTGCACCCGATATAAAAGGGCAAAACAAAGCGAACCCGACGGCATTACTTCTTTCGGCAACGGATATGCTTAAATATATAAATCAAAGAGAAGTTGCGGACAGGATAGAAAAAGCACTGTATAAAACAATTTCTGAAGGAAAAGTACTGACGCCGGACTTAAACGGAAGTGCAACAACAGAAGAATTTACAAATGAAATCATCAGTAACTTGAAATTTTAGAATATATACAAAATATATATAAATGTAACAAAAACTTTTTTTTAAAGCAATTTTAAAAGAAAGTTTTTTTTTATAAATATAAATACGAGGATTTAACATGGATAAAATTTCAATTTTTCAACAATTCAATAATTATCTTGAAAAACACAACATAAAGAAAGATAAAGAAAAATTAAGCATATTTGATAACCATGAAGAATTTAATTCATTCATAAAAGAAAATTATGGAGAAGAAGACTCGATATTTTCAAGCGATTATGATGTCATAAAGAATTATAAATATGAAGACGGACAATTTTTAATAAACTCTGAGGATGAAGAAATTGAAGGAGATATAATTGCCGACTTTTTAAACAATATAATGGCGGATGAAGATTTTATCGATTCAATGGATACAAACCAAAACAATAAACTTGATGAAGAAGAAATCAGAAGTTTTTTGGACTTGGTAAAAGAACTTGACGGCAACGGTGAAGATATATCAATAGCGGATTTAACGGAAGGTATAACTTTTATAAAGGAAGCATTGGCATTTTCAAAAGGAGAAGATGTCGAAATCGGCATTGTTAAAGAAGATAAAGAAAACAAAGAAGATAAAAAAGCAAATAAAAACACAAATGCAAGTGCAAAAAAAATTACGGTAAGCTCTCAACCGGTAAGCAAATATTCAAATTCAACAGGAAAAAGCACCGGCAGTATAAGGAATACCGCAGTTACAAGCGGACTTGCAAATAACTCGAAGAAAACAAACACAGCAAATTCAACAAAACAAACGACAACAAACAACACAAATTCAAGAACCGTTGCAACAACAGGAAATAACGTTGCAAAAAACGTCACCGGAACAACAACCGCAAGACAAAATACGACAAATAACACAAATTCAACCAATAACACCGCAACGGCAAGAAATACAAATTCAAGAAACCTTAATAACACGGTTAATACAAGAAGCGGAAGCCCCTATATCGGAACAACACAATCTTCCGCAACGGCTAATCTTGAACAAAAAGACTTAAAAAATTTAAAAGAAAGCGAATTAAATTCAGAATTAAAAAAAGAAGAGAAAAAACTTGATGAAAACGAAACAAAATTAAACGATATTGAAGCGGGAAAAGAAGAAAGCGTTAAAACAGCAAAAGAAAAAACAGAAGAAGCATACGAAAAATATCAGGAAGAATTAAAAAAACTTGACACAGAGTTGGCTGAAAAACTCGATAATGCTGTGAAAGAAATTGAAACAAAAGAAAACGAAATAACGGAAAAAGAAAACGAAATCAGCGAACAAAAAACAACAATATCACAAGCCGAAACCGATTATGCAAATGCTACGATAAAAAGAGAAGGCTTGGAAAAAAGTTTGTCCGAATTGGAAGGAACAAATACCGAAGATTTAACCGATGCCGAAAAAGCAAAATTAAACATTCAAATTATGACATTGAAAACTCAAATAGGAAACGCAAAACAGGAAGAAGAAAACGCAAAAAATAAAGTTGAAGAAGAAAAAGAAAAATTAACAAAACTTGAAGAAGAAAAGAAAGCTCTTGAAAGCGAACTTGAAAGTGCAAAAGAAAATAAAACGGCAGTAGAAGAAGAAATCAGCGAAAAGCATTCCGAAGTTCAGGAATATATGGACGAATACAATAATGCAAAAGCTGCGGAAGAAGAAACAAAAAATACCGCCATAAATACAACTCAAACAGAAATTACAAACACAAACCAAAATATAGATAAAATAAAACAGGAATTACAGGAATTAAAATTCGACAAAGAAAAAGAAGTTAAAGAAAGCGATATCAAAAGTTTAAATACGGCAAATACAACCGCTAATACAAATGCAACAACGGAAAAAACAACAAATTCCAAATATCCGTTAACATTTGACGGTTACGACTCAACAAAAGGAACTTCACTTGTTAACAGTGCAAATTCACTTTACGGCGATAAAGGTCTAAAAGATGCACAAGGCTTATGCGGACAAGGCGTAAGGAAATCAATAGAATCCGCATACGGATATTCATTGTACGGAAACGGAAATCAATGGGGCTCTTTACTCGAAAATCGTTCCGACTGGAAAGAAGTTACAAGCGAAGTTTCCGCAAGCGATTTGAAAAATTTACCGGCAGGAGCGGTAGTCAGCTGGAGTGCATATAACGGCGGACAATACGGGCATGTATGTATAAGCGACGGCAACGGAAACGAAATAAGCGATGCAAAATATACAATGCAATCCGATTATTATTTAAACAGAGGCGGTTCTTACAGAGTATTTATTCCGTGTTAAACAAAAGGAACACCCGTATATGGTTACCTAAACATTTGTTGTTGCGAAATTTATTTATTGCAACAGGACTATTTGCCATAACTAAATTTTGACAAGTTATAACTTAAAAAACTGCCGATTATTAACATAATTATTCCTAAAATTATGAATGTATCCTTTATACCAAAATAATGAGTCAAAATTCCACAAAAATAACTGCTTAGTGAAATTGTGCCCATATAACATAAAGTATTTATACTCATTACCCTTCCTCGTTTTTCCTCGTCTGCAATATTTTGTAAAAGGATATTTTGAGGAGATGTTACACACGTCAAACCAACTCCGACAAAAAACATAACAACCATTGTTAAATGAATATTATTAATAAACCCCAAAATAATATACGCCGGAAGTGCTTGCACGGCAAAAAGTATTTGCAACAAAAACAGTAATTTATGTCTGTTATATTTATCAACCAAAACACCCATAAAAAGCGTTAATAAAAAAAGAGATATGGAATTAAAAAACATTACGATTCCCATTGTTAAAGGAGATTTTGTTATATCACAATTTGACTGATTACAAACCCGGGGAAAAATAATCTGAAATTTCTATATTAAAAGGCTCTAAAGGTTGTTGCGAATTTGTCCGGATTCAACATCCGATAATAATTTTAAGCTTTTAGCATATAAATTATAAACTAAAAATATTTTATAATTCCCAAAATATATTCCTCCCCGAGAGCAACAAAAGACCGATTTCGCCGGTTTTGAAATTTGGATAATCAATCAACTTCCGACAACCTGAAAATTAGTGCCATTGGGTAAATTTCCTTACTCAATTCATTTATCCCCTTCCTGCCCAAACGGTCATTAAAATATACTATTGTTTGTTACGGTCGGGGAATAATTTAGGAAAAATAAAAACACGTGTGGAGGGACTCGAACCCCCGACCTTTTCGTTCGTAGCGAAACGCTCTATCCAACTGGGCTACACACGCATTTAATATTTTATTCAATTGTCAAATTCTGCTTTATACTTTTCGTTCGTAGCCAAACGCTCTATCCGGCTGAGCTACGGGCACTCATCTTTCTTTATAATACATCATAATTTATTTTTATCAAGTTATTTTTTTACTTCCTTTTATTCTCACTACACAAAGTTTCGCCTTTTATTTATTCTTTTGGCACTACAATTCGGAAGGATTTTTTATTGCAAATGTTTTATTTTCAGATATTGTATCGAATAAAATTACTCACCGCTTTTTACTCTGCCGAACACAATCCATGTATGAATTATCCAAATAAAAAATGAATTGTGAAATCATCACACGAAAAATCTCAATATTTCAAATTCCCCCTAAACTAACGACATTTCATCAACGAAATAAAACATCCGTTGAAAATCTTTCAACAATATCGTATCTCGCAACCGACTCAAACCCCCTGCCTGCCCAAAACTCCCCCCTCTCCGTTTCCTCAAAAAAAAAAGCTGCACTGCAGCTAATACTTAATAATCTTGGGAGGAGATTTGGGGATTTGTTACAATTATAATAAGTCATTTATGATAAAATGTTTATACTTTTTTTTGAATTCTTAATAAAAATTTACATTCTATTGATTTTATTTTACATTCAGACTACTGGTAAAAATCTCTTTTTTCTCGTAAAATACTAATTAGAGAGGGGATAGCATGCTAAATAATATAATCGTTTTTGTACTCGCAGTTTTGTTTTTATATGTCGCTGTTTTTATTGCATATTTTACGGTCGTTGTTATCGCAAGTTTTATTAAAAAAAATTCCGTTAAAGATGATATAAGAAAATCTTACAAAAATTTAATTGTTATTATTTATTCCCACAACAATGAAAAAACTATCGTTAACCTCTTGGAACAACTCAACAAACAGGATTATCCGAAGGGAAATTATCAAATACACATTATTTTGGATAATTGTAACGACAATTCTTCAAATAAATTAGAATTCGTCGGAGGTGCAAAACTTTGGCGTCTTACCGATGATACCCCGCTGGGCAGAGATAAAGCAATATCTTGGCTTCTGGAAAATTTAATGTCATTTAAAAAAGTTGACGGTTACGTTTTTCTTAATGCTAACAGAATTGTCAAAAATGATTTTCTGTTCAACATCAATGAGGCATTACAAAATAATAACGTTGTTGTCGGTGCTACGGAAATTTTCCTCGAAAATGCCGATTACTACGAAAAAGTTTGGTCAAGCGTAAACGAATATAACACAAACATTATGAAAAAAGGTCGTTCAAATCTCGGCTTGCCCATTCCGGTGGATTCTGATGTTATGGCTATAAATCATGCCGTTTTGGAGAAAGTAAAATGCATTGATTTCAATGATGCAAATGCAGAATTGAAATATTCTTTCCTTCTTACAAAAGTCGGTTTCCCACCTAAATTTATCCCCGAAATTAAAACATTTGTTTCTTCTATTGATTATGAAGTCAGAAGACCCTCTTTTGCATATAAAATGTCTTTATTTTCACATTGTTTCAATTGGAAAGCGTTTGCCGATTGGAAATTCATTGAATTCCTTTTCTCGTTGTTTAAGCCCAATCCGCTTATTTTAGCCGGAATTTTATTATTAATTCTGACTTATTCGTTTAATTATTACTTTGTTGTTGATTTCCCGTGGGCAGTATTCCTTGCCGTTGTCCTTGCCGTTGTATTCGGTGTTTCGATTTACAAAAGCGAATTATACATAAAACCCATGTTTTATTTGGCAGCATGCCCGTTTTATACATTATCCGAAATAATTTTTGAAAATAAAATTTTAAGAAAATTATTCAAATCGGCATTCAAGAAAAAAAGTGATGCGGGTGAAAAATTGGTTATTCCCGTTAATGTTACAAACGGAAGAAACAATTTCCCGTGTTATTTGGAGTTAACGTCGGTCGGAGGTTTAAAAAGAGCCGTATTCAGATACAAAAACAAACGACAATCTACAACTCAAAGTTTTGTAAGAGTTTGCGATGCGGTTAAAAATATTTCTGATATTCTTGAACAACACGGTTTCAGAATGAAAATTTGTCAATCCTGTGCATATTATAATCCGATTGCAGACCCGACAAATAATATGTTCAAAGGTTTTTGCAATAAAGATGCCGTTCAAAACGAAAATTCGGATGAACAAAAAGAAACTTTGCTTTGGTCTTCCTGTGATTTCTTTCTTCCACAAGAAGTTAACAAAGTAATTGACATTTCGGAATATATAAAAAAGAAATAAGAGTACACAATAATGCGAAGAAAAAAATCTTTTACATTGGCAGAGGTTCTTATTACATTGGTTGTAATCGGTATTGTGGCAGCAATTTCCGTTCCGTTAATCGTAAATTCAAATACGGAAACCATGTACGTATCGGCACTTAAAAAAAATTATTCGATTTTAAGCAACGCATTTAAGTTGTCAAACGATTATGATTATAATTATTATTCAGACTGGGAACATGATGACGGAAACCAGGACTCTATTTGGCAAAACTACAAATATTTAAAAAAATATCTTTTTGTTTTAAGAGAGTGCAATGACGAAGAAGGTTGTTGGACAACGGATATTTCAAAGGCTCCGAACGGGGAAGAAGCTCATGCGGCAACTACAATGGGCATTGGCGGAAGTATCGTAACTTTTACATTAAATGACGGCACAAACGTATGTTTTGACTATTGGGCAAAAAAAGATATAATTTCAAAGTTTGGTGTTGATGAAAATTTATTTGACAATACGCTTTCAATTTGGGTTGACGTTAACGGTGACAAAAAACCAAATATGTTAGGGCGTGACACTTTTGCGTTTATTTTAACCAAAAACGGTCTTGTTCCCGCAGGTGCAAACAATAATTCGGCGAACTGTCAAACAACGGGCTATGATTGTGCCGCAAAGTATTTGGTCAAATAGAAACACATAATTTCAGTTTAATTTTCGTTTAAATGTTCTGCTTGCAATTGTTAATGTAATTATTGAAATTAAAAGCAACATTATTAAATTCGGAATAACATCGTTCAGTTCCATTCCTTTTAAAAATATTCCGCAGGTCAATTCCATAAAATATTTTGCCGGATTTAATATATCAATGTATTGAAAAATTTTCGGCATGTCTTCAACGGGTGAAATAAAGCCCGACAACAGCACGGCAGGCATTTGAAAAGTTATCACCCCAAGAATTGCCTGTTGTTGAGTATTGCATATTGAAGAAATAAACAAACCGACTCCGACTATTGAGAGCAGTGAAATAAATATGGAAATCAAAAATAAAGTTACCGAACCTGCAAACGGCATTTTAAATCCGATTATTATAATTAATGTCATTAAGCAGGTTAAAATCATTGCAATTATTAGAGGCGGAATTGTTTTTCCTATCAAAATTTCAAATGACGACAACGGGCTGACTATTAATTGGTCAAAAGTTCCGGTTTCTCTTTCTCGTGCAATTGATAAAGCCGTAAGTAACAAGGTGATAACCATTGCCAACATTGTTATAATGACGGTCATAATATATCTTCGATATTCCAAATTCGGGTTAAACCAATTTCTGATTACGGGTATTACTTTTGCACCTTTTGGTGCGGATATTTGTTCTCCGTATGAATTAATAATTTGCGTTGCATAATTTCCCGCTATCGCAGCCGAGTTTGTCTGTCTGCCGTCCGCAACTACAAGTACATTCGCAGTTTTTTTACTTTTTATCGAACTTAAAAAATCATTATCTATATATATCCCCAGTTGCACTTTTTGCGTATCAAGTTTATTTACAAATTCATTTTTTGTATCGGTATAGTAAAATTTTCTAAATCGTGGAGAATTTTCAAACATTGAGAGCAATTCCCTTGATTCCACGGATTTATCTCTATCCGTTACAACGACATCTATATTTTTAACTTCCATTGTTATTGCATTTGCGAATATAAACAATTGCATTAACGGCATTGCAATTATTATCCCCCTTGATTTCGGGTCTTTCCATATTGTTATAAATTCTTTTTTTATCAGTGCGACAATTCGCCTTATTTTATCCGTTATCACTTATTCAACCTCATATTCGTATTTTTATATACCAATGTGAATAATATTGTTCCCAATATAATTAAGAAAATCGAATTTACGGTAACGACTTCCCATATTGTTCCCGCCATATATTCACTTTCTACAAATGTTATAAAATATTTAGGCGGTAAAATCATTGTTAAATATTGAAAGAATGCCGGCATGGAGTTTATCGGGAACATTAATCCGGATAACATTAATGCAGGTAAAAATCCTATTCCCAATGCAACCTGACTTGCCAAAAATTGATTTTTTAATTTTGAGGAGATTAATAATCCGACGCCCAGCAACGTAAATAAAAAAAGCGAACTTACCATAAAAAATATGAAATAATTTCCTCTGAACGGAACTTTAAAAACTCCCGTACACATAAATACGTTAAAAGCCATTGAGGCTAATCCCAAACAAAAATAAGGGATATATTTGCCCAAAACGATGTCGATTTTTTTTACACGTGTACTTAAAAGCGATTCCATCGTACCTCGTTCCCATTCTCTTGCAACTACAAGTGCCGTAAGCAATATGCCTATCAATGTCATTGTTATTGCTATCGAACCGGGAAGTATAAAATAATGACTGTTTAAATCCTGATTATACCAAACTCTCAGTTCCGCATTAACCGGCGGTTGACTCACCTGAGTTCTATATTTGCTTCTTAACAGCCAACCGTTTACGATTGATGAAATATAACTCTGCACGTAATTTGCGGTATTTACGTCCGAACCGTCGGTAATTATCAAATATTCCGAGCTTTCGCCTTTTGCAAGTTTTCTTGAAAAATCATTTGGGATAATAACCGCACCTTCTATTTTCGAACGGGTTATTGCCTGCGTTATTTCATCTTCGTTATTATATAAAATTGAATTTATATATTTGCTGTGTCCGAAAGATTTAACAAGAGTTGCAACCTCCGGATTTCCGTCATCGTTTTTTATTCCCAAGGTTACTTTTACGGAATCGAGATTAATTCCGTACATATAAATCAAAACCGAAATTAACGGTAAAACAAAAGCAATAATAATACTGCTCGGATCACGCAAAATTTGTTTAAATTCTTTTTTTACAAGTGCAATAAGAATTTTCATTTTCCGCTCTCCTTAATCAGCGTTATAAACGTATCTTCCATTGTTGTCGCTTTTGCATTTTGTTTTAATTCGGCAGGCGTTCCCGTTGCAATTGCTTCTCCTTTATAAAAAAGACTTATTCTGTCACAAAATTCCGCTTCATCCATAAAGTGCGTGGTTACCAAAACCGTGACTCCTTTTTTGGAAAGAGAAATAATATGATTCCAAAATTCCCGCCGTGCCAACACGTCCACCCCTGACGTCGGCTCGTCCAAAAACAAAATCGGCGGATTATGTATTAATGCACACGCCATTGAAAGTCTTTGTTTATAGCCCAAGGGCAAATCTTCGGATTTTTGATTTTCTTCTTCTTTTAAATCAAAAATATCCAAAATTTCATCAATTCGTTTTTTCCTGTTTAATATTCCTATTCCGTACGCCGAGGCAAAAAAATCCAAATTTTGTCTGACTGTTAAAGAACCGTACAAAGAAAATTTTTGTGCCATATATCCTATTTGGGCTCTTGCCTTTTCGGGGTCTTTTATTATGTCAATACCGGCAATTTTGGCACTGCCCGAAGTCGGTTTTGTTAATCCGCACAACATTTTAAAAGAAGTCGATTTCCCTGCTCCGTTAGGGCCGAGAAGTCCGAAAATTTCACCTTTTTTTATACAAAAAGTGTTGTTTTTTACCGCATAAAAATTACCGTATTTCTTTTCCAATTTTTCCGCTTCAACGGTACATTCCAAATCATTTTCAACCGCCGTGTAATTTTTTGCGATTTTGGATTCCGTTTCTTTATATCCGCCCATAAGTTCGATAACTTTATTTTCAAAGTCTTTCGGATTGTCGGCAAGGTCAGACGGTTTTCCTTCGTATATTATTTTGCCTTTATCAAGAATAATTGTCGTATCAAAACCGTGTGCTTCATCTATGTAAGCCGTTGACCATAACACCGTTGTTTCGGGAGTTATCATATCTTTTACCATTTGCAATAAATCTCTTCTTGATATGGGGTCAACTCCGACGGACGGTTCATCGAGCAACAAAAAGTCCGGTGTACCGAGCAGTGTACACGCAAGTCCGAGCTTTTGTTTCATTCCGCCCGATAATGCTCCCGCAAGTCTGTTTTGAAACGGGGTAAGTTTCGTAAATTCCAATACCTTATCAAATTCATAAGGTTGATGTTTTAAATCGGAATACAGCTTTAAGTTTTCAGACACGGTTAAATCTTCATACAAGCCGAATTTTTGCGGCATATATCCTATTTTTTCGGTAAGTTCATATTTTTGAGTAAACGGATTTAAGCCAAGAACCGTTATATCCCCTTTGTCTGGCAGAAGTAACCCCGTAATCAACCTGATTAATGTTGTTTTACCTGCTCCGTCCGCACCGATTAATCCTGTTATTTCACCTTTTTTGATTTCCAAAGAAAGGTTATTTATTGCCGTTATTTTGCCAAACTTTTTTGTTAGATTTTTAATACCGACGGTGTTCATGATTATCCTTCGTTTGTATTTTCGTTATCCGTTTCCGTTGAAACTCCGGTTTTTAAATTGATTTTAATTGTTACGGGCATTCCCTGCCTTAAATAATCATCAACATTGTCAACATAAATTCTTATTCTGTATACCAAATCGGTTCGTAAATCTGTTGATTGTACGGTTTTGGGTGTAAATTCGGCAACGGGAGAAATGTAGCCTATATGCCCTTCCCAAGTGCGATTTTTTCCTGTTTTCGGGTCTTGTGTATCGGTATATATTGTTGCTTTATCACCGTACTTTATATTGCCCAAATCGGTTTCGTTTACATAAGCTCTTATCCAAACGGGAGTTGTTTTTGATATTGTATATACAATTTGATCTTTTGCAACATTTGCCCCTGGTTCCTGAACTCTTACGGTAACCGTTCCTTCTTCGGGAGCATATATTTTTGTATATTCAAGCTGATTTTGAGCATCTTCCAAAGTCGCCAACGACATATCGTAATCCGCTTTTGCTTTATCTTTTGAATTTAATAAGGTGTCATAATCCTGTTTTGAAAGCGTATTATCGGAAGTAAGCGGTGCCTGACGTTTAAATTTTGCTTCCGCATCTTTTTTTAATGCAAGCGTTCTTTCCGTTTCGGCATTGGCTTTTTTCAAGTTTACAATATAGTCTTTTGTATCAAGAATTGCCATAAGCTCGCCTTTTTCGACCTTGTCACCCTCTTCTTTTAACATTTTTTCTATTTTTCCGGGAACTCTGAAACTTAAATCAACCTGCCTTATTTCTATATTTCCGTACAAGGTAAGCTCATTCGGATTTTTCTTTTCTCTTGTTGCAAAGAAAAAACCCGTCACAATTATTAAAACCGCTAAAATTATGATTATTATTTTTTTCACAGCTTACCTCCCGTGGCTTTGTATAATGTAATATAGTCCGCTAAACGTTGTGTTTTTGTTTGCAGTGTTTCAAATTCTTCCGTTAAAAACCTTCTTTTTATATTGTAAAAATCATTGTTTGAAATTACCCCCGCAGTGAGCATTTTTTGTGCATCTTCATAATTCTTTTTCTCAAATGCAAGTTGATTTTTTGTGTTGTTATCAATGTTTGTATCGTGTTTAATAATGCAAAGCGAAGTATTTATTTCTTTTGTTGCTTCAAGGTCGGTTTGTCGATAGTTTTCAAAAAGTTCTTCGTATTTTGCTTTTTGAAATTTCAAATTGGCAACCTTTTTTCCACCCTCAAAAATGTCCTGCATTGCACCTGCCGTTAACGAAGCAAGCGAAGATTCCCACGAAAAAAATTGTCCGCCCGCAAGCGTATTGAATATCCACAATCCCGTTATGTTAAATGTCGGTAAAAATTCTTTACGGGCAACTCTTACGTCAATTTTTGCTTTTTCCAATTGTTTTTCCGCAACAGCAACATCCGGTCGTGAAAAGATTACGTCCGACTCTATTTCGGATGGAATTACGCCTTTATATTCAAAATCTTTTATGTTCCCTCGTTCCGTTATACACGTACATTGCGGATTTCTTCCCAATAATACGAGAAATTGCATAAGCGATACTTCACGTTCTTTTTCCAGTTTTTCAAGGTTATTCTTGGCAATTTCATAATCCTTTTGAGAATTATTTAATGTTGTTGTGTTTATAACACCTTTACCGTATTTGCGTTGGTCATTTTCCAAAATTTTTCGTGCATTCTCAGCCAACTCTTTTTGTATTTCAATTAATTCGTCATATTGTAAAATATTTATATATACGGTTGCAGTATCGCTCAACAATGCAATATAAGTCGCTTTTTCATTTTCCTTGCTTATTTCGTGCGTTTTGCCCGCACTTTTTGTTTTATCTCTGTTTTTTAACAATAAATCCGCTTCATAATTAACAACGAAAGGGAGAACAAATGCACTTTTTTTAAGTTTAAAATTATCAAGAGTCGGAATTTTTACACCCAAATAATCAGCCCCCGCACTCAATGTCGGCAATTCTTTCCCCAATGTACTTTTCATTTGCTGTTTGTATTGTTCGACCCTTGCCGATGCCTGCTTTGCGTTGTGGTTGTTTTCAATTGCTTCGTTGATATAATGCGTCAGGTAATCGTCATTAAATCTTGAAAAAAATTCCAAATTCAGTTCTTCTTTTTCAACTGCCGTTGCAATGTTGCAAATAAACATTATTAAAAATGTCGTAATAACTTTTTTAAACAATATTTGCCTCCCTGATAAGTGCATTAATATAAACTTTTACATTATCTTTTATGATTTTAATATCTTCTTCGTTAAAATCATCTTGCCCGAGCAGGCTAAGTGAAAATGCAGGTAAAATACGGGGCGAATTAAGTTGCGATATTATAAACAATGTTTTAAAGATAATTTCTTTTTCGTTTTCATCTTTATTAAAAATACTTCCGACAACTTTTCTCAAATAATTAAATGACGGTGATTTTGTAATATAGGAGGAATTTTGCTGTTCTTTTAACAAAAATATTATTAAATCTTTTGATATATTTTTTGAATAGAAAAATGCAACGAATTTTTCCGTTATTTTTATTAATAATTTTATTTGTTCTTCTTTATTTAAAGTTTTTGGGTCACAATCAAAATCAATAAATGTTTTTGAATATTCATACTGTTTTTCTATTAAATCATCAAGAATCCCCCTGTAAAGTTCTTCTTTTCCGCCCCAATAATATGAAATCAGACAAATATTTGCGTTTGCCTCTTTGCAAATTTCTCTAATGCTTGTGCCGTTGAATCCCTTTTGTGCAAAAAGTTTTACGGCGGTTGTCAATATTCTTTCTTTTGTATTATCTTTTTTTGGTTCCATTATTCCTGCTTCCGTTTACGGTCGTGCCTTTTATATAAGAGAAAAATGTTTTAAGGACAATCCCGTTTATTTTGTTAAGATTTGTGATATATAGAAAACCGGCTCCGAAGAAGCGGACAAAAATTTTCAAAGTGGCTTTTGTAAAAAATACTGCCAAAAGAGGCAGACATTTTATTACATTTTGGAATTTGAATTTTTTTACAAGTAAAATTCAAGCATTTCTACATCTTATAATAAATCAAACGTTTGTTTTATACAAGTACATATATTTTTCCGCACGTAAATGAAGTTTGTTATTTTTTAACCTGCACAAAATTTTTAATTTCTTTTCCTTTTTATTATTTTTTCATAAATCAGTAAAAAATTAAATTTTATCTTGTTCCTTCTCATGTGGGAGAATGTTAGGATGAGGGTTGATTTAAAAAAATGAAAACTTCATCAACTTTTACTTCATAAGAAAAATTTTACAAAGTCCTCTCCGACGGGAGAGGATATAGGTGAGGGTTGATATAAAATTTTAATAATTGTTATTAAAAATTTTATACACACAAGTTCAGCCGTAGGGTGCAAAAAATTGCACCCTACGGCTATTTTTTGATTTTTATAAATATTTTCTTTTATAAATAAAAAATGTTAAGAATGTAAAGAAAAGTTCGATTTTCTGTTATAAACCTCTCAAAAGCGGGAAATATTATTATTATAGATTGTTTAATGTATGTTAAACAAAGTCAAAAATGATATAATACAAAATGTGATTATGAAATAAACAGAAAGGCGGAAACGCAATGAAGAGTAGGAATAGCGGAAGTCGATTTGTCCCCCGACAGATTACAAGCATTCACGCTTAGCGAAGTCCTTATAACACTTATGATTATTGGCGTTGTAGCCGCAATAACAGTTCCTTCCTTAATTAACAATACAAATGCTCATGAATACAGAAGTAAATTAAAAAAAGCCGTTTCCGGTCTTAATCAGGCTCTGACTCTTCATTATGCTTTGGAAGGTTTAACAATTGATGATTATTCTTCCGAAGCCGATTATATTAATTTTATATTAAAAAAAAGGATGAATTTAATTGAAATCGATGATAACACATTCAATTCCGACTATGAAATAAATCGATATTTGGGCGGATGTACACCAACCGCCGAAAATTCATTTATCACATAAGACGGTATAATTTTTTGTTTCCCAAGTTCTGCCCATTGGATTGATAATGAACGTTTTATATGGCTTTATATAGATGTTAACGGTCAAAAAAAAACAAACAAAGTTACGGTAAATTCTGCTTCGCCGAGCGACCAATATATTGTATATCTTAACAGAAACAGAGTTTATCCTGATTCCGTAACAAGTGCCGTAATGTTTGAGAAAAAAGATATCAAGAATGAAGCGGACATGATTCCTGTTAAAACTCCCGAAGGGACACTACCTCCGCTTTTTGATTAAATTTTATTCTTATATTGTTACATTGCATAATGCACGTAAAAGATAAAGATAGTTTATTAAAAATTACTTGCTAAACAGTCGGCATTTTACATTTTCATTTTAAATGTAGATTCTGCTTGACCTTCTCTCAT
>CAZHCP010000030.1:0-19093 GCA_964531015.1 uncultured Muribaculaceae bacterium
CCCCCGAGAGATTACAGGCATTTACACTCACTGAGGTTCTTGTAACCCTCGTTGTCATTGGGATTGTGGCTGCTTTGACAATCCCTAACATGATGAACAATTCTAACGGCGAAGAATTTAGAGCCGGTTTTAAAAAATCAGTTCTTTCCCTTAAACAAGCTGTTCGTTTACACTATATAGCAGGTGGTTTATCTCCTTTAAAATATTCTAACAACACCGATTTAATTAATGACCTCTTTAAAACAAGAATGAATGTTTTGGAAGTAAAAGGTAATCCTTTTAAATCAGGTTATAAAATGACCGATTGCGATTTTACAAACAAAGCTAAGCCCGTTTGTACGGAATACAAACCAAAAATTTCAAATACCATTATTACGCAAGACGGATACATATATTATTTTGTTGAAAACAAGAGAGCGGATGGGGCTATTCCCATTGTTGTTGACGTTAACGGACAAAGAAGACCGAATAAACCCACAATAAATAAAAATGAGCCGAAAGACCAATATACCGTTCTTTTGTATGATGATATTTATCTTACTCAAAAACAGATAAGAAAGTCAGAAGCGGGTTGTACCGAACCTTCATGTTATGCTTGCACGGATCCGTCGTGTTTCTGCACCGACCCTTCTTGTTATGAATGTACCGATCCTTCATGTGAAGAACCTGCGTTTACGCCTGATCCGGGATGTACTGACCCTTCGTGTACACAAACTCCCGATCCGGGTTGTACAGATCCATCGTGTAATCAAGAGCCCGATCCTCAACCTGTACCGAGTTGTACTGAACCTTCGTGCACGCAAACTCCCGATCCGGGTTGTACAGATCCATCGTGTAATCAAGAGCCCGATCCTCAACCTGTACCGAGTTGTACTGAACCTTCGTGCACACAAACTCCCGACCCGAGTTGCACGGAACCATCGTGTAATCAAGAGCCTGAACCCGAACCTACATGTATTAAGGATTATACTTATAGCTGTGGCGATGGGATTTGTATTGCAAATGGGAGCTTCTTATGTACAAAATTTTGCGACCCAGCACTCATCCCGGACAACTGTGTACGTGGACACTTTAAATCAGACTGTACCTATGTGTGTATGAAGTACGAAGATAGCAACGGTGATAGCAACGGTAATAGCGGAGGTTATATTTATTGTGAGCAAGATGGTGATAGCTATTGCAACAATTCAGGTACTTGTTATACCGACACTATTTGTGAACATGCTTCTGCTTCTGGTGAAATTGATGATTACTGTGAGTACACTTACGATAATAAGGAGAATAGAACAAATGACACATGTAGCGATAAAACTTGGTGGTGGCAGTGGTGAGCTGCCCCCAAAAAAGTGGACAATTAACTCGCCAATAAAAAGTTTCTGTATTCAACGGGAGTCATTTTGTTTTTACTCCATTGCTTTCTTTTGAAATTGTAGTCATACATATAATCATCAATAATACCGGAAACATCATCAAAAGTTTTTGCATTATTCAAGTTTATTTCATCTTTCATGTGTCCGAAAAAACTTTGAAAATTAAAATTATTTATTTTAATTTTTTAATAAATTTTATTTATGCCGAATTACCGGACTTCAAAAACAGAAAGACATTTATGATAACTACTTACTTTTTTACTAAACTGTTTTCTTTGTTGACACTTTTTTAAACTTTAATTTGTTATAAAACTTAACTCGTGCTATACTTCAAAAAGTAGGGATAAAAGACAGATAATAAATCCGAAAGGGAGAAAATATGACAACATTTGTAAAAGCAAGCCACATTCTTGTAAAAACCGAGGCAGAGGCTAAAAAATTAAAAGAAGAAATTGAAAACGGAAAAGATTTTGCACAAGTTGCAAAAGAAGTTTCGCTTTGTCCTTCAGGTCAAAACGGCGGTGATTTGGGATATTTTTCAAGAGGTCAAATGGTTAAAGAATTTGAAAATGCTGCTTTTTCCATGGAAATCGGTGAAATTTCAAACCCCGTAAAAACTCAATTCGGATATCATTTATTATATTTAACAGATAAAAAAGACTGATGGATATTTTATTAATTGAATATTTAAAAGATTTTCTGTCAAAAAATGAGATTGACGGATTAATTATTAATTCAACCAACGAATTTTTGGTTGAATACAATGTTTTATCACAAAATTCAAGATACTACGTAACCGGGTTTACGGGTTCTACGGGCGATGTTTTATTTACAAACAATAAAATTTATCAGTTTGTTGACCCCAGATATCACAAACAAGCCGATATAGAAGTAAACCACGATTACACGGAAGTCATAAAAATTCCGCTTGGAAAATCTTATTTAACGGCATTAACGGAAATAATCCCATCTTACTTTAAGCTCGGTGTTATTTCAAAGAAAACGTCAAAAGATTTTTATGACGGACTTTTAAAAAATCTTCAACAAAAAAACTCGACAATAAAACTTCTGTCAACTGAACCTGTTTACGAATTTAAAAAACCGCTAATGAAAGACATTAAATACAATGTGTTTAATGTTTCAACAAAAATTACGGAACTGAGTGCCGATGAAAAGTTTGAAAAGTTAAAAGAATGTATCGGCGATAAATTCAATGTTTTGGTAACGTCATTGGAAGATATTGCTTACTTAACAAACATGCGTTCTTTTGATTTTGATTATTCTTCAATTTTTCCGGCAAAAGCAATTATTACCGAAAATGAAGCAAAAATATATTCGGATTGCCAAATTCCTTATATCGGGAAATTTTTTAAACAATACATGACCGATAAGTTTGAAAATGATTTAAAATCAATAAAAAATGAAGAAATTTTCATTGATACAAGACACCTGACAATATACGATTATTTGTTGATAAATCAGACAAACAAAATTGAAAAAAGCCACCTTTCGTTAATGAAAACCGTAAAAAACGAAAAAGAAATTAATCATTTAAAAGATTGTTTTAAACATGCCGACGAAGCATTAAAAATTGTCTATGAAATGATTAATTCCGATACGATTTATACAGAATACGATTATTATGAAGCTTTGGTAAAATCAATGAAAGAACACGGTGCATTATCTCTTAGTTTTAAACCGATAGTTGCAGCCGGTAAAAATACATCCATAATACACTATACAAGCCCTTCAAAAGAAAAAACCGTAGAAGACGGCGACTTTTTATTGATTGATTACGGCGGATACTACAACGGCGGGTATGCAACGGATACAACAAGAACTTTTATAAAAGGTACCCCGACTCCCGAACAAAAAGCCGCTTATACAAGCGTTTTAAAAGCATTTTTAAATGCGTATTACACAAAATACGACAAAAAAGCCTCTTATTATAATATTGATAAAATTGCAAGAGATACTCTTGAAAAATCAATTAATCCCGAATATAAATTTTCACACGGAACGGGACACGGTGTCGGAATTTCCGTACACGAAAATCCGCCGATTGTTTCTTCTTCAAATGCGGCTAAAACAAAAATCCTTGAAAATACCGTTTTTTCAATTGAACCCGGTGCATATAAAGAAAATACTGAAGGCATAAGGCTTGAAAATACCGTTTATGCAACTTATGAAGACGATAAAATTATAATGAATACGTTATCTCATTTCCCGTTTGAAATAAAATCGGTAGATTTATCAATGCTTAATGACTATGAAAAATACTACTATATGAAATGGCAGGCGGATTCATGCATTCAATAACCGTTTTATCCGCAAACAAAATAAAAGAAATTACAAAACTTCATAAAAAAAAATACAGAGATGAAACTTCACTGTTTATTGCTGAAGGTTATAAATCACTGGAAGAAATGATTAGTGCGAAAGTTGAAATTAAAGAAATCTTCGCACAAGTTAATTTTGACAAAGAAATTTCAAAATTTCCCGTGTCTTACATAAAAGAAGAACAAATGAAAAAAATCACCACAACCGACAGCCCTTGTGAAGTTTTAACAGTTGCTCAAAAAAAAGAAACGGATATAAACGAATTTAAAAAATTAAATAAAATAATATTGCTTGAAAATATATCAGACCCCGGAAATTTGGGAACAATAATAAGAAGTGCGGCTGCCTTCGGAGTTGAAGGAATTATTTTATTCGGTAATTGTACGGAATTGTATTCGCCGAAAGTTATTCGCTCAAGTGCCGGCAATTTTTTTAAAGTCCCCGTTATAAAACTAAATTCAATTGCCGATATAAAATCAAATTTTCCTTCACACAAAATAATAGCAACGGCTCTTTGCGAAAAAAATAATATTACAATTCGGGAATTAAAAAAAGAAGAAAAATACCTGATTATGTTCGGCTCCGAAGCAAACGGATTAAGTAATGAATTATTAAAGATATCCGAGAAAAATATAAGACTGGAAATGAACAAAAACGTAGAATCTTTAAACTTGGCTATCAGTGCTTCAATAATAATGTATGAATTGTTTAAGCATTAATAAACCGTATAAAAAAAATACGCCTGACACGATTGTCTTGACCCGTTCGCAATAAACGGCACTGCGTATCGAAACCTCATCGGTTCCGCCACTGCGGCCTCTGCTCACGGGCGAACGAACATGACAATGCGTTGCATTGTGACGTTCTCATCGTGTTTGTACAAAAAAAATAAAAATAAAAAATACCCCTGACACGATTCGAACGTGCGACGCCTTCCTTAGGACGGAAGCGCTCTATCCGGCTGAGCTACAGAGGCATATATTTATTATAATACAAATTTAAAAAATATGCATTATTTAATGATTTGTATTTTACTTTCCTTCATTTTATCATGTCGTTATTACGCAAAGCCGAAAAAGGATTAGTTTATTATGGCTACTCAGACCGATTTAACAAAAGGAAACCTTGTAAAAACATTATTATTGTTCGCACTGCCATACCTCGGTGCTAATTTTTTACAGGCATTGTACGGTGCGGCAGACTTAATTATAGTCGGAAAATTTTGCGACAGTTCCGTTGTTTCGGCTGTTGCAACCGGCTCGCAATTATTGCAAACATTGATTTTCTTTATTACCGGCTTAACCGTCAGTTCAACCGTCCTTATCGGTAATGCCTTCGGCTCAAAGCAATATGAAAACATCGTTAAAATTATTAACACAATGACAATTTGCTTTTTTGTCATCGGTATTTTTTTAAGTCTTTTTATTGTATTTTTTGATGATTGGATATTAAATCTTTTACAAACTCCGAAAGAAGCGTTTGAATACACAAAAGATTATGTTTTGGTATGTTCGTACGGACTTATTTTGATTTTTGCCTATAATGCAATAAGTGCGGTATTAAGAGGGGTCGGAAATTCAATTGCACCGATGTATTTTGTTGCAATTTCCTGTTTTGTAAATATCATAACCGACATTATTCTTGTCGGCGGCTACAATATGGGGGCAAAAGGTGCCGCAATTGCTACCGTTTTTTCTCAGGCAATAAGCGTAATTATCGGTTTGATTTATTTAAGACGGGGCAATTTCGTATTTAAAATAAAATTCAGAAAAATATCGTTTGATATGCAAACGGCAAAAGAATTGTTAAAAATCGGCTTACCGCTTTCTCTTCAAGATACTTTAATACCTTTATCGTTTCTTTTTCTTTTCTCGATTGCAAATTCAATGGGTGTTGCTGCGTCAGCCGCATACGGTTCGGTCGTCAGGTTAAATGCCTTTATGATGTTGCCGGCGGGTTCTTTTGCAATGTCGCTTACGGCTTTAACGGCACAAAATCTGGGTGCGGGCAATATCGAAAAAACGGTTAAAGCATTAAAATTATCAATAATTTTTGCGTTTGTATTCGGTGTAATATTTTTTGCTTGGCAACAAATATACCCTCAATCCGCAATCGCATTATTTTCAACCGATAAAGATGTAATGGAGGAGGGTATAAAGTACTTAAAATCATTCAGTTGGGATTATTTATTCGTACCGTTTGTATTTTGTTTGAACGGATTTTTCTTCGGTTCCGGCAAAACATTGTTTGCGGCAATCAATTCTATATTTTCGGCATTCGCAATCAGAGTACCGCTCGGATTTTTCCTCGGAACGCAAATTGCAAATGCTTCGCTTTTTGAATTGGGTTTTTCGGCACCTTGTGCTTCGGTTGTTACAATCTCAATGTCCTTGCTTTACGTAAGATATCTTGTAAAACACAATAAAATATTACCCGATATTCACGTATAAAAAACTTTATAATAATTTAATATCATTTATACTTTTTGTATTGTATTATAAAATAACATTGTAAATTACTAAGGAAAAATTTTATGTGCGGAATAGTCGGGTATATAGGATATAGAGATGTTGTCGGAGTAATTCTTAACGGGTTAACGAATTTGGAATATCGTGGTTATGATTCGGCGGGAATTGCCGTTCGTGATGACAATCAAATTAAAATATATAAAAGTTTGGGGAAATTGTGTAATTTGAAATCCGAAATAGAACAACGGAAATCCGAATTAAAAGCCCCTGAATGCGGAATAGGGCATATTCGCTGGGCAACTCACGGTTCACCGTCTTTGGTTAACGCACATCCTCACACTTGCACTTGCGGAAGATTGGTGGTTGTTCATAACGGTATTATTGAAAATTACAAAGAACTGCGTGAAGAATTAATAAAAAAAGGTTGTTTATTCCGCTCTCAAACGGATACTGAAACAATAGCACACCTTGTTGCCGATGAGTATTCAAAAGTTAAAAATTTGGAAATTGCGGTAAGAAATTCCGTAAAGAAATTACAGGGTGCTTATGCCGTATGCGTTATGCACAAGGATGTTCCTGATGTTATAGTAGGGGCAAGAAAACATGCACCGATGCTTTTGGGCATAGGCGAAGGTGAAAATTTTATTGCGAGTGACACGCCGGCAATTATAGAATATACAAAAAATACGATTTATTTGGACGATAACGAAATTGCGGTTGTAAAAAAAGACTCCGTAAAAATAACTGATATTAACGGCAATGAAGTAAAAAAGAAAATTGAAGTATTGCCGTGGGAACCGGTTGCATTAAGCAAATTGGGGTATAAACATTTCATGCTTAAAGAAATTCATGAGCAACCCGATGTTATAAGAAATGTTTTGAACGGGAAATTATATGATATAGAAGCTCCTATTATATTGGATGAAGTAAAATTAGAAACGGAAAAAATTAAAAAATTAAAGAAAATTCAAATTATTGCCTGCGGAACATCTTTGCATGTTGCAATGGCGGCGAAGTATATAATTGAAGAATTTACGGGGATTTCGGTCGAAGTTGAGGCTTCAAGCGAATATATTTACAGAAAAACCACTACGGATTCTTCTACGTTGGTTATAGGTGTTTCTCAATCGGGAGAAACGGCAGATACAATTACTGCAATAAAGCAGGCGAAAGAGAAAAATGCACATGTTTTGATTGTTACAAACCGACCTGATTCAAACATGGCACGTCTGGCGGACAGCCTTGTTCCCGTTAATGCGGGTATTGAAGTAAGCGTTGCCGCAACAAAATCATATATTGCACAATTAATATCTTTTTATTTGATTGCGATTTATTTTGCGGAAGTAAAGAATACACTGCCCGAAAGCTATATTATGAATTTAAAGCATGAATTAATACAAATTCCCACAAAGTTAGAAGAAATTTTATCAAATACACTGCCGGTACAGGAATGTGCAAAGAAGTTTTCTTCATTTAAAAACTTCATTTTTATAGCAAGGGGAATAAATCTTGCAACCGCTTACGAAGGTGCGTTAAAACTGAAAGAAATAAGTTATATAAATGCAACGGGATATCCTGCCGGTGAATTGAAACACGGTCCTATTGCAATGTTGGATGAATCCATGCCCGTTCTGTCTATATTAATGCCGGGCGGGATAACTTTTGAAAAAGTTTTATCGAACAGTGAAGAAGCAAAAGCGAGAAATGCGAAATTAATAGCATTAACTTCCGCTGATGAAATCACTGAAGGTAATCTGTTCGATTGCGTAATAAAAGTACCGAAGGTCAGCGAAGTATTATCACCGATTGTTGCGTGTGTGCCGTTGCAATTGCTTGCATATTACATTGCCGAATTTTTGGGAAAAGATGTTGACCAGCCGAGGAATTTGGCAAAATCGGTTACGGTTGAATAAATGATATACACAAAAGAAATAAAAATAAAAATCCCCGAGAATTTAACGACGGAGTATGTTGAAAACGAATTAAAGAAGTTAAATAAAGACATACTTCACTGGGCAATTGTCGGAAGTGACGAGGACGAATACACGGTACAATTTTCGATTGTCGAGTAACCTCAAATTAAGCCCGTCAGGTATTTAAACAGGTAAAAAGCAAGCGAAAAAACGTAAAACTGCCCGTTAAAGCTAAATATAATTTAAAATTTCGGTTAAGTCTTTATTTTCTATAATTATGTTCGCATTTTCTTTCAAAACGGGTTTTGCACAAAAGGCAACACGTTTTTGAGCGTATTTAAACATGCTTAAATCATTCGCACCGTCACCAACCGTCATTGTATCGGTTTCATCAATATTTAATATTGTTTGCAAACGTTTCAGCATTTTTCCTTTGCTGTCCGAAAACATCATTTCTCCGCCCAAACAACCTGTCAGTTCGCCGTTTTTAAAATGAAAATAATTTGCAAATTGTGCGTCAAAACCTAAAACATTTTGAGCCGGAATTGTTGCCGTTTCGTATCCGCCCGAAAAACAAACAACTTTATATCCCATTTTTTTTAATTCGCAAACGGTTTCTTTTGCACCTTTTGTGTATGGCAAATTTTTACAAATTTCAATAATTCTTTCTTCTTTTGCCCCTTTTAACAACATTACTCTTTGCGTTAAACTTTCAAAAAAATCAATTCTGCCTTCCATTGCATCGGTTGTAATTTTTTTCATTAAAGGTTCTATATTATACTCCTTTGCAATAAATTCAAGGGTTTCCCCTTCCATTAAAGTCGAATCGAAATCAAATACCGCAAGTTTCATGTTTTATATCTCCAAAATATATTTTTAATTATTTAACAAAAAATGAAAAACAACAATTTATATTTTGATTATTCCTTAAGAAATATTTATAAATAAAAAAATTAATCACGCAAAACATCCGAACTAACCTGCAACTTTGTGCTTTTTTTAATGGCAAAAATCGGAGGAAATAAAATATGTCCGGAAAAATATTTGCGTTTTTGTTATGTTGTTGATATAAAGGTAAAGATAGTAAAAGTTCAGAAATGACAAAGGAGTATTATGGGATTACCAAATGTAGCATATTTTTCAATGGAAATAGCAATTGACCAATCTATTGCAACATACTCGGGAGGTTTGGGATTTTTGGCGGGTTCTCACATGTTATCCGCAGGATACTTACAAATGCCGATGGTCGGTGTAACAATGTTGTGGTCATACGGTTATTACAACCAAAGAATAAATCACGAAGGTAATGTTGAAGTTGCATATATAAGAAAACATTATGACTTTTTGACGGAATTGGATGATACCGTTGAAGTTGATGTTTACGGCGAAAAAGTTAAAGTAAAAGCATATATGCTTGAACCGAGCGTTTTTGATACTTGCCCCGTATATTATTTGACAACGGATATTGAAGGCAACTCCGATTGGGCAAAATCAATTTCACATAAACTTTATGACGGAAATGAAGAAATAAGAATTGCACAAGAAACGGTATTGGGTATTGCCGGTATCAGATTCTTACAAAAAATCGGTTACAATTTTGATTGCGTACACTTGAACGAAGGTCACGCATTGCCTGCGGCTTTTGAATTATTACACCAATATGACAATGATTTGAACAAAGTTAAAGAAAAAGTCGTATTTACAACACACACACCGGTTGCGGCAGGAAACGAAGTTCACTGGGTTGACAATTTGTTAAAAGGCGGTTTCTTTGCGGGTTGTTCAAGAGAAGTTGCCGTTCAATTGGGCGGTGAACAATTCTCGCTTACCGTTGCGGCTTTAAGAATGTCAAGATTGGCTAATGCCGTTTCTCAATTGCACGGTTTGGTTGCAAACAAAATGTGGAAATGGGTTGAAGGAAGATGCCCCATCAGAGCAATCACGAATGCCGTTAACTTGCACTATTGGCAAGATTCCAGAATGAAAACAAGCAATCTTGAATCATTATTGGCTTCAAAAAAAGAAATGAAAAAAGAAGTGTTTGAATTTATTGCAAACACCGTCGGTAAAAGATTGGATCCGAATGTATTAACTATTACGTGGGCAAGAAGATTTGCAGATTACAAACGTGCTTGGTTAATCTTCATGGATGAAAACAGAATCTTAAAATTGTTAAACGAAAACAAAGTTCAATTGATTTTTGCAGGAAAATTCCATCCGGATGATGTTATCGGAAAAGAAATGTTTAATAAAATTTTAAGAAGTTCTTACTCGATGAAAAACGTTGTTGTTTTAACGGGTTATGAATTGGAATTAAGCGGAAAATTAAAAAGAGCTTCCGATATTTGGTTAAACACTCCGTTAAGACCGTTTGAAGCCTCCGGAACTTCCGGCATGTCCGCTAACGCAAACGGTGCACTGCACTTATCAACGTTTGACGGTTGGACGGTTGAAGGTACATTCCCGGGTATAAACGGTTATACTATCGAATATCCCGGTTTGGATGACAATATTCCTTGGGAAGAAAGACACAGAAAAGATTATGAATGTATGATGGATATAATTGAAAATCAAATTATTCCGACTTACTATGATAATCCGATTAAGTGGGCAACAATGATGCGTCAGGCAATCAGAACGGCAGAAGCATATTTCAATTCCGACAGAATGGTTATCGAATATTACAACAGATTGTATAAACCGATAGCACATGCACAAGATGAAGGCGGAGTATCGGGTTCGGATTATCAAGCCGCTACTACTCCGACGAAAGATGCTTGGACTTTCTCAAATATTAAATAATTTATTTAATACATACAAAAAAGAGGACTGATGTCCTCTTTTTTTTGTGCTTTAATATACGTATGAAAAATCAATTAAGGAATATTGCGAAACAAAAAAGAGCATGTTTGGATAATGCCGATGCAAGCAAAAGAATAAAAGAAATTCTTTTTTCTCTTGATGTTTTTAAACAGGCAAAAAATATATTTTGTTATAATTCTTTCGGTAGCGAAATTGATACATCGGACTATTTTAAATGTAAAGAAAAAAATTGGTTTTTGCCCAAAATAAATGACTCCGAAATGTATGTTTGCCCTTATGAAAAAGATACAATGCAAAAAAATAAATACGGCATTTTGGAACCTGTTACAAAACCGATTAATGATATAGGAATAATAGATTTGATAATAATTCCGGCTTTATGTGTCGATAAAAACAAATACAGAATCGGTTACGGAAAAGGATATTACGATAAATTTTTGAAGAATACCGAAAAAAGGCAAACAAAAGTTGTTCTTGAATATTCCGATCTTGTTTTTGAAAACGTTTTTCCCGAAAAACATGATGAAAAAAGCGATATTATAGTTACCGAAAAAGGTTTAATTTTGTAAAATAGCTTTAATAAATTTGTTTTGTCGAATTTTTAGAGTAAAATTATATTAGCAGACTATGTAGGATTTTATAATGGAATTTTTTAGAAAGAATAGAAAAGCAATAATATTGGCGATAACGTTTTGTTTCTTGTTGTGGACATTCGGCTCAATGTTTTTCCTGTTAATTCATTAGGTTGATATTAATGCTTAATAAGTTCAAATCGGTATTTTTTATATTATTTGCAAGCGTGATTTTGTTAAATGTCACCGATGTTTGTTATGCGACTACCGATAGTGAAGTTTTGAAAGTTGAGCAAAAAAGATTAAAAATTCAACAAAAAATTAAAAATCTTTCAAAATTGGAAAAACAGGAAAGTAATAAATTAAGCAGAAATCAGCAAAAACTTGAAAGAAATCAGGTAAAATTAAAAAATTCGCAGGCACAATTTAAGAAAAAACAAAAAAATATAACACAACTTCAAAAAGAATTGGATTCATATTTAAGCCAATACAATCAACGCCAAAAAGGTACATCCGAAAGAATAAGATGTATATATAAAAACAAACGTACGTTAATATTGGATTTGTTGGTTTCAACAAACAGCGTAAGCCAGTTTTTGGACAGAATTTATTATCAAAATCTGATAATACAATCCGATAAAAAGAAAATGCAGGCGTTGAGAAAAGAAGCAAAAAATATTGCGGTTGTTAAACGCAAACTTGAAAACGAAAAGAAAGAATTATCGGGAATTATTAAAGATATTGACAGAGAAAATGCCAATATTAAGCAAACCATCAATCAAAATAAAAATATGATTGAAAAAATACAACGAAATAAACGGGCTTACGAGCAGTCGGAAAGAGAATTAAAAAGACAATCCGATAACTTAACGTCAATGATTTCAAAAACAACGACGGGTAGCGAAGTTTCCGTTGCAAGCGGATTTATATTGCCCGTTCACGGCAGAGTTTCTTCTCCTTTCGGTTGGAGAACTCACCCGATATTCAAATCAAGAATATTCCACACCGGTATAGATTATGCGGTTCCGCTCGGAACTCCGATAAAAGCCGCAAACTCGGGTAAAGTTATTTATTCCGGATGGTACGGCGGTTACGGAAAAGTCGTAATTATTGACCACGGTGCTTGCACGGGTTCTCCGACAACAACGTTATATGCACACATGTCGAAACAAAAAGTGGTTGTCGGTCAAAAAGTTGCAAGAGGTCAAACAATAGGTTTGGTCGGAACGACCGGTTATTCAACAGGACCTCACCTGCATTTTGAAGTCCGTATTAAAGGTAAACCGCAAAATCCTAATAACTACTTATAAGGAAATTAACAGTGAATAAAAAATTAATCATAACAGCCATAATTTTTGCAGGGATAGCTCTCGATTGTTCGCACGCTGTCGACTGTTACCCTGAAATGGGTTATGACCCTTTTTATTCATCATTAAACCCCGCTTATATGGATACTGACGAAACAAACAACTCCACGGATGATACTTTAATCAATCTTTTTAAGAAGAATAAAAAAGAAAAACCCGGTAATGTAATTATAGAAGAGAATAGCTCGCAATCCGCCGATATTGTTAATAATTCAACGGGAAACGAAATCGAAAAAGTAAAACATAATTCAAGGTTTAAATCAAAATTCCTTTCGTTTTTCGGCTTGGATGAAGAAGATGAAGAGGAAAATAATTCCGATATAACAAAATCAGAAAAAAACATTTTGAATAACTCCGATAATGAAGATTTAAGTCCGAAGGAAAAATTTATAAGACCCGAAAAGGATTCCGATTTCGTTAAAGAACTTGAAAAAGAAGAACGTGAGAAAAACAAACAATCCGAACAGGATGTACCTTTGATAAAAAAATTAAAATTTTGGGAAAAACAAGACACCAAAGATGAAAAAGCCGTTGAAAAAAAAGAACCCGAAATTGAATTAACAGCGGATTATATGGAATATTATCCCGACAGATTTGAAGTTGAAGCGGTGGGGAATGCTCGTGTTAACTTTAAGGAAAATGCAATGTCCTTGTCGGCAAATAAAATCATTTTTAACTATGACAAAAATGTATTAAAGGCAAAAGATGATGTGGTTTTGCTGTCAAATGACGCTGTTACCGAAGGTGATTTTATCAGAATTGATTTGAATAAACCTGACGGTTTTATGGAAAATCCCGTTACGGTTTCTGACGATATTAAACTGACCGCAAAAGAAGCATTTGTGTATTCGGACAGAATTGAACAGGTTGACGGGGTTGCAAAAGTTTTGAAAAACGAAATTTTAAAGTTCGGTACAACTTCATTTTCCGGTTATGTTGATCCCGGACAAATATTTGCGGGTAAATTAATCAGAAATTATAAAGCAGGTGAAAAAGGCGTATATGCCTTAAAGGCAAAAACAATATATATTGATGCGAAAACCGACCACGAAGTAATTACGGTAAAGAATGCTGATTTATACTTAAAAAATCGTAAAATAGCCGTAATTCCGTCTGCAAAAATCGTATCGAATAAAGAACGAACATTTATAGAAAGCAATCTTCCTGAGTTCGGTTCAATGAGCATGTTAGGACCGCACATCGGTCCTGCCGTAGTTTTAAATGTACCCGGAGGCTCTACGTTAAAATTGGCTCCGATTATTACTTATTCGGATGATAAAATCGGAATAGGCGGGATTGCAAGGTTCAGAAACGAATATAACATGACGGAAGTTGCCTACGGTACGTCAAAAGATAATTTGCTCGTCCGAGGTCGTCATAAATTAGCTCCCGGCTTGACATTAAATTATTCAAAACTGACAAGCCAAAGCGATTGGTTTTTGGGTTACAGAAGACCTAAATACGGTGCACAATTGAATTACACTCGTTCCGACTATATCAGCGATTTGAAATTAAACTTTGCCCAAAGATACTCGGCAGGTGCATTTGTCGATTATGAATACTCAAGACCAAACCGTGATTTCGGCGATACGGAAGGCAAATTCGCTTGGATGACACAAACCTATAAGCCGTTGTATAAATTCAGCAACGAAGAAGGCAACATCGGATTAAGTGTTGCGATGATAGCACAAACAGCAGCAAGAGCATATACCACGGGCGATGTTCAGGGCATATTCAGAATAGGACCTTCGTTGAGTACAAAAGTAGGACCTTGGCAACAATCTTTGATATATTATCAAAGTGCAATAGGCGGTAATACGCCGTTTGAATTTGACCGTTACAGATACGGTCGTTCAAATTTTGTATTTATTGAAAGTTTGCGTATTTCAAAATATGTGTCAATCGGCTATTTAGGTTCATTGGCAATGAACAGAGATGTTCGTTCCGATGATATGTTGCAGGAGAACAGATTTTTGCTCAGCTTAGGACCTGATTATGCAAAATTTACACTCGGTTATGATTCCGTCAGAAACTCAACAATGTTTAAATTTTCGATGTTGGTCGGTACGGAGGATTCCGAAATTAAATTTGACCGTGGCATAATGCAAATGAATAATGCTCCCGGAAAGAAAAAGAAAAGCGAACGACGAAAAGACAAACGCACCTATCGAAAAATGGCAAAAGAACTCGATAAAAGCGTAAAAGAAAAATTATAATTAATTTTGTTGTTTGCAAAATTCATCTTCGCCGTCAATTTTGCCGTCATAATCGTTGTCAATCGTATCAAAACAAGAACCGATTGATTCTAAAGATTCGGCTTTTACGTTTTTGTATAAATATTCATCGGGTATTTTATTCCATAAATAGAGGAAATCCGATTTTAAAGTTTTTGCAATTTTTTCGTTACGAATGATTAATACATTTTCATCATTTCTTTTTTCACCGTTATTTGAAAAATTCATTGAACCGATAATAGAAATTTTGTCATCAATTATGATTGTTTTTGAATGCATTTTACCCGCATAATTTTCAACTTTAACTTTAATTCCGTAATTTCTTAATTCATTGTGGATAGAATGTTTTGAATTTGAGCTGTTCGCATCGATTATAATTTTAATATCAATATTTTTATCGTGAGCTTCTTTTAAAACAGGTATCAATTCTTTTCTTGTCAAAAAGAAAACAGGAATATAAATATATTTTTTTGCCGATTTTAAAATCGGAATAATTTGAGTTGAAATAATTGCATCTTGCGGCGAAAAGAATACATCAACCTGTGTTGTATCATCAATAATAACGTGATTATTCGTTGTTTTTGATTTTTGTGTATGAAATTTACCGTTGTACATTTGATTAAATTCACTTGAAAATATCTCGGCAATTTTTTTATTATTGATGAGTATTGCGGTATTGGAATTAAATTCTGTGAAATCCGTTGACGAAATATTAGCAGAACCCGTAAAAACTTTCTGATTGTCAAAAATAAAAAATTTATTGTGCATTATTGCAGGGCGATTATTTTCATCATAGATTTTATCGTTTTTATAATTTTTTAAAATTTTCGTTAATTTCAATGTGTCTTTGTAATAATTTTTTTCATATTTATCATAATCACAGACCCAACGCACTTTTACACCCCTGTTTTGAGCATTAACAAGAGAATTGAAAATTTTGTCCTGATTGCTTATTCCGTAAATTGCGAAATCAATTGTATGTTTTGCATTATTTATTTCATTTAAAAGTGCAACACACGCCTTAGCGGTGCAACTGTTATCGGGCTTGTATATTTTATTCAGGTCTAAGAAGAAAAGATTTATACCGTTATCCGTTGAAAAAGTTTCGCTTTGCCTGTTAAAAACTTGTTTTTCCGGCAGAACCGAAACCGCTTTTGATTTGGAATGACACATTTTACAAGGTGTTACTTTATTGTTTAAATCTTTTATTTTAATGAGTTTATAAAAAGACAGATTATTTTTTTCGACGGAAGGACACGTAATTTTGTGATATTTTCTTGTTTTCGGATTTATGAAAACATAATCATCAAGGTTGATTGCCGAAATAAAAGCGTATAATTTTTCTTTTGAGGATTTTGTATTTTCACAAAAAAAGTTTGTATCAAGAAGAAATTTTCGTAAAGATTTGTTGTTAATGTATATTTCGTCGTTTTTTAAAATGACGAATTTGTTATGAAGTAAATTTTTAATTATATGATTTTGTTTATATTGAATAAAAATTTTTTGTTCGGTTGTTAATTCGGATAAAATCTCGTCACCGGAATAATCATCATCAAGACAAATGTATAAAAGATTATTAACCGAGATTGGTTCTGTTTCGTCAAAAATCAAATTTTTATTAATATCCGCATAAAACGATACGGGTGTAATAATTTTAAAAACCTTGCAAAAATCGTATTTGTAACGGTACAGATACACGGATAGGGTGCAAAAAATAATAAGGATAAAAATATATAATTTTTTCATAGAAATATTATACCTAAAATTTTTTTGTAAGAATATAAAAAAATCTATTGAAAAAATATTATAGTTTTAATAGAATATAAGTATTGAACTTTATAGAAACGGAGAGGTGTCCGAGTGGCTTAAGGTGCAAACCTGGAACGTTTGTGCAGGGGAAACTCTGCCGTGGGTTCAAATCCCACCCTTTCCGTTTTTTTAATTTATTTGTTTTTTCGTTTTTTATGTTTTTATATGTTTTCAAAAAATAAATTTTATTTAAGTTCCTTCTCCCGTGGGAGAAGGTTAGGATGAGGGTTTGCCTAAAATAAGGACTTTGGAATTATGGAAATAAGCAAATAAATTAAAATTAAAATTAAAATTAAAATTGAAATTTAAAATAAATAAAACAAAATATTCAACAAGGTACTGCGTTTCTAATTCACTAAATTCAACTTGAAAAGTGCTAAACGACGCACTTTTGGATATCGTTTCATTAAGTGAATAAACGAAACTCCGTAATTGTTTCTTATTTTGTTTTATTTATTTTCTTTTTTTCTCTTTTTCAAAACCTAAATTTTATTTAAGTTCCTTCTCCAATGGGAGAAGGTTAGGATGAGGGTCAACCCAAAAATAGAATATCCGGAAAGTAGCAAATAAATTAAAAATAGAAGTCCATAGTGGAGAACGGAAACAACATCTTATTGAAGGAACGGCAAAGCCCGCACTGTCCGAGGTCTTTTTTAAGACCGAGTTTGCGGGCTTATGCTGAATTTGATGTTGTCCGTTCGTAACTCTGCGACTGATATTTTTAATTTATTTGCTTTTTTACAAAATTCTTTTCAATAAACCCTCACCCCCAACCCCTCTCCCGCCGTAGAGGGGTGTTTTTAATTTTTACGGATAACAAAAATCATTTAGAATTGAAAATTAATTTGATTGATTATAAATAATTCTGGTGCAAAAAATTACACCCTACGGTTCTTTTAATTCTAAAATTCTAATGATCTTCGCAATAATAACTACCCTCTATTTCTTGACCATTGAAAGTAGTGTAATAGCAATTATAAGAGTACAAAAGCCTGTTGCAACGCTTACTGTAAACATATTGTACGGTTTTGCAATAATTAGTTACATCGTATAGACCGGTACTGCTGTTCCAAACTGAATCACTATCATAGCACTCAGAATATCCGGTCTGATAACCAACCTCATCATCACCATTTGTATCACAAACACAAACCCATCCACGATCGGTACCTTGGTATTTAGGAATCTGTCCTGAGGAACATGTAGGCTTATATTGCGTACAAACATACGTTCCGTCGTCCTTATTATACCCTTCGGCACAGTTTTCAGGTTGCTTTTCATCATACGCTTTCTTTGTACAAACATACGATCCGTCAGGATCATTATATCCGGTGGCACAGGAAGGAGGCTTCGGATCATTATATTTCGTACAAACATAAGAACAATCAGGATTATTATACCCTTTGGCACAGCCTGACGGCTTTGCTTGGTTTGTGCAATACTGAGTACAATTATAAGTACAACCGTCAGCAGCATAACTTCCTGCAAGACAGTTAGCAGGTTTTGATTGTGGTGTACAATACTGAGTACAATTATAAGTGCAACCGTCAGCGGCATAACTTCCTGCAAGACAGTTAGCAGGTTTTGATTGCGGTGTACATTCCGGTTCGGGTTCTTCTGTTTCCTCGGTAGGTTCGGTCGGATCATACGTAGGCTCTTCACATGAAGGATCTGTACAATAAGTGGGTTCCGGAACAGTCGGCTCCGGTGGAGGAACAGGAGTCGGATCCGTCGGTTCTATCGTCGGATCAGGCGTAACCGTCGGAGTTTCCGTCTGCTCACAAGAAGGGTCGTCACACTCCGTTGGACATGTATCATCCAAACATTCATAACATGTAGGGTCAGTGCAGAAACATGACGGGTCATTACATTCATAACATGAAGGTTCGGTACAACCCGGGTCAGGATCTCTTATCTGTTTTTGAGTAAGATAAATATCATCATACAAAAGAACCGTATATTGGTCTTTCGGCTCATTTTTATTTATCGTAGGCTTATTCGGTCTTCTTTGTCCGTTAACGTCAACAACAACGGGAATAGCCCCATCCGCTCTCTTGTTTTCGACAAAATAATATATGTAACCGTCTTGCGTAATAATGGTATTTGAAATATCGGGAGTATATTCCGTACAAACGGGCTTACCTTTGTTTGTAAAATCGCAATCGGTCATTTTGTAACCTGATTTAAAAGGATTACC
>CAZHCP010000031.1:0-17759 GCA_964531015.1 uncultured Muribaculaceae bacterium
TTATTATTTATAAATTTTTTTATACAAATGATAAGTTCTGAAAACTTTTTTAATATAATTTTTTGTTTCCGAATAAGGGATATTTTCAATAAATTCATCTTCATCCGATGTATCGAATTTTTTTAACCAAGCCGTTAGTGAACCCTCGCCCGCATTATATGCTGCCGTAACATACAAATCATTTCCGAATTTTTCTTTTAAATATTTAATATAGTTCACACCGATATAAATATTGATTTTCGGATTATCCAAATCCGCCAACACGGACAAATCCGGCGAAAATTTTGCAACAACATAATTTGCCGTATCAGGCATTAATTGCATTAAGCCCTTTGCATTTGCCGAGCTTTTTGCCGTTTCGTTAAAGTGACTTTCTTCCTTTATTATTGATAAAATATAATAAGGGTCAATCTGCAATTTTTCGCTTGCAAGATTTATTTCTTCAACAAAATGCAACGGATACGCCAATTTATATGCCGCACTGATATATAACGGTTTTTCGTTCATTGCGGCAATTGCATCACGTGCCAATGTTACGGAACGTGTTTTTTTATTCTTTCTTAATTCAAACCAACTTTCAACAATTTTATTTTCATAATCGGCACTTAACCAAATATCATAATCACCGAGTTCAAACAAAGTATTTATTAATTTTAAATCTTTTATTTCCAAATCTGACAATGTAATCGGAAACTCAATATCTTCTTTATTCTGCGGTAATTTATCGTTTACGTTCGTATCCCAAAAACCGACTTTTTTATTTAACAAATATTCCGCTCTCAAAGAATAATAATCATCCGGATATTTTGCAATTATTCTTTTTAAAATGTTATGAGCCTCTTGCGTTTTATTTTGTTTTAACTCCGTCTTTGCAAGCCAATAAGCCATTCGTGGAGTAGATTTGACTGTTTTGTAAGTTGTTAAATGACGAAAAGCAAGTTTCTTTGCTTCTTCATAATCCTTATTCAAATATCTGTCCCAAAACACAACCCATAAAGATTCGGGAGCATAAGCGGAATTCGGATATCTTGTTTCTATATCTTTATACAATGTCACGGCTTTTTCTCGAGGTAACATTTCCGCCAATTTATAAAGAACGTAATCTTCCCCCGCCAAAGCATTTTTTTGAACATACAATAACATTTGTTGCCAATTTTTAACACGACGACCGCTCATATATGATGTATAAATATTATAAATTTTGTGCAAATTTTCTTCATCAATAATTGCGGAATAACGTTTTATTCCCGTATCAAACAACTTTTTTGCCACAATTTTATTTCCGACCTTATGATTTGCAAGTATAAGAAAATCCCAACATTTATCAACCGGAATTTTATTAAAGCATTCCAAAGCCTCTTTATATTTTCCGTTTTTATAATATATTTCACCGATTTTCTTTTGCTCCTCGCTTGTTAAAGGTTTATTCAAATACAATAATTCTTCCGCTGCCGAAAGTTCATAATTTCTGTCGGTTGAAGAATCGGCATTCAAATAATTCATAAAATGCAGTGCCGATTTTTCTTTATCCGTTTTGGCATAAATCAACCCCAAATAATAATCTTCAACGCTGTTGTGCAAGCCCGAATTATTTTTTGAATCAAGGAATAATTGTTCAGCCTCGTCATATTTTTTTAAATAGAAATAACACTTCGCCAAATTGTATTTTGCCGATTTTGCAAAAATCGACTCCGGGTTTATTGACAAAAATTCAGAATACTTTATTACGGCAGTGTTATAATCCCCGATTTTTTGTGCGGATTTAGCCTGTTTAAACACGGCGGGTGAGTGCAAAGGACTAATTTTATTTATCTTACCGAAATTATAATAAGCATTTTGGAAATCACCTTCGTTATAAAATTTCACCCCTTGTGAATAATACACGGGAGAATTTTGAGTAATTTTATCGTTATAAATCAGAACCGTTAAAATAATCGGAACCGCAATACATGCCGCTATTAATATATATTTTAAATATTTCATATTTCCGTCTTCTCAAATTCGTTTAAGCGAATACTACAGCGTACCCGCAACAATAACTCTGTTTCTGCCCGTTGTTTTTGCTTCATACAAAGACTTATCGGCAGTTTGAACAAACATTTCGGGAGTCATTGAATTATTATAAGCACAAACACCTATACTTACAGTAATATTCAAATAATTAACCCCTTCAACGCCCGCTTCCGTAATATCAATTTTACTTTCTTCAATAACTTTTCGCAATCGTCTTGCCACCAAACTTGCTTCATTTATATTTGTTTGAGGAAGAATAATAAAAAATTCTTCACCGCCGTAACGGCAGGCTATATCATATTCTCTTATTTCCTTTTTTATTATTTCCGCCACGCTTTTCAGAACAATGTCACCGGCGGAATGTCCGTATGTATCGTTTACTTTTTTAAAATAATCAACATCCGACATCATACAACACAAAGGAAGATTATTTCTTTTACTGTTTGATATTTCCTGTTTTAACCTTATTTCAAACTGTCTGCGGTTATTTAAACCCGTTAAAGCGTCCAATGTCGCATACTTCAATACTTCCGCATAAACATTCGCACGCTGTATCGTAACTGCGGATTGCCTTGTTAATTGAACCAAATAATCGATATCGTTTTGCAACAGTTTATCGGTATTACTGTATGCGGCAATGACACCGAGTATGTTTTCTTCGTTTTTTATCGGGAAAACTCCGACTTTCATATCCGAAGATGTTATATATTCCGTTTTGTCATTTATGTTTTCCAATAATTTATATATTTGAACGTCTTTACAGGCATTCGGCCAAACAAGTTTATATTTTTCGTCTTTTTTTATAAACACATATATTAAATGTGCCGACATAAATCTGTCTATCATTTCTCCTATAAGCGGAATTATATACGATAATTCGTATTGGCTTTCTATTATTTTTGCAATATCCTTCATCGCCGTATAAAAATTTAAACTTCGCTCCATTTGCTCGTTTAACAAATAATTTAGTATCGCACCCGAAAATAATTTTGACGAAATATTCAAAACAGGAAACAAATCATTATTTATACACGGTTCTTCAATCGTTAATGAAATAATGCCAAAAACTTCACCGTTTGAAACAAGCGGATAGATTATTTTATTGATATCTTCTTTTTGTGAAGAAAGTTCATAATATTCATCATTTTTCAACAAAACATTAAAAAAACCGTCATTAAAACAAAACACTTTTCCGTTTTTTTCCGCAAGCGTGTCATAGGCACAATTTATATATTTATCGGAATTCGAATATACCTTCCAATCCTGAACAAAATTCTTTAACAACATATTGTTGTTATCCCAAACGATTATTTCCAAATCGTCGGCTTTTAAATAATTTTTAAAAATCTTTTTTACTTCAAAAATCGTCCGACTCGGAGATATTCGCTCCGACAATATTTCGCTTATTTGTTGTATAAATTCTAAATTTTTCTTCATTTTCTTTCGTCTTTAAATTTCCCGGAATAAGTACACTTAAAAATGTCTGTCAGTTTCAAATCTTTTTGCTTTTTTATGTCAACCTTGCCTTTTGAATAAGGAATTTCCTCCTCCGTTAAAGAACTTACATCGGTTCTTTCTTTCAAATAATTCAAATTCCCTTCATTCATAATTCTTCTTTTTATTTCCGTAATAATACCGTACACGTATTTGTTTTTTTCTTCATTACCGTAATAACCCAACAACATTGTCGTACGTTCAAATTCTTCCAATGCTTCTTTATTCAATCCCATTGTTCTCAACAAAAGTGCGAAATTATAATGAGCCTCAAAGCTGTCGGGTTTTATATTAATTGCCCTGCAATAATTATCACCCGCTTCGGAATAATTACCCAATAAATGATTTGTAAATGCCAAATTATAAGTATTATCAAAATCATCTTTCAAATACTTATCGGCTTTTAAATAAGACTCCTTCGCTTTTTTTAAATATTTTACGGAAATACCCGAATTATCACCCATATAAACCGCTTTTTGCCTGTACGCAATCCCCATATTATAATAGGCTATTCCTTTATTCTCTTTTATCGTTTTTTTGTTATTAAAAACCAACGGAATATGCAATTCAAAAGGTTTTGAATTTATAACTCTGCCGTATTCCTGAATAGCCTTATCGTAATCAGCCATTTCTTCGGACAATATAATTCCCAAATCCATACGGCAAACCATAAAATCGGGACGATATCTTAATGCCTGTTCGTATAAATTAACGGCTTCATAATAATTTTCAAAACTTACGTATATATTGCCCAAATTCCAACACGCTTTAGAATGTCCGGGATAATGTTTCAAACCTTCTTTATAATTATCAACGGCTTTTTGATATTGTCCTTTAACATAGGCTTTATCGCCACGATATACGTAATAACATCCGATTAGTTTATGATATTGAACTTCATACCAATTGCGATAAAAATACAAAGATGCCATAAATGCAATTAAAATTATTGCAATCAGCACCTTTGTAATTCTTAACTTTAAGAGTTTGATAATTAATCCCACCCGAAAAATTCCTTATGAAAATTATGTATCGATATTTGTTGCATATACTGCGTGAGTTTCAATAAATTCTCTTCTCGGTTCTACGTTATCGCCCATTAATACATCAAACAATTGGTCGGCAAGCATTGCATCTTCAATATTAACTTTCAGTAATGTTCTGTTGGCAGGATCCATTGTTGTTTCCCAAAGTTGTTGCGGCATCATTTCGCCCAACCCTTTGAAACGTTGCAAGCCTATACCTTTTTTGCCTCGTTCTTCAATTATTCTTTGTAATTCCGTAAATGAAGTTATTGTTACGTCTTCGCTTCCGGTATTCAACAACAAGGATTTTTTCTCTTCAAAAAGGAAATCTCTTATTAAAGGATAATTTGTTTTAATTTTGTTATATTCGTTTGATTTAATTATGTTTTGAGTTATCGTAACCGGGTCAATACCTTCTCCGAGTTCAACTTTTATCGAATATATACCCGTTTCGAGATTTTGTTTTAAAGAAACGCTGTAATTTTTCGCTTCGACAATTCCGTAATTTTCGGCATGGTCTTTAATGTAGTGTTGCAAATATTCAATAACGGACTCCATTTTTGTTTTATCCGAAAAATCGTTTTCGCTAATTTCGGAACGAACCAAACCTCTTATTACAACGGAAGGAATTGTATTAATAATCGGGTTATTAAAGGAATTGTAATAGCCGGACATATTGGCAATTAAATTTACCAATTCCGTATTTGCAATTACTTTATCCTTGCCGTTGTCGTACAAAGACAATCCCGTTGTGCCTCTTTCTCTCAACGTTTTATCCAAAGCTCTGTCATCGTACAAATATTCCGATGTTTTACCGATTGTCAGTTTATACAACGGCGGTTGAGCAATGTATACATAACCGTTTTCAATCAAGGGTTTTGCATAACGATAGAAGAAAGTCAGCAACAAAGTTCTGATGTGAGCACCGTCAACATCGGCATCGGTCATAAAAATTATTTTATGATATCTTAATTTATCTATATTAACATCTTCTTCGTTTCTGCTTATGTTTACGCCGATTGCCTGAATTAAGGATTGAATTTCGTTATTTCCGTAAATTCTGTCCAAACGAGCTCTTTCAACGTTCAAAATTTTACCTCTTAATGGCAATATTGCCTGAAACATTCTGTTTCTGCCCTGCTTTGCACTACCGCCCGCAGAATCACCCTCAACTATGTATAATTCGCATTTTTCGGGTTCTCTGTTTGAACAATCCGCCAATTTACCGGGCAGAGTCGAATTTTCCAAAGCGGTTTTTCTTCTCGTTAAATCTCTTGCTTTTCTTGCGGCTTCTCTTGCTCTTTGAGCCTGCAAAATCTTTTCGATTATAAGTTTTGCCGATTTAGGATTAAACTCCAACCATTCCTGGAATTTTTCCCTTACAACGTCATTAACGGCACCTTGTGCTTCCGAGTTTCCGAGTTTTTCTTTTGTCTGACCTTCAAATTGAGGTTCGCCGAGTTTTACGCTGACAATTGCGGTCAAACCTTCTCTGACGTCATCGCCGGAAACATTCGGGTCGGAATCTTTTATTAAATTGTTTTTTCTTGCGTAATCGTTTAAAACACGGGTTATTGCATTTCTGAAACCGGTTAAATGTGTTCCGCCCTGATGAGTGTTAATGTTGTTTGCAAAGCTCAAAACGGATTCGCTGTACGCATCCGTGTATTGTAAAGCGATTTCAACCGCAATACCGTCTACAACTTTATCAATATATACGGGTTTTTCAAACATTACGTTTTTATTTTTGTTCAAAAATTCAACATAACTTCCGATACCGCCTTCATAGTGGAATACTTCTTCCGTTTCGGTTTTCGCATCTCTGAACGTAATTTTCAAACCTTTATTTAAGAATGCCATTTCTCTCAATCTGTTTGAAATAACATCTCTGTCCATAATTGTTGTTTCTTTAAATATTTCGGGGTCAGGCCAAAAAGTCGATTTTGTACCGGTTTTATCGGTTTCCTTTATTTTTTCGACAGGCCCTGTCGGTTCGCCCCTCATATATTCCTGACGATGAACAAAACCTGCTCTTGAAACTTCGACAACCATTTTTTCCGATAATGCGTTAACAACGGAAGCTCCTACGCCGTGAAGTCCGCCGGATACTTTATAACCGCCGTCGCCGAATTTACCGCCTGCGTGAAGAACCGTATGCACGATTTCCAATGCCGATTTACCCGTTTCCGGTTTGACATCAACGGGGATTCCCCTTCCGTCATCTTCTACGGTAACGCTTTCATCCTCATTTATGGTAACTTTTATATGTTTACAATAACCTGCAAGAGATTCGTCTATCGAATTATCAACAATTTCATATACGCAATGGTGCAAACCTCTTTGGCTTGTGGAACCGATATACATCCCCGGTCTTAACCGTACCGCTTCCAAGCCTTCCAATACTCTTATATTACTTGCATCATAATTATTATTTGTTTCTGTAGTCATGTCAAAAACCCCTACTCTGCCTCTCTGTTATATTTTACTATAAAAAAAAACCTGTGCCAATTTATTACCGTTTTTATATTTGAAAAATTTACAGAAAAATCAAACCTAACCCCATTATCAGCATGCCTGAAACTATCCCGATAATAACATGGTGATTTTCGCCGTATTCTCTTGCCAACGGCAAAAGCGTATCAAAAGAAATATAAACCATAATACCCGCAACGGCAGCCGTCATAAATCCGACCGTTTGAGCCGGCATAACCGTTTTTAACAATAAAACACCGATTAAACCGCCGACGGGTTCCGATATACCCGATAAAAACGTATATAAGACCGCAAGTCTTTTTTTACCGCTGGCATGAAATATGGGCAATGCAATTGCTATTCCTTCGGGAATGTTGTGTATTGCAATTGCAACCGCAACGGGCAAACCCAACCTTAAATCCTGACTTGATACCAAAAAAGTTGCCATACCTTCGGGGAAGTTATGCAATGTAACCGCAATTGCGGTTATTAAACCGGCTCTTTTAATTCTTCGTTTTTGTTCACAATGTTTTGAAGTGCTTAAAAAATCCGATTCGATATGGTCGGGAACAAAATAGTCAATCATAACGGCAATTGCCATGCCTGTCGCAAAACCCGCAAACGCCAATATTTTTGCCGTCATTACGGAATAATAAGCGGCGAGCATTTCGGGTGCTTCCGTCATTAATTCGTTCAAACTTACATAAACCATAACACCTGCCGAAAAACCCAAGCCGACCGATAACGCTTTTAAATTATCACGTTTTACGAAAAAGGTTATAAATCCGCCCAATAAGGTGGACATTCCGGCACATAACGTAAATAATAACGGTAATAAATAACTGTTCATAAGTTTATGTTATCACAAAAATTAATTGCGATATTTTGTCGTTTAGTTTTGTTAAGGTTATTATTTTTTTAGTTATAAGTTATAATAATTTTATGAGCGAATATTTTTATAAAGCAAAAGATAAAAATTCAAAAATCATATCGGGCAAAATAAAAGCCGACTCGTTCAGTGCGGCTGCGATGAATTTGGAACAAAACAATCTGGTTGTGCTTGAAATTATCGAGGACGAAAAATCAATAAAAAAAGAACATTTGAATTATGAAACAAAAAAAACTTCCGCAGATTGTATATTTTCGCTATCGGAAAAAGTTGAATTTTTCAATGCTTTTTATTTTATGTATAAATCGGGTTTGCCGGTTTCCGATATCTTTTCTTCAATTTTTAATTCTTCCAAAAATCATAAAATAAAAAGTCTTTGCTTAAAAATAACAAAAAAAATCGAAAAAGGTTTAAGTTTAAAAGAAGCGTTTTCCAAACAAAAACAAACACTCGGCAGTGCATATACCGCACTTATAATTGCAGGCGAAGAATCGGGAGAACTTGATAAAATACTTTTAAATATTATTAATGATTTAAAAAAAGAAGAAGAATTTAAAAAGAATTTTATTTCGGCTTTTTCATACCCTTTCTTTATTTTTTGTATGGCGATTGCGGTTTTACTGTTATTTAAACTGTTTATTATAAAAGCATTTGAAAGTATCGGAACAGGCGGGCTTTCTCAATGCAATATTATTAGAATGCTGACTTTTGCCGTTATTCAAATCATTATGTTTTTCTGTTTTTTCTTTGGCGGAATTTTTTATATTTATAAAAACAAAAAATTACAACATAAAATCATTAACTTTATAACAAAATTAAACCTTGTTGAAAATATATTAAAAAATTTCTGTTTTTATAATTTCTTTACTGTTTTATCGCTTTCCGCACAAGCAGGAATTACGTCGGCTGAAGCAATAGATTTGGCAACAAGCGTAATTTCCGTCGAAAACATCTCACGACAACTCAAAAAAGCACAAAAACGGGTACAAAACGGTTGTCTTATAACAACGGCATTTTCTGCCGCCAATGTTTTTTCAAAATATGATATTTCTCAAATTTCAACAGGCGAAAAATCAGGCGAACTTGATAAAATGTTTTCCGTTATTGCTCACAATTACGAAGAAAAAATAAATTCTTCCGTAAAACTGCTTTCAAAACTGCTCGAACCGATATTTTTAATTTTTGTCGGAATTATAGTCGGCTACGTTGTCCTGACCGGATATCGTTCTTATTATTCAAGTTTACTTTCAATATAATTTTCAAAAAAGGAAATATTTTTAATCCGTAAGCGACAAAATTAATTTCACGGAATAAAAAATACAAAATTCGGCAAAATTACAAAACGATTAACCACCGCAAATTTCTTTTATATCTGCATAAGATTTTAATTTTAAAGCATAAAATTTAACGGGCATTTCAACGTCTTTTATGATTTCTTTCATCTTAACCGCATCTTTTTCCGTAGTCACGACACAATCAACATTTTCTTCCTGTGCATATTGAATAATTTTGGAAACATCTTCAATGTTATAAATATGATGATCTTCAAACTCCATAACCGCAACCAATTTAAAATCATCTTTCAAAAATTCGTAAAAACTGTCCGGCTGTCCGATTGCGGAAAATGCAATTATTCTTTTTCCTTTTTCCAATTGCTGCCCCGTAATTATGTTGTAAGATATATCAGGAACCATATTACACAAATAAATATCTTTTTCAAAAGTATGCTTTAATTCATCACAATATTTTAATGCTTCTTTTGTTTCCGGATTTTTATTAACCACAACGATTTTTGAAGCACGCTTAACATTTGTCAATTTTTCTCTTAACGGACCTGCCGGCAAAACATAACCGTTTCCGAATTTTTTAACGGAATCCGCAAGTAAAATATCCAAATCTCTTTTTATTTTTCTATGTTGAAAACCGTCATCCAAAATTATAATATCGGGGTTGTAATGTTCGCTTAAATATTTTTCCGCTTTAATACGACTTTTACACGTAGCAACAATAAGCCCTTTACAGTTATTGCTTAACCAAACCGGTTCATCGCCTCCGACACGAGCGGGAAACAATGCACCGTTTCCTTCCGAGATAATGTTAACACCGTTTATGTTTAATTTTGAACCGTAACCCCTTGATATAACCGCAACTTTCTTGTTTTTGGACAAATAATATTTTGCACACTCCAACACAAACGGAGTTTTTCCGACTCCGCCCGTTGTTATGTTGCCGATTGAAATAACGTAAGATTTTGAACGATACGACCGCAAAATTTTCTTTTCGTATGCTTTGTTTCTCAATTCGGTTATGAGCGTATAAGGATAACCGAATATTTTTAAGACATTTAATACGGCTTTTTCATATATACTTAGTTCTGTTTTATAATGCAATCTTGATATAAATAACTTCATAACCTGAAAACCTAAAACATTAATCGGAATAATAAAAATCTTTTATTTAATTTTTCCGAGAATTTTCTTATATTTTCGGAAGTTGCATTTATATCATCCATTGTTTGTTTTAATTGTTCTTCATCCTCGGTAACATAATTTACCGTATCCAAAGTTACGGACAATTTATCCAATGCCGAATTAATTTTAACTACGGATTGTTTTATGCATTGTTTTAATTGAGTATCCTTAGACATATCGTTAATATAACTTGATAATTCCGCAACATTCTTTGCCGTAATGTCAATATTTGCCAAGGTTTTTTTTGTCTTTTCATCTTCCAATACGGAGGATATGTTGTCAGACAATCTTTCAAACGATTTTGTCGCATTTGAAATATTAGCGACAAACTGTTTATCTCCGGTAATTTTATTTACGTTATCCGTTAATTCGTTAATACTTTCAGCCAACATTTGAATTTCGGCTTTTGACAAATCTATGAGTTCCTGAGCTTTTGCCATTGTGATATTGGCTTTTTCCGTCAATTCGTTAACATTATAAGAAGCCTGTTTTAATTCGGCAATTACGTCATCCGACAATAACATTGCTATTCTTTCGTTTGTTTCAACCAAAGATTCCGCACTTCTGTATTGCAGGGCAAGAAAATCGGATATTCTCATAGGTTCTATAACGGTGTAAGGTAAATCGGTTTTCGGATAAGGAATATCCATGCCCGTTTTGGTTACAATTCTCAATTTTTTATCATCACCGTCTTTTATAATTTTACCGTCAATTTGTTCCGGCATAACCAATCCCGGCATATCGACAATATATTTGATTTTATAAGCATTTTTTGTTTTTATGTTTTCTTTAATCAACGCAGGCAACATATTTGTTTCGACAATTTCGATTTTTTTTACTTTACCGATGTCATAATTTTTATCGTCAAGTTTCATTTCTACTTTGTCATCGGCATGCAAAAACAATTTTTTATCCTGTTGTGCAATATATAAAACACGTTCTTTCGGGGGAGTAATTTCAAGGAATTGTTCGCCGATAATACCCGATTGTTGAATGGATATTTCCGAAGCCTTCGGAATAGAAATATTCGGTTCGGTAATAACAAATTTAACTTCAACAAAATTTTCGTCCTCTGTCATTTTGGGTTTAATTTCTTCCACCTGACCTATTCTTACACCCATCATTTGAACACCGCTGCCGGCACGCATTCCGTTAACGTCTTTAAAAACGACAATAAGTCTTTCGGCACTCGAAATAGCTTTTCCTTTTACCCACATTACGGTAAAAATCAATATAATTATTGCGGTTATTGCCAATATTCCGACTTTAAATGACGATGTAAATTTCATATTATTCCTTCTTCTTAATATATTTTACTATAAAAATCAAAACCCTGCCGAAGCAATTTTCATCGGACCTTCAATTTTTGCCTGCACAAATTGTTTTGTATATTCGTTATCTTGTTTTAACAGGTCACTTGGCGTCCCTCTAAACACAATGTGACCGTCATAGAGCATTATAACTTTATCGGAACACCTTGTAATTGTTGACATTTGATGTGTAACAACAATTGATGTCGCTTTTGTTTCATCTCTTAATCTCAAAATATAATCTTCAATAACCGTTGAAGCAACCGGATCTAACCCTGCCGTCGGCTCGTCATACAATATAAACTTTGGCGTTGTAACGATTGCCCTTGCCAAACTCACCCTTTTTTGCATACCGCCCGAGAGTTCATGCGGGAATTTATCTTCTATTCCCGATAAACCTACGGTATTCAAACTTTTTCTTACGATTTCTTTTAATTCGTCTTTTGTATATTTTCCCTTAAATTCTTTTCGTTCCTGCAAGGCAAAAGATATGTTATCAAACACGTTTAAGGAGTCAAATAACGCCGAATATTGGAAAACCATAGCCACATCACCGTCACCGATATCTATAAGACCCGAATCGGGAGTTAACAAACCGCACAACAATTTTAAAATCGTACTTTTTCCGGAACCGCTAAAACCGACAACCGATAAAATTTCACCTTCTTCTACCGTAAAAGAAATATTATCCAATACTTTTTTTCCGTCAAATTCTTTTGTTAAATTTTCAACTTTTATAGACATTTTTACCTTCTTTTAAAAATAAAACGAAACCGCAAATATACCGTCGATAATGAGCAACGAAACAAACGACCACACGACCGCTTTTGTTGTTGCAATACCGACCCCTTTTGCCCCGCCTTTTGCGTCATATCCGCAACTTGAACTTATTAAACTTATTGCACCGCCGAAACATGCCGATTTAAACAACATTATGTTTATATCTCTTAAATATAATCCCTGCCGAACGGAAGTAATATAGCATAACCAAGTAACATCTTTTGAAGCAATCAAAGCGGTTACTCCGCCCGCCAATACTCCAAACGCCGAAGCAACAACTACAACAAACGGCATCATAAAAAATCCCGCCAATACTCTCGGCAAAAACAAATACTTGAACGGAGATACCTTCAATGCTTTCATTGCGTCAATTTGTTCCGTTACCTTCATTGTTGCGAGTTCGCCGGCTTGTGATGAACCTATCATTGATATTATTGCAAAACCCGACATTATAACACCGACTTCCCTTACCATTGTTAAGGAAATAAGCATTCCGATATAATCTTTACCGCCCTGTTTAACCATTTCGGGGGCAATTTGCATTGCCAATATTATTGCCGTCATTGAAACAATTGAAAGCGTTATCGGCAACGAATCAACAGCAAACCTTGAAGCCTGTTCCGCTACCTGCTTGAAATTAATTTGCAGCGTAAATATATATTTAACAACTTCACATAATCTGTAAAAAATATCTCCGAATGTTTCCAAAATTTCTTTAACTTTTCCCAGAAACATCATTAAAACCCGGTAAGTTATCGTTTGTTTTAAATAATATTTTACATTTTCCATAAAGCTATTTTACAATAAATTATTTTTTTTCTCCACAGGTTAAAATTTTTTATTTACAAGCCAAAAAACAGCGGACTTTATGTTCGGGCGAACATTCCGTAAAATCGGGAGAATAAACTCTGCATATATCCGTAACATAAGGGCAACGTGTGTGAAATTTGCAACCTTTCGGCGGATTTTGAACGGAGGGCAAATCTCCTTTTAAGATATCTTTATTGCCCGAATTTTCTCCGATTTTCGGAACCGCATTTAAAAGTGCCCGTGTATAAGGGTGTTTGTGATTTTTAAACAATTCGTCTTTCGGTGCAATTTCGACAATTTCACCCAAATACATAACGGCAATTTTGTCCGAAATATACTTAACAACGCTCAAATCGTGAGAAATAAACAGCATTGTAAGGTTTAATTGATTTTTTAAATCGCACAACAAATTTATTATTTGAGCCTGAATGCTGACATCCAATGCACTTACGGGTTCATCGGCAACAATAAATTCCGGATTTAAAATTAAAGCCCTTGCAATTGCAATTCTCTGCCTCTGACCGCCCGAAAATTCATGCGGATATCTCGATAATGCTTCTTCTTTAAAACCGATTAACAAAATTATTTGTTGCAGTTTTTCTTCTATCTCCGTTTTATTTTTTACACCGTGAATTATTAACGGCTCTGTTAATATTTCCCTTATTCTCATTCTCGGGTTTAAGCTCATGTACGGATTTTGAAATATTAATTGTGCTTTTTTTCGGAAGGTTTTAAGTTCTTTATTTGATTTATTTAAAATATTTTCTCCGTTATAAAGAACCTCTCCGCCAGTAGGTGTAATTAATTTCAATATACAATTACCCAATGTGGATTTACCGCTGCCGGATTCACCGACAAGCCCCAGTACCTCATTTTTGTATATGTCTAAATAAACATTATTCAAAGCATGCACAAAACCGGCATTATTCCCCCAAAGACCGTTCTTTACGGGATAGTGCATACTTAAGTTATTTATTTCAATCAATTTTTCCATATTCAGTATTATACATTATTTTCCGGTTTTTCATATTCCCCTATAAAAACGGAACCGTCTTATTTTAACGGTTCCGCTCAAAAATTTGATTTTTTTATTAATACTCATAAATAAACGGAGTGTGCGTATCCAAACTGCCGGTTGCATAAATGCCTCTTTGTGCAGCTTCCTTTTTAACGGCTTCCAATAATGCGGGGTCTTTGTCAAATCTGTATCTTTGATAGTAAACTTCCGTAAACAAAGCTTTATCCTGTTTTTTGGATACGTATAAATCCAACATATCCTTCGTCCAATCATAAATATCTTTGCCTTCCGCAATATTTTCTTCTCTGATTTCTCTGACGGGATGTGCAACACCGACCAAGCCGAACGGCTGAGTTTGTATCATATCAATAACTTTCGTAAATTCCATTTCGTCACGTGACATATTTTGGAAATCCCTTTCATAAGGATTGATAGCCCAAGCTAACATGTGAATTGAATTACGATTGCTTTGAGATTTCATTTGTTCAATGTAAGACCATATTTCAATACCGAGAACAACTTTAACGTTTTTATATTTTATCGGATTTTTATATAAAATTTCCAATGCTTCTTTATCGCCTTCCGTTGTGTTATGGTCGGTAATTGCAACAATGTAAGGATATTTTTCGTTGGGATTGTTCAATTTTACTTTATTTGCATATTTAGCCGCCTGATTTAACAACTCGGGAATTGTCATGCTACCGTCAGAATTAACGGTATGCAAGTGAAAATTTGCTCTGTGATTCATTGCATTAAATACTTTTCTGTCGCCTTTTTCCTTGTCGTCTATTTGGTATGCCGTTGCATTTTCATTATACATTTTTATGATTTTTGTCAATTCTTTTTCACCTACAACGGAATTCAATTTGGAAACATCTTTTTGAGAATATCCCATTTCCGTCAACAAAGTTTTCTTGTATTCTTTATCAACATTTACAGCCTTTGTGCTTAATTGATTTCCAAAGAATATGGAAACCGCCAAAAAAATAATTAATCCGATTTTCTTTTTCATTAATACTTCCTCCTGTTAAAATATGATAACAAATTATTTTAATTCTGTATATTGTTATTTATTTTTCAAAATAGTTCGGTTATCATGTATGTATTATGAAAAATCAAAAAATCAGATTAAATAAATATATAGCATTAAGCGGATTTTGTTCCAGAAGAAAAGCCGATGAATATATTGAAGCGGGGAAAGTAAGAGTAAACGGAATTGTCATAAACGAACTCGGCTATAGCGTCAGCGAAAAAGACAGAGTAATGATTGGCAATAAAATTATAAAAAAACAGGAACTTACTTATATTCGTTACTATAAGCCCGCAGGTTACATCACGACTTCCGATGACGAAAAAGGAAGAAAAACCATTTATGATATTCTTCCGGAAGAAGTTAAACACCTGAAACCCGTTGGCAGATTGGATAAAGACTCAACAGGACTTTTAATTCTTACAAATGACGGTGATTTCATCAACAGTTTTGCTCATCCGAGCGTTCATGTTCCGAAGGTTTACAGGGTTGTTGCACAAGGAAAACTGAACTTAAATGACCTTGTACTTATGGAAAAAGGTATTGAAATAGAAAAAAATCAAATTGCTTACGCTCTGGCAAGAATTGTTGAATTTGAAGGCAAAAACACCGTACTTGAAATGGTATTACATCAGGGGCTAAACAGACAAATAAGAAAAATGCTTGATGTTTTGGGACACAGCGTTATTTCTCTTAAACGTTTGAGCATGGGACCGGTTGATTTGGAAGGTTTAAAAAAAGGACAATTTAAGTATATTAAACCGAAACAACTTCAACAAATAAAAAATTATTTAAAAAAATTATCACAAAAAAACACCTCAAAATAATTTGTTTTTGATAAAATATAACGGTAAGAAAGTTTTATTATGTTATTAGATTTTTTATACGCAAAAATTCACAGAGCAACCGTTACCGACGCAAACTTAAATTATGTCGGCTCTATTACGATAGATAAAGAAATTTTGGATAACGCAAATTTATCGGAAGGTCAAAAGGTTGATATTTTAAACATTAATAACGGCGAGAGATTTCAAACTTATATTATTGCCGGTAAACAAGGCAATAAAGATTTTTGTCTTAACGGTGCTGCCGCAAGAAAAGCACAAATCGGCGATAAAATTATTATCTGTGCTTATGCACTTATGACTCTCGAAGAAGCAAAATCATTTAAACCGACAATTGTTCAGTTAAACGACCAAAATAACATAATCCGATAACTTGCACTTTTGCGAAGATTTGTCGCTTCTTGGAATTCAGAAGAAATTTTTTTCGCTTAAAAGGAAAAAGTTTTTGTATTTATAATTTGAGAAAATTTGCAAACATGTGCTTATTTGGATTTACTTTTTTCGGCTTCTTTTAAAAATTTTAAAACTCTCGTATTCATGGATTCTTCTTTTATTTTCCAATTTCTGGAATTATCTTTACCTATAATAAAATAAGCGGGCAAAACATAATCGCTTGTTGAAGGCATACGCTCCGCAACCAACATATAATCATCGCCTTTGACGAAAATTCCGATGTTTAAATATCTGTTTTTATAACGTCTGATTTTTGCTAATTTTGACGATTTCTTCGTTTCCGATTTATACCGTTCAATAGGAATTGAAACGACTTCCTTTGTGCCGTCCTCTTTTTCAACAACCCTGAATATTTTGGCATTTGTATCATAATAATCAAAATAATCTTTGCCGTAACTGTTTGCGGTTTCTACATATCTGTTAAAAAAATCCCGCACCTCTTCAACCTCGTCCGCTCTTAATTCAATAATAGAAAACATAAAAATCAGCAGTATAAAAAATATTCTTTGCATAAAATACTCCAAATTTAATAAATATACTTGCTATGTTCAATAAAAAAATCAAAAAATTAATCCGATATAAAGGTATATAATTTTAATGTTTCTTTATTTTAATAATAAATATTTCATTTCTTTCTTTATTTATTTTTTTTTATATATTTCAAAACTCCAATTTTATATTTTTATGAAAAATTTTTCAAAGTACTCTCCGGCGGGAGAGGATTTAGGTGAGGGTTGATTTTAAATTTTAATAATTTTTATCTAAAATTATATATACACAAGAAATAAATAAAACTTTTCAATCCTCCTCAAAATTTAAGTTCCTTCTCCAACGGGAGAAGGTTAGGATGAGGGTTGATAAAAAAACTTTATACACTTTTACGACATAAAAAAAATTTCAAAGTCCTCTCGGGCGGAAAAGAATTTACGTGAGGGTTGATTTTAAAAACAAGCAAAAAGCGAAATTTTACCATGTTCCTTCTCCGGCGGGAGAAGGTTAGCCGTAGGGTGCAATTTTTTGCACCGATGATTTATAAAAAACAAAGAATTTTACAAAGTCCTCTCCGACGGGAGAAGGTTTGAACTGTGAACTGCCCCCCAAAAAGTGGACAATTAACTCGCCAATAAAAAATTTCTGTATTCAACGGGA
>CAZHCP010000032.1:0-16890 GCA_964531015.1 uncultured Muribaculaceae bacterium
AAGCAAAACGCTTTACACAGTATAACAGTACTTTTGATGCTTGTCAAGAGGAAAATCGAAAAAAACGCGCGATTTTTTCGGTTTTTCTCGCCTGTTTGCGGATTTGGAAAACAAACGCGAAAACAGACGGTGTGAATCGAGTCTCACACCGTCTGCCGTAAAGCAAAATCAGTTTATTTTTCCGTTATTGTGAGGTTTATGGGCAGGATCCCGGACTGTTCGTAAACGATTTCTGTGATTTGTGCGATCTCATTTGCGAGCAGACCATCGCTTTTTACGATGATGCTGGCGCTGTCGCCGTTGATGACAGCAACGCAATCCTCAAAGCCCTTCGCCTTAATAAGCTCCTCAATATTCGATTCAAGCTCGATGGCGGCAGCTATGGCGGATATGTCCGCTTGCGCTTGAGATTTAACCTCGTCAATCGCGGAATCGCTTGTCATGACCGCAGAGAGAACCTCAATTGCTTCGTCGCGAGCTTTGTTTCGGTTAAGTACGGCTGAGTCAAAGTAATCGTCGTTTGCGTTTTTGTCCGTTTTTTCCGCGACATCATCGTCGGAGCTTTCGAGTTTCGCCGCAAGCGCGGCAGCGTCGATCTTATATTCGCCGTCTGCGGTTTCGGCGTCGGAAGATGCAAATATAAAATTGAGAAGTACCGCGATTCCGCAAACGAGAACGGCGCACATGATTATGAGATTTTTTGCGCCTGCCTTGCGAGCGAGCGCGAGCGTTTTTTCTTTGATCGAGGAAAGCTTCGCTTTCAGCTTTTCTGATTTCATGGTGTATACCTCCGAAAGAGCTTTTTGTTAATCTATATGCGCAGAGGACTGTTTCTATTCCGTACCGGCGACAGATATTTTCGTGTACGGCAGGTCAAATGCCGCCGCCAAAAGTTCCGTTATGATGCGTCGCGTTTCGGCTGTGCTTCCGCCTTTGCAAACGACCGCGATGCCGCGCACGGACGAATAAATTTCCCGTACAAGCACCGCTTCCTCTCCGTCGCTGCCGTTTATTATAAGGTAATCAACCGAGCCGGCGGATGAATTTTCGGCGTATATTCGTTCATTGCCACCGTCAAGCGTCAAAAGCACGTTCACGTCCGATACACCGTCAAGCTCGGAAAGCAGCGAGCGTATCTTTTTTTCGAGCAGCTCGGTGTAGACTTCGGCGTTTTCGTAATATGTGTTTGTACCGACATCGGAATCGCTGTCTTTTTCGGGGGAAGCATTTCCGAATAAAAGAAGGGCAACACCGAGCGTAAAAAGCGCAATCGGAAGCTTGAATTTCGAAAAGAAACGTCGAATCTTTCCGAAAATATCGTTATTCATAAGCTATTTTCACCTCGCAAGAGTATTTTTTCGAGAAAAAGTCCGTAATTGCGGCGGAATTTCGCCAGGAACCGTAGCTTTTCAGCGTGACAGTGATTTCCGAAATCGTTATGTCGGATATGTCTGATGTGTCAAGGCGGACTTCGACCCCCGCATATTCTTCTGAAAGCTTGAAGTTTTCGTAAAGTTCAAGGCAAAGCTCGCTTTCAATCGCGATCTCGGCATTTTTTATTATCGCGTCGAGGTATGTTTCCGACGTTTCTGTCGGGAAATCGTTTGCGAAATCAAAATCGATATTTTCGCTTGTCATCGAAAGATTGCAAAGCGGTTCGGAGATCACCAAAAGCGATATAATGCCGACGGTGAATTTTAAGTATTTTTTCGCGGCTCTTTTGTCCGGTACGAGCAGGGACACGAGTGCAGACACGATTGAAATCGCCATAATTGAGGTAAGATATGCTTTCATGTGGCAAGAGAGGGAGTTGTTTTGATGAAAATCGCGGTTGAAATGATGAATACGACGCAAATGATCGACAGCGTTGCGATTGCAAAGCGAACTGCGTTTTTCATTTCATCGAACATTTCGCTTTCCGTGTCACAGCCGATCAGTTTTGCCGCGACGGAAAGCACGGAATAAACAGCGGATGAAAGCAAAAGTCGCGTCAATACGGGAGAGGTGAGCAGGATCATAACGACTATTCCGAGCGCGCCGGACGAGCTTTTGATCACGGACAAACCGGATGCCGTCGTCCTGACTGCATCTCCGAGTGCGCTTCCTACGATCGGAACGGAGCTTGAAAGGGCGAACTTCAGACTGCGAGCCGCAACCGTGTCCGTTGCCGCGGCGAGGCTTGTCTGATACGACAGAACGGCAATGTACACTACTGCAAGCGCGGAAAGCGCAAACGTGAAAATCTCTTTGATTACCTTGAAAATATGCGCCGCCGCACCGTGCCCCACAGTACCGATGACGGCAAATCCGAGCGAGGCTTTGTATATCGGGATGAATATGTACGTCGATATGAATTCCGTCACTGCGGAGAAAAACAGAAAGCTTGCGGACGTTATCGTTCCCGTCAGTGTGCATCCGCTTGAAAATTGCAGCGCGGAAAGGATCGGCGTAATCGCGGTGACAAATGTGGATGCGGACGAAGCAAACGTTTCAATGGTAACGGCTGTTTTCGTTTCGGCGCTTATGACGTAAATTCCGATGATGACGGACGAAACCGTTGAAATTGAGTCCTTTTTGTCCGGGCAAAAGAGCTTTGCCGAAGCCGTGATGATCAGCATTCCCAAAAGCGTCGAAAGTGAGACTGTTGCAGGAGACAGCGCGGAAAGGAAGTCGCCGTAAAGCTCACCGAAGATGTAATCGAAGCCGAAGCTGTCCGTCCCAATTGAGTCAATGTCGGTTATTTCATCCGGCAATCGGTTTGCCACAGACGGCGGAATCGCGTCATCAAGCTCGGAACAGTTTGCGCGAACGGTGAAAAGCAACATTATTATAAATGCGAAAATAAAAGTAAATTTTAATTTCATAAAAGTGAAGTCGCAAGCGAAAACAGCTTTCCGACTGACGGGAGCAGCAAAATCAAAAGCTCGGCGCGGCAGGCGAAGTCTATTCCCACGGCGCAGGAGTCCGCTCCGAGCGTTTTGCAGATTTCGGACGTTGCTTCCGACGCGAATATGATCCCGACGGCGCGAAAAAGCAGTGACGCGTATTCGGATAGCTCGGTTTCGGACAGCAAATCTGAAATTTGACCGTACAAGTCGGAAAGAGACGAGAGAAATGCCGCGAAAATGATAACGAACGCAACGCTTACGATGATTTTTGCGCTTTGCCGGTTAAATTCGCCGAGGATGAAATACGCAAAAGCGGCGGCAAATGCGATCCCGCAAACGCGAATCATAAGCCGAATATCTCCGTAAGCGTTGAAAAAAGCTTTGATAGCTGGTCCGACATCATTAAAATGACGATAATGATTCCGACGACGGAAACGAGCGTTGCTTGCTCGTCCCGTCCGGAGCGCGAAAGAATTTGGCAGCAAACCGCCGCGATAAATCCGATTCCGGCTGTTTTGAGTAAGAGGGCAGTGTCCAATTGGGGACCTCCGTGAAAAAATTTTATTTCAGAGGATCAGTAAGATCAGCGACGAGACTGCAAATATGATTGCGGCGCGAAAAACCGAGATTTTTTTGTTTGTTACGGCTTCGAGCGTCGCACATTGTTCTGCAAGTCGAGTCGCGGTCAGTTCGCAAAGCCTGATCTCCGAATCAATGTATCCGCGCCCGAACTCGCTTGAAAAATCAAGCATAATCGTTTTTGTTCTTTCGTCCGGATCGCTATCTTTTTCGATTGCGTCGCGAAGCGAAGTATCGGCTGCAAAAAAGTAAAACTGCCCCCAATCCGTCCCCGACGCTTCGGCATATTCGCGGAGAATCTCCGCTACGGGAAGGGAGCGATGTTTTATCGCGTCGGACGCAAAACGTACGAATTTTAAGAGATCCTGCGCGAAAAGAAGCCGTTTTTGAAGCGAGTGTTTGTATAGGAACGCGGAATGTGCCGCTGCCGCCGCGAGTATCGCACAGCCGCAAAGTTTGATGAAAAATACGTTCATTTTGCTTCACTTATGTCAAGAGCAAATTCGCTGTTTCCATCCGCGCGGCGTAGGCCTACGGTCAAAGCGAAGGCGCTGCTTTCAAGTAACGGCTTAAGATCGGGGCGAATTGCAAGCTCGGTTCGGTCATTTGCGTGCGTCGTTGCGATAAGCGGTACTCCGGACGAAAGCGCATACAGCGCCGCTTCCGCGTCGTTTTTGCCGGAAAGCTCATCGCAAATGATAAACTCCGGTGACAGCGAACGCACCGCAGAACGAATGCCCTCAGCTTTCGGATATTGCGTGAGAATGTCCGCAGATGCGGATTTTGCCGCGCTTTGAAGTTCTCCGCGAGCGTCAATTACGGCGAATTGATGCCCGTCAAGCGTGAGCAAACGTATGAAATCGCGCAAGATCGTCGTTTTGCCGATGCCGGGCTGCGAATATATCAATATTCCGCGACGGTGATTCCGCCTCCACACCGCGTACAGCTCGTCTGCACAGCCGGGAACGTCGTGCGGAATGCGGATCACAATCGAGGAACATTCACAGACCGAGAGCAGTCTGTCCCCGTCCGTGACGGCGCGACCGCAAACGCCGATGCGTATGCCGCCCGATGTGATGTAACCTTCGCGAATCGTGTCCGCATGAGCGTAGAGCGAACCCTCGCAAAATGAAAAAATCATCTCGTCCAGCTTGCGTGCGGAGAGGAAAACTCCGATCAGCGGATATGATCGCTTGCCTACGGAGACGACGCAAATTCCGTCCCGTCTGAGGCGTATGTCCGTGATCTCGCATTCGAAAAGCGAATTTTCCGCGATGGTACACTGTATCGCGTGACGTAAATAGTACGGCAAAAGCTCCACCGCACGCCTGAAGCCTTCCGCGGTTTTTGTCGGTTTTGTTTTCGTTTTCATAGTACACTATATTTGCCGTCTGCCGCGATTATGCCGCCGAAATAAAAAAGACCGCCTCGGCAGAGACGGTTTAATTTGAGTTTGACTTTTTGAATTGCAAAAGCATGGCGCGGACAACGGAGATTATCGAAAATCCGAACAGCGCACCCGAAAAATCAAGCAAAATGTCCTTGACTTGACAGCCGCGATTGGTGAAAAGCTGTATTGTTTCGTCCGTCGAAGCGATAGAGAAACACATCAGCAAGGTTACAAAGGCAAGCGAGGAAAATGAAAGCTTTTTTCTGTCTGTGTGCTCCCAAAGTGCCGACGCCGAAAGAACGCCGAGCATGGCAAACTCCGAAAAATGAGCGAGTTTACGAACGAGTTTTTCGAAGATTTCATCGGGGATTTTTCGTAAAACGGTAAAAACAGAGAGCAATATTTCGGCAACGGTGCTGCTTTGATCTCCCGATTCTTCCTTGGAATACATCGACATAGACCAAATAAAAGCGATGTTGATCGCGATCAATATGTATATAACTGCACGAAAAACGTTCCTTTTAGACATAAATTGCTCCTTTTCATGTTTTTTTGATTTTATCATAAAGATAAATCTCAGTCAAGCGTATAATCGGATAAGTTTTGGTTGTGCTAAGCGCTTATTTGTGATATACTTAAATATATTATATTATGTTGTGTTCGGAGATATAATTATGTTTGACGCTGTAAAAACTGCTGATGAACTTGTTTTGTGGATCAGAGATTGGTTTTCGAAAAACGGAAACGACTGTAATGCCGTGATCGGAATTTCCGGAGGAAAGGACAGTTCCGTTGCTGCCGCGCTTTGCGTTCGTGCGCTCGGACGTGATAAAGTGATCGGAGTGCTGATGCCGAACGGTGAGCAAAGTGACATCGCTTCCTCGTACGAACTTGTGAATCACCTCGGGATCAAGTATCATGTTATTAACATTAAGTCGGCGTATGACGGAATAGTAGATTCCGTTAAGGCATCTGTGCCGAATATAAGTGAGCAAAGCCTTGTAAATCTTGCACCGAGGCTGCGTATGTCCGCGCTTTACTGCATTTCGCAGTCAAATAACGGACGTGTTATCAATACTTGCAATTTGTCCGAGGATTGGATCGGGTACAGTACACGTTACGGTGACGCGGCGGGCGACGTTTCTCCGCTTGCGCTGCTTACGGTTGATGAAGTAAAGGCTGTCGGCCGTGTTCTCGGTCTGCCTGCAAGCCTTGTCGATAAGGCTCCGTCGGACGGATTAACCGGCAAAACCGACGAGGATAACATCGGCTTTACCTATGCAATGCTTGATCGCTATATAAGAACGGGAATTTGCGATGACGCAGAGCTTAAGGCAAAAATAGACCGCCGACATTACGCAAATAAATTCAAGCTTGAGTTGATGGAGCATTACGATCCGTCACTCCCCGTGCTTGCCGATAATTAACATCAATAAGGAGAAATTTATGGACATCAAAACCGCACTCGAAACTTATAAAAGAGTGAAAAAAACGCTCGCCGCGTACGGATTCGCAACGACGGCGGTGTATTATGACGCGCAGACTGTTGCGCCCGTCGGCGGAGAAAAAGAACGAAACGAGGCAATGGAGATTCTTTCCAACATTACCTATGAGATCGAAACATCTCCCGAAATGCTTGAGGCGACGGAATATCTCGTTTCGCACAAGGACGAGCTTGACGACAAAATGCGCCGTGAGATCACGGAATATCAAAGACAAAGCGACTATATGAAAAGCATACCGCAGGACGAGTATGTTGCTTTTTCCGTACTTGTAAACGAGGCTGTTCCTGCTTGGAAACAGGCAAAATCCGCGAACGATTACTCGATTTTTGCGCCGTATCTGCAAAAAATATTCGACACGCAAAAAAAGTTCGCGCTTTACTATAAGCCCGAAACCGACCCTTACGATACGCTTCTTGACACATACGAAAGAGGTCTTACAAAAGAAAAATGCGACGAATTTTTCGGTAAGCTCCGTGATGCGATAGTTCCTCTTGTTCATAAAATATCGGAAAAGCCGCAAATCGAAAACGCATTCGCTTTCCGCGAATATCCAAAGCATCTTCAGGAAGAATTTTCGGATTTCCTCATGGAAAAGATGGCAATCGACCGCAAATATTGCACAATAGGCGAAACAGAACACCCCTTTTCTCTCAATTTCAATAAGCACGACGTCAGAGTTACGACGCATTATTACGTAAACGATCTGCTCAGCTCGCTTTATTCCGTCGTTCACGAGGGCGGTCACGCGCTTTACGAACTCGGTTCGGGCGACGAATACGAAGGAACCGGTTTGTCGGGTGGTGCGTCGATGGCGATGCACGAAACGATCTCGCGCTTCTACGAAAACATAATCGGCAGAAGCAAAACCTTCGTTAAGATGATATACCCCAAGCTTTGCGAGCTTTTCCCGGAGAATTTCGCCGATGTAACGGAGGAAATGCTTTACCTTGCGGCGAACAGAAGCGAGCCTTCGCTCATCAGAACCGAAGCGGACGACCTCACCTATTCGCTTCACATTATGATCCGTTACGAAATCGAAAAGGGAATGATCGCCGGCGAATATACCGCCGAAAATTTGCCTGCGGTATGGAACGAAAAATATAAGCATTACCTCGGAATCGACGTTCCCGACGACAGCAGAGGCATTCTTCAGGATTCGCATTGGTCCGGCGGTTCTGTCGGGTATTTTCCGTCCTACGCCCTCGGCTCCGCATACGGCGCACAGCTCTATAATACAATGTCCAAGGAGTTTGACATTGATGCCGCTGTGACCGAGGCAGGCGATCTTTCACCCGTAAATGCATGGCTTGAGGAGCATATCTTCCGTCACGGCTGTATGTATGATACGGATGTGCTTTTGAAAAACGCAACGGGTGAGAAATTTAACCCGACTTATTATACGGATTATCTCGAAAAGAAGTATACTAAGATATACGATCTTTAATGAATAAAAGGAGTGCAACGTGAAAAGACAAAAGCCGCTAAAAACTCTGATCATCGCGTTCGTTGCGCTCCTTTTGTGCGTTTCCGCATTTTTATATTTTGTGTTTTTTACGCCGCGCGGCTACAGAATGACAGTTTCGTGGCACGGCTATCACGAAATACTTGACGGAGTGTGGCTTGATGACGATTACAGCGGCGACGTCGAAGATGCTTGCGCTGTTGTCTTTGCGGCACGCGACCGAGTTGAAACCTTCTTCGGAGAAATAACCTCCTCTCCGTGCCTGATCATAACCGAAAACGAGCAAAAGCTGAAGCGCATCGGCGGTGAACACGACATAATCACTTTCGCAGTCTGGGACGTGTATTCGTATATATCCGTCTCGGCGGACAGTTTCAACGTGGACGTTACGGCACACGAGCTGATGCACGCGGAGACTCACAAGCGTTTATACAACGGTAAAATAACATTTAAGCGCGGAGTTCCGACGTGGTTTGACGAGGGCATAGCGCTTCAAGCGGATTACGACACGCAATATCGCTGGAGTGTTATGCTCGAATATACGAAAAATATGTCCGAATTCCCTGAATTTTCGGCTTTTTCAGACGAAACCGATTTTTATTCCGACGATGAATCCGAAACGCTCTTTCATTACGTTATGAGCAAGCACGAGATCGGCTGTTGGCTCTTAACTTACGGCGGTGAGAAGGCGATGACCGAGTTGCTCGACGCACTTAACCAAGGCGGAGACTTTGACGAGCTTTACGGCAAGCCGATACTCAACAAAGGAAACGAACGCAACTGACGTTGGTTGCAAAACGGAGCGATTTGGCATTTTTTACGTGAAAACGATGCGAAAACTGCGTCTGAATATTACTTCCGACGCAATTGCGCTTAAAAGTTGCGAAACTATATTTACAAAAATTGGTGGCATTGTTCATATTATCGTATTATAATAACCGATGTAATAAGTTGATTCCTATGTAAAGGAGCGAAAAACTATGAAATTGGCAGATAAAATCGTATATCTCAGAAATAAACTCAACATGTCCCAGGAAGAGCTCGCGGATTATCTTGATGTTTCGCGTCAGTCTGTTTCGAAATGGGAGGTCGGTCAGTCCGATCCGAGAATAGACAAGATTCTTCAACTTTGTTCGCTGTTCGGAATATCTACGGACGAACTCATCCGCGATGAAATTGAAATTTCCGCAAAGGATGACGAGGACGCAAATAAGCTCGTTTCGGGAAAATATTTCGGTACGGACGGTTTCAGAGGCGAAGCAAACTCGGATCTGACAGCGGAACAGGCGTTCAAGATCGGTCGCTTCCTCGGTTGGTATTACGCAAGCGCGCTTTCCGGATGCAAGGACAGAAACTATCGTCCGCGCATTGCGATCGGTAAGGATACGAGACGTTCGAGCTATATGCTTGAATACGCGATCGCGGCAGGTATCACTTCGTCCGGCGCGGATGCATATATGCTTCACGTAACTACTACGCCGAGTGTGTCTTACGTAACAAGACTTGATGAATTCGATTGCGGTGTTATGATCTCCGCATCGCATAATCCCTATTACGATAACGGCATAAAGCTCATAAACCGCTACGGCGAGAAAATGGATGATTCAACTCTTGCGCTTGTTGAAGCATATCTTGACGGTAAGCTCAATTTGCTTGGTGTTGAGGGCGATCTTCCGCTCGCACATAAGGAGCGTGTCGGCGCGATTATTGACTTTGTTGCAGGCAGAAACAGATACGTCGGATATTTGATCTCCGTTGTTACGCAGTCGTTCAGAAACAAAAAAATCGCACTTGACTGCGCCAACGGCGCATCTTGGATGATAGCTCCCGCTGTTTTCGAAGCACTCGGCGCTCAGGTTTCCGTCATCAACGCTCAGCCGGACGGTCAAAACATCAACCGTAACGCAGGCTCGACTCATATTGAGTACCTTTCTGCTTATGTAAAGGAAAATCATTACGACATCGGCTTCGCCTTTGACGGAGACGCGGACAGATGCATAGCCGTTGACGAAAACGGAAATGTAGTGGACGGAGATAAAATTATGTATATTCTTGCGAATATGCTCAAGCGTCGCGGCGGACTCGAAAGTAATATGCTTGTGACAACGGTCATGTCTAACGCAGGACTGCACAAGGCGTGCAAGGAAGTCGGAATAAACACGATTCAAACCGCTGTCGGTGATAAATACGTTTACGAGGCGATGCTCAAAAACGGTTATTCGCTCGGTGGAGAGCAGTCCGGTCATATAATAGTTCAAAAATACGCAACAACGGGCGACGGCATCCTTACCGCGCTTATGGTTATGGAGGAAGTTCTTGAACGTAAGACGACGCTCGGAAAGCTTGCTTCCGCGGTTACGATATATCCGCAGGTTCTCAGAAACATTCGTGTGTCCGATAAGGCGGTGGTCCTTTCCGATCCCGACATCAAGGCGAGAATCGAAAAGATCACGGAGGATTTCGGTGATACGGGACGTATCCTTCTCAGAAAGAGCGGAACCGAACCGCTCATCCGCGTTATGGCGGAGGGTGAGGACCTCGATCTCTGCGAGCATTACGTCAATTCGGTCATCGAAATGATCAAAAATAAAGGCTATGCCGCAAAAAACTGAGGTGACGCCATGAAGTATGAATATTTGTCTGTAAATGCACTTTTTGACCTTACACATACGGTCGCGGCAGATGTTTTTGACGGCTGCGAATACCCGTGGGAGGTACTGCCGAAGATCAGCGATGCGATAATCGCGATCGGTCAAACGCTTTCCGCGGACGAATATGATTCTCCTGCCGAAAACGTGTGGATTGCAAAGTCCGCAAAGGTTGCGCCGACGGCATATATAGGTGCGCCGTGCATCATTTGCGCCGATGCGGAGGTTCGCCATTGCGCGTTCATTCGCGGTTCAGCGATAGTGGGCGAGGGGGCGGTTGTCGGTAACTCAACAGAACTGAAAAACGTCATTCTTTTCGATAAGGTTCAGGTGCCGCATTATAATTACGTCGGTGATTCTGTGCTCGGATATAAGGCACACATGGGAGCGGGCTCAATAACATCGAACGTCAAAAGTGACAAAAAGCTCGTTTCGATTCACACTCCGGACGGAGACGTTGAAACCGGACGCAAAAAGGTTGGCGCCATGATAGGCGATAACGTTGAGGTCGGTTGCGGAAGCGTGCTTAACCCCGGTACCGTCATCGGTCGTGACGCGAGAGTTTATCCGCTTTCGAGCGTTCGCGGCTTCATTCCCGAAAAGCACATCTACAAAAAACGCGGCGAAATCGCGGAAATCAACGAATAAAAATAAAAAGGCTTTGTTTTTAACAAAGCCTTTTTGCATATTTGAGATAAAATTTTTATAAAACCTATTGACACGGAAATGCAAACGAGTATAATAGAATTGACGTTACAAAACGTATGTTACAGAACGACTGTTTTATGAAAAGGAGGACTATTATGCCGCCGAAACCGAAATATACAAAAGAACAAATCATTGCCGCGGCTTTGGACATTGTTTCGCGGGAGGGAATCGACGCTTTGACCGCGAAATCGCTTGGAAATGCGCTGAACACCTCTGCCACACCGATCTTCACGGTGTTTGATTCAATGCAGGAAGTACAGGACGCCGTCGTGGACTCTGCCAAGGGGATTTACAAAAGTTATGTGGACAGAGGCTTGATGCAAAAGCTGCCTTTCCGCGGCGTGGGCGAGGAATACGTCCGCTTTTCCATGGAGGAGCCTCAACTTTTCAGATTACTTTTTATGCACGAGATGCCGGGGACACCTTCTTTCAGCGCGGCATTACCCGTACTGGAGGACAGCTACGACCGTATTCTTTCCTCCGCTACCGAAAATTACCCTGTAACCGAAGCGCAGGCTGAGCGACTGTACAGACATTTGTGGATATACACACATGGTATCGCTTGTTTGTGCGCCTCGAAAACCTGCAATTTTACCATGCAGGAGGTAGAAACGATGATGTCCGAAATTTTCCTTAGCTTGCTGAAGGAAGCTTTGGAAAAACTTAAAAAAGGAGAAAATAAATGAAAATTGTAAAACGAATTCTTGTTATTTTGCTTTGTGTTATACTTCTTCTGGCGGCGGTTTTCCTTGCCGGCAGATATGGCTGGAAGCTTTTCGGCTTCAAAGCTTGCGAAAGCGCCGGAATTAAGGAGGCGACCGTTGAAGAAAATCAGGTTCATATCCGTGGCTTTTATCCCGGCTCGTTCCCACAGGGATTCTTGGGCTACTACGCAGAACAGGTTGACGACACGATCTATGTCGGTTTCAAGTTCAGCGGCGTGTTCGGTATTTTCGAAAACGGTGACTTTGATATCACGATACCCACGGACGGAACCGTGAATGAAATCATCATCAAAACGAAAAACAGCGAATATCAGATAGACATTACGGAGGTTATGGATTAAAAATGAAAGAATCGATCTGCGGTGCAAATTGCACCGAATGTCCGTCAAAAGAAGTATGCCCCGGCTGTGCCGAAACCAAAGGCTGTCCCTTTGGCAAGCAATGCTATGTGGCAAAGTACATTTTGACTGGCGGCATGGAGAGCTGGCTGGCATTCAAAAAAGAGTTAATGGATGAAATCAACGGCTTAAACATTGAGGGAATGGAAACCGTTACGGAGCTGTATCCGCTGGTGGGCAGCTTTGTCAATCTGGAGTACCCCGTTCCCGGCGGTATGGTGAAGTTTTTGAAGGATGACGAGGTATATCTGGGCGCACAGGTCAAAAATCTCTTTGACGAGAGCGGAAAAAGTTGTTTTGGTGTAATCGCACGGGAAAACTTTGTCCTCATCTGTGCTTACGGGGAAAATGGTGCAAATCCGGAAATCGTGGTCTACAAGAGAAGGTAATTGGAAAAAACGCCAATGAACAATGTGACTATGAGGTCGAGAAGCTAATTTCTATGGAGGAGAATGCTAAAATGGAAATTTTATGGCGTAAGTTTCTGATGATCGCAAGCACTGCCCTTGGGCTTGCTGGGCTTATTTTCCTGTGCCTTGCAATTTTCGGTTACGAAAAAGACTGGACACTGCCTGTTGCACTGGGCTGCAATTCTCTGTCGCTGCTGTACCATAGCACTTTCAGATTGCGGAATAAATAAGATGAAGAACAACACTTTGATTTTATACATCCACGGCAAGGGCGGCACGGCAGAAGAAGCCGGGCATTATAAGCCCCTTTTTCCCCATTGCGATGTCGTGGGACTGGATTACAGTGCCGAAACACCTTGGAATGCAAAAGCAGAATTTGGGGCGGCGTTTCAAACGCTTTCGGCGGGATATCGTAGCGTTGTTTTGATCGCCAACAGCATCGGCGCATACTTTTCCATGTGTGCATTACCACAAGAAAAAATCGCAAAGGCATATTTCATTTCCCCTATCGTCAATATGGAGAAACTGATTTGCAGTATGATGCTGTGGGCAAATGTATCCGAGGACAAGCTGAGGGAAAAGGGCACGATTGAAACCGCCTTTGGTGAAACGCTGTCGTGGGACTATCTTTGCTATGTCCGCAGTTACCCAATTCATTGGACTGTACCTACCGAAATCCTCTACGGTGGGCAGGATAATTTGACCGATTTTGAAACGATCACTGCTTTTGCAAATAGCCACGATGCAAGCCTGACCGTTATGGAAAACGGCGAACACTGGTTCCACACGCCGGAGCAGATGGCATTTTTAGATGCGTGGCTTACGAATTGTAAAAACGCAGAAAGGAAATCTGTATGAAAACTCTAAATACCATTCAAACCCTCTCCAAAATCGGAAAGATACTCAGTAAAATCGTGTATATCTGTTGCATCATCGGCATCGTCGGTTGTGCTGTCGGCATAGTGAGTCTGCCTTTTGCGGATACAGGTATTCTCAAAATCGGCGGCGTGACGATTTACGGTCTGATCGTCAACCGGGCAGGCATCGACCTGAACAGTTTGTATCCCCTCATGACCGGAGCAATGATCGTCTGCATCGGTCAGGCGGTCACGGCAAAATTTGCGGAAAGATACTTTTCCCATGAGCTGACAGCAGGAACACCTTTCACCCTTGCAGGGGCAAATGAGCTTCTGCGGCTCGGCATTATCACAATCTGCGTGCCGCTGGGTTCATTGATTCTGGCACAAATTGTCAGTTCCATCGTAGCAGAATTCATCGGTTGTGGAGAAGCGTTCAAGATTGAGGGCGGTGACTCCGTGGCGCTGGGTGTCATGTGCATTCTCATGTCCCTGCTGTGCAAGTATGGGGCAGAATGCAGGGAAAACAAAGAAAATGATCTCCGTTGATTATGGCAGTTCTAAAGATGTCGATAGTTGGATGCGCCTCGTCCGAACGGTAAGCAGCGGATTTCCGGGATTGGAAACGCAGGAAGCACTGACAGAGCATTGCCGGGCAGTGCTGGATTTCATGAGCAGGCAGGAAGCGATATGCGCAAAGCAAGATGGGGAAATTGTAGGTGTTCTCCTGTTTTCAAGAGAAAACAATATTCTTTGTTTTTTGGCGGTTGACCCCGTTTGCCGCAGACAACACATTGCAGAGAAGATGTTCGAATTCATGTTGCCGCAGATGAATGCGGACAAAGCCATCACCGTCACCACCTATCGGGAGGGCATACCGGAGGGTATTGCCGCAAGAGCCTTTTATCAAAAGCTGGGCTTTGTACCGGGTAAACTGACCGTTGAGTTTGAAAGCGAAGTGCAGGAATTTGTAAGACCTGCGGTAGTTGGCGCAAATTGTCCCTGTAAAAAAACGAAGTGTGAGCGATACGGAAATTGCGATGCCTGCCGAGCCTATCATTCGGAATCAAAACGAAAGCGCCCATGCGAAAGGAGCAACTATGTCAATTGTTTTAACCGTAGAAAACCTATCTAAAATATACCCAAGCGGTACAAAAGCGATGGATAACATCAGCTTTTCCCTGAATCAGGGGGAGATTTTCGGCTTTCTCGGCCCCAACGGTGCCGGAAAAACCACCACCGTCAAACTGCTGTGCGGTATGCTGACACCGACAAACGGGAAAAGTCAGGTGCTTGGTCTCGATCCGACACTCAAGCCGGAAGCACTGCACCAAAAGATAGGTGTTATCACCGAACACGCCCAGATGTATGATCACTTGTCGGGCATGGAAAATCTCATGTTTTACGGTACCCTGTTCGGCATGAATCGGTCTGACTGTGCAAAGAGGGCAACCGACCTTCTGCGGCGACTGGATTTGTCTGATGCACAGAATCGAAAGCTGTCCACGTATTCTACCGGTATGCGCCAACGGCTCTCTCTTGCAAGAGCCCTGCTGCACAGCCCTGAAATTCTGTTTCTGGACGAACCTACATCGGGACTTGACCCGGAAAGCGCCCAGAATGTGAACACGCTGATTACCGAGCTTGCCGCAGAGGGAAAAACGGTGTTCCTATGCACCCATCAGCTTCGTTATGCCGAAGAGATCTGCACCGGCTATGGTTTGATGGACAAGGGAAACCTGTTTGCCACGGGAACACTGAGGGAACTGCGCTCTAAGGTTTCCGGCAAGGCAGCGGTTCGGGTGAAGGCAAGCTGTGTGCCCCTGGACATGGAATGCGAAATGGTCGCTGGGGGTATTTATGATATTCCCATAAACGAAGAAGATGAAGTACCGGGCGTTGTGAAGCGTATTGTGGATAACGGCGGCAACATTTATGGGGTCGCTCTGCAACAGCCGACTTTGGAGGATATTTATTTTACCCTCATCGAGCAAAACCACGGAAAGGATGGTGAAACTGCATGAATGCCAAACAGCTTGTACTGATCAAAAAAGATATCCGCAGCATCACCGCCAACAAAAGGGTGCTGACGGCCATTCTTGTCGTTCCCGTTATGATGACCGTCGTACTGCCTTCCATTTTCGTGTTCGGAACGGTATTGGCACCCGAAACAATTTCCGATTTTCAGGTATTGCTGGATATGCTCCCCGATGCTGCCGAAGGAAACGAGCAGCAACTCATTTTAGGGCTTCTGCTGAATAAAATAATGCCGATCTTCTTTCTGATGATCCCCATTATGGCATCGTCCGTCATGGCGGCCGGTTCCTTCGTGGGTGAAAAGGAAAAGCACACGCTGGAAACGTTGCTTTATTCGCCGCTTTCCCTGAAGCAGCTGTTTCAGGCCAAGATTTTGGCAGGATTGTTTGTGGGGATGGCAGTCTCCTGCATTTCCTTCGCGGCGATGTTGTTGGTGGTGGAAACAGAAGTAATCTTGCTAACGGGCGGCAGTGTTATGCCGGACGCAAGTTGGCCGGTTGTTATGCTTCTGATTGCACCGGCACTCTCTCTGGCAGGCATTGCCGTCACCGTTCGAGGTTCTGCCAAAGCGCAGAGCATTGAGGAAGCCCAGCAGAAAGCGGTATTTTTGGTGTTCCCAATCCTTGCTCTTATCATTGGGCAGTTCGGCGGAATCCTGCTGATCAATGCGTGGTTGCTCTTGGCGCTCGGAATCGCTCTGGTGATAGCGGATGTGCTACTCATGCGTGGCGCGGCAGGGAAGTTTACTTATGAGCAATTGCTGAAATAGGTGGAGACTGAAAATGAAATTTCTTGCACTAACGGTGCTTGCCGTGTTTTACGGTATCTACTTTACAAAAATGCTGATGCAAAAGCGTCAGGGGATAACGACGCATCAAATTGGGCGACGAAAAGAAAAGCAACTGCACACCGTCGAGACGCTGATGAGCATCGCCACGGTTGTGGTCGTCGCTGTGCAGGTGTTGTCCGTTGCGTTCGACCTGAATCATATGCCGGAACGCGCACGATTTACCGGATTTTTAGTCGGAATGCTCGGAGACGCGATCTTCCTCGTTGCCGTTTTACAGATGTGGCACAAACTTTACGGACAATTAAGTACATAGGCAAAGTCGCTTGAATATCAAGGAAGGATGTAATAATTCAGAATGTATCGTTGAAACAGGATGTTCACAAAAAAGTTTCATACTTTCTTAAATTACAGCGAGAAATATATTGCAATTTCATATTAAAATGAGTATAATATAGTTAACTAAAGTTAAGTAGAGATTGCGAGGTGATAAAGC